>CAYHNT010000052.1:0-2509 GCA_964358055.1 uncultured archaeon | reverse complement strand
TGAACATCTCTTCCGTCCCCATATAGAATGCTTTCAGTACCTTCCTCGGCCCAACCCCGGCGGGTATTCGCCTAATAAAAAAGAAGAAGAGTGGTTGGCGGACAGCCAACCACAGGACGGACAATATGAAGCAGAAGACGAATATAAGGAAAGAGGGGGCGCCGATGGCAATTCAGATGCACGGCGCATCACCCCGTCAGTTTGAAGTGTTCAATTCTCTCAAAGCGTTTCGGTCACTCTATTTCAAGGACCGAAAATGCTTTGTGGTACGGATACCCGCCGTTTTTGTCAACGGATACGCGACAAATGGTTTTGTTTCGATTACACCCGCGGTCGCGGAAGGTAAAGCCTACCTCATCTTGGGATTGACGGATACTCCTACAGGAAATTTCAAAGGGGGAATTGAAGCATGACAGACACCATCACCGAAGAAGAGTATGCGAATCCAAACCTTTGGTTAGTGAAAAACGACCCCATCCCGTTTTTACTCAACGTCGCATCCAAAATGCACATCGGGGATGAACCATTATTGTTGGCTCACATCCTGGCCGCGCATTCGCTTGGTCTCGGCCCCGAAGTTGACCCTATTCACGTTTATTGTGCAGGTCAAAGTGGAAAGGGGAAAGGTCACACAGCAAATACGATATTGAAGCTCTTCCCAGAAAACCGGAAAGTAGCGCTCGGAAGCTTCTCGGACAAGGCATTTTATTACGCGTCCGAAAAAAGAAACATGGATGCAGTAATAATCCATTTTCCAGAAGTAACCATCAATCCAAAAGACGAGGAAAAGATGGCTTTCTTGCGAATGCTGTTAGACTCCCCCAGTCAGAACATGCAACCCGAGCATTGGACGGTCGATACCAATGACAAAAACAAGAAGGAGCACCGAAACCTAAAATTACGCGGGAGAAAATCGGTTTGGTTCAGTTCAGTTTCCACCATCGGAGACGACCAAATAAAAAATCGGCTTCTTCTCGGCAACCCCGACGAATCAAAAAAGCAAGACGAAATGGTTTTCCACCACCACGTAAAGCGGCTTTGGCAACTACAAATTCAAAGCCCCACCAAGGAAATAGGATTCTGTATGCGATTAAATGACGAAATCCTAAAAGAGAACGACATGGACGTTTTCATTCCATTCGGCGACTTTTTGGAATTCCCAGACGTCAATAACCGTCGCCTCTTCCCTGAGTTCACAACATTGGTGAAGGTTATTACGAAGGTAAGGTATTGCATTCGAAACGAGATAACATTGGTCGGGAACGGGCAGACTCGTAAGGCGTTTTTGGCCACTCCCGAGGACGTTGAGCTGGCAATACTCGTATGGGATTATCTGCACGCGACAACAAAGTCCCAATGTTCGCGCGCAGCGATTGAAATTTTGGATTTTCTTCCCGTGGGGGAAAATTCGGCGATTACAAAATATGGTCTTGCCGACTTAAGTGGAAAATCGACAGATTGGTGTTACAAGAAATGTCGCGAGCTCTTCAACGCGGGACTTGCCCACAGCGAGAAACGCGAAAGAAAATGGTATTACTGGAAAGACGCCTCGCAAAGTTTCGGATTAACATCAGGAGTCCGAGTTCAATGGCAAAATGTTGGAGAGAAAGAGCTTGCCCGCGCATTTGAGTGCATCTCAGTCATTGTTGAAGACAAACCAATCATTGAGGAATATTGCAAGCAATATGCCAACTATTCCTATACATGTCCGAGCTGGATAAAACGTCAGGAAACGCCTGTTGAACCACTTGAAACAGGGTCCAGTTCGGAGTCCGATGACAATCCGAGTTCAACAAAAGGTTTGGAATCACGACCAGATGCCTTCAAGCCCATCGTTGAATCAGAATTTGTCGAACAAGTATAACATGTGGGGGATGGTCATGATGGAATGCAATCACATACGAGAAGATGGGGAAGTTTGTCAGGCGCAAGCAATTACTAACGATGAGTATTGCTTTGCGCACTCACAAGTCCCTGAAATTGTTGAAAAGCGCCAAGCAGCTAAAGTTTTAGGCGGTCAAAATGGTCGGAAGGCGGTTTATCAACCAGCCTCAGAGGAAGTGAAGGTGAAAAGTTCTACACAGGTTCTCCAACTATTAGAGCAGACAATTAACGACGTGCGAATGAATCGCATTGCCGTCAATCAAGCAAACTGCGTTGGCTATTTATGTAACGTCATGGCTAAGGTTTTCGAACAAGAGATGTTGGAAACCCGTATAGCAATTTTGGAGCGAACCGTCACGGTGACGCAGCAGAAGAAGGTGAAATAATGAGCAATTTGGACAAACGATTAATTGAGGTTTATCGCGGAACGACAATCGAAGACAAGTATGAGGCATATTATCAGCTCCTCGTACTATACCAACTCAAAGGCATCGAGAATCCCGAAGAAAAAGCGCAATACATCCAAGACACACTAACCCCATGGGAAACAGGAAAGTGGGCATACCTGCATGCAATGGACATGCGCGAGCGAGTGGATTACTTCAAGATGCGCCTAAAACGCGAA
>CAYHNT010000051.1:0-2614 GCA_964358055.1 uncultured archaeon | reverse complement strand
TTCTCGAGCTCGGGGGAGACGAGTCGGAGAATTTCTTTCCCGAGGATGCGGTATTGTCCGCCGACTTTGTTTGCGCGGATCATGCCCTTTTTAAGCATTCTTTTTATCGTGCTGTCACTAATCCTCAAGACCTGCTTGGTCTCGTTGGTCGTGTAGACGGCGAGAGGTTTGATTTCTTCAATCATATGATTATCTCAATGATATAGGAAGTGTCAAAAGGTGTCAACTTGAATTTTAGAAGAAGAATAAGCTAGGGATTCCTTCTTATTTACATAAGAAAAAACCCGCGTCGATTGCTCGACGCGGGCTGATTTTTCCTTTTTCAGGTTTCAGGGATTGGCCACTGGTCGAGGCCGACTTCTCTGAATGAAGCTTCGATCTGCTGGAAGTATCCGCGCAGGAAATCAAATTTGGGTTTCCCAAGCTCCTTCGATTTTGAGAGACGCAATCCGAATTTCAAATCGTTTTCCCATCCCATTGCGCTGACGATGTCATCGCGGCACGAGCGGGGTGCCGAATACGTGCTTTTGGGGTGACAGCCCATACCATTGGTGAATCCAAGCTCGATGACTGGAATGTCATTGTAAAACTGGCCAGAACGAGCGATGACAGTTGAAACGACATTTGCCAGCTTATCGGCATCCTTAAGGACGACTGTAACATCGCTGTCCTCAGTAGCGTTAGGCTTGCTGTGGTCGAGAACAGCTTTGAGAATGATTTGGCGTTGGTCATGATCAAACTTCCCATACAAGAAGTCCATTCCCAAAATGATCATCTCTTCGGCTTGGTCACCAAACATCCGGTCGAAACTGTGAAGCAGGGAGGCACACCACGCCATCTCGGCGACGACTTCATCCTCAGCGATAAGAAGGCAATATTGTGCGACCATGATGTCGTGATCTGGACCGTGGCCACGATGGCCTTTCCCCGCTTTTCCAAGATCATCATGCTTTTGCATTATCCAAGTGTATAATCCGTAGAACTTTTTTCGTTTTTCTGAAAATCTCTCTCGCATGTTCATGCAGGATTCCTTTATTTTTCAAGTGACTTCTGTCCCTGATCATCAAATCAAGTTAGAGTTGTTTGTAACAAAAATCATCTAGTTAGTATTATACTACAATCACTACAAATTGTCAACTAGTTCGTAGGCACATTCAACCTTGAAGTGCACCACCTAGGTTTGGAAATTGGTTTATTCCTTAAGTTCAAAAAATCATCGTTTTACGAGAATCAGAAAACCAATGACAATGCGCATATAGAAAGATTCGACAGAACGCTCTAGGAAGAATGTCTAGATAAGGTAAGAAAAAACGTGTGGCCTCTCAATCGTGCCATTAAAAAATATCTTGCGTATTGCAACAACGAACGGCTCCATATGGGAATTTCTCTTCGCGCGCCAATATAATTACTAACTAATCACGTCCAAGCTATTGATTAGTTTACGCCACTTAGTGCTGTGCTTGGGGAAAATATGATATTATTGCCGAATATCATTAAAAATAAGTCCACAATAATGCCATCAACAACCAATTCAATCCTAAAGAATTCCATCGTAATCGGCTTATCAGTCATAGCATTTATTCCGCTCTACGTCGCTAATCCGCTTTTCTTTCCATTTATTACTGGTAAAGCCTTCGCATTCCGCATCATCGTTGAGATCGTTTTTGCCCTCTGGCTCATTCTCGTCCTTCGGGAAAAGGGAACTTCTGTTGCTGGTACGGATGCGAGCATCGCTCCACGCATAAATTCGTTGACGATTTACATCGCTATTTTTACAATCATCATTTTCATTGCTGATATTTTCGGATTCAATTTTCTGAGAAGCGTCTGGTCAAACTTTGAGAGAATGGAAGGATGGATGACGATTATTCATCTCTGGGCGTACTTTATTGTTCTTTCAAGCATCTTTGGTGCTTCAATCTCGACTCTGGATGGACGAAAAAATTGGCATAGATTTCTTAATGTCGTTCTAATCGCTGGCGGTATAACGGCATTTTACGGACTCTTTCAGTTCTTTGGCTGGGCAGAAACGCATCAGGGAGCTACTCGTGTCGATGCTTCTCTCGGAAATTCTGCATACATGGCGGTGTACATGCTCATCAATGCATTTCTAGCAGGATACATGGCGTTCGCAGCACATGCTCGCAAGATTTCGCTCAAGGGCAGCAGTAGTGTATTTGTTTGGATATACTCAGTGCTTGCAGGCTTCTTTTCCTTCATCATGTTCCAAACTGCGACTCGAGGAACGATTCTTGGTTGGATAGCTGGAATCATAATTTTTTGTCTCATATATTCATTTTTTGGAAGAAAAGAGAAAGGGCAATCAAATCACTCTCGTGCAATCGCTGGAGGAGTAATCGGTCTTGTCGTGCTCCTTGGAATCCTTTTCTATTTCAATAGGAATGCGCAGTGGATACAGCATAACGCCGTGCTTGGACGTCTTGCGACGATATCCCTTTCAGATACGAAGACTCAGGCCAGAGGATTCGTATGGCCGATGGCAATCAAGGGAATTTTTGAGAATCCGAAAACGGCCATTATCGGAATCGGTCAGGAAAACTTCAACTATATTTTCAATTCGCACTATGATCCGAAGATGTGGGCGCACGAGCAA
>CAYHNT010000050.1:0-2700 GCA_964358055.1 uncultured archaeon | reverse complement strand
CAAATAGGTTTTAATGGCGTTTCCCTTCCGTTGGCTTCAAAAGGTCTTTTTGCGTTAGTAAAGACATGGAGCCCGTGAAACTCTCTCCTGAAACCTGCGTTAAGTGCCGTGGACGTTTATGGTGTGGTCCCACGTGTTGGATTCTGGAGAAATATGAGGTGAAACAAAAGAGTGTGGCCCAGATGAAAGAGAAATCATTCTCAGGTTCTTCTCCTCCTTCTATTTTTGTTTCGCATTATGGGTATCCTAAAGTCAAAATCGCCCCCATGTCTCCTACTCAAACTATGGATGCGGATTCCGCAGATATACTGGATAATCCTGAGCGTTGGTTTGGTAAAAGTTTAGAAGAATTAGTAGGCTACCGCACGCAACTTGTTCGTTCAAACATGCCTATTTCCATTCACGCAGCCAAAGATCCTTCGAATGAGCTTCAAAAAATCCAGGAAATCGCCATGGCCTCCGAAAAAGTAGACGTGGAGGTGGAACTAACTAAGATTCCTCAAATGAAACTTGAATTTTCAAACGATGCACCTCCGATGGGTCCTACAGGTAATCTGAAAGAGTTTAGTTTGCAGGAAAATCCTAAGATTCCAGACAAAGTGGAGTATTTGGTTTCTGACACGCACGTGAAAGCTGCCACGGCGATGGAAGAATTGTATCACAAGGACATTCCAATTTATCACCTCTCCAAATTACTTTCAGCCGGAACATTAGGTGTTAAAGAAAATCGAAAGCTTGTTCCAACGAGGTGGTCTTTGACAGCGTCTCAGGATACTATTGGGAAACAACTGATTGATCGTGTAAAAGATTTCCAACAAATAAATGAATACCGTTTATACGAATCTCACTTCTTAGACAATCATTTCTATATCTTGCTCATGCCTCGAGAGTGGGCGTTCGATATTATGGAAGCGTATCGTCCAGGCTCATTTTGGGCCAAAGAAATGAAGGAAGTACACATGAGTTGTGACCACGAGTTTTATGAAGGAAGGAAAGACTACGCCGAGAATGTGGCAGGTGGTTATTATGCGGCCCGATTTTCGGTTCTCGAGAGATTAAATAAAATAAGAAAACAAGCGGCAGTCGTAATATTTAGAGAAATCGGCCCCGGCTACCAACAAAGCATGGGAGTTTGGCAGGTGTTGGAAAATACTCGCAATGCTATAGAACAAGAACCACAGTTGTTTGAAACATTGGAAAGGGCATTAAACACGTTGGAGTCAAAGTTGACTGTTTCAATGAATCAATGGAAGAAAAATAGCAAGTTATTGGACCGTGTTTTTCATCAAAAAAGATTATTGGACTTCTTCTAATTAATTCAATGTGATGTTTGAAATTAGTTTTGACGGTGGATGTATCGCGCCCTTGGTCGAACGAAGAATCCTTCTTCAAACATGTATCCCGCAGCGGGTTTTACTCGGATTCGCATTCCTTCGCGCATGAGTGCCTCGAAGTCGAAGAATCCGAAGGGTCCATACGGACTGTTTTCCCGTTCCATCACGGTACGGATAATGGGAGTATTTTGTCGAATAGCACGTCGTAGTTTTGGAGTTGCTTTGAGCGTAATTCGTCCCAATTCTTTTCCGGTTTTGGATGACACGACAAACACATGTTCAAATTTGGTCCCATTTTTGATGCTATGAATGAATCGGCCTATGTCGATGGAAGAAGGGAATACGTGGTTTCCAGGGTGGGTATGGATGACACTTCGGGCGTTCTTTATTGCACTGAGCGTAACATTTTCGGTCGTGCGAATCTTAGCAATCGGTTTCATTTCTCCCGGTTTTCCTTTTCTGCGTTTCCATGCCATTTCATGTGTTGCTATATCTGGTGTGCTCTCAACCACGTCTCGTGCGATGGGGGCGCCCACTTTGCGTAAGACAAATGTTCGTATCGCTTCAGCATTGGACGGAGGGTTTCGGATAAGCTCTGCAAGTATAACCGCGGCAGGGTGAGCGTAGAAGCGGATTATGGATTGAGGAGATGGCCAACTTTTATGTTTACCATCCTCATACACATTGAAAACGTCCACAATTTCAAAAACGGGCTTTCCTTTTTTGTCCGTAAATCGGCGTCGTTCTACTGTCTGGTGCTGGTCTCGTTTATGTGAAACAATGCGGTGTCCCCTATTTCCCCAGTATTCATATTCTGTACGCGGATCATAGTCATAGAAAAACGTTGTTACCTCTCGATCATTTCGCCGCTGAAGGTTTTTTGTTGAGTGTTTTTCGTGCAGTCCCATAACGGGTGCAGCAAAACGAAGCGCATTTTCCACCCTCTCAATGTTTTTGTCTGTCCATTGATAGGGTTTGTACTTTTCATTATATTCAACCAAAATTGATCGGGGTTTTTTTCGGACTGTTTTCACCTTGCCTTGTAGCAATCTGCTTCGGTGAATTTGCTCCGCAATTCGGGCTTTCGCCCGTTCGGGTGTGTAGTGGGGTGACGAATTTGGCTTTGTTCTTGAACCAACTCTTTTCGAGCGTGCCATGACCCATTAGCTGGGGTCAGCTTATTATTTCTTCTCACTCGCAACAAGTCCAATTTGTGCGAGCAATGCTTCTATTTGGATGCGTTCATTCGCGCCTTCAACTAAACGAAAGTCGTATTCTCCTATTCGGTCAATCAATCGTATTTTCGTGCGAGAGTCCATTGCTTTTTCGTCCCAGTCTATGACTTCTTTATGGATTTGCTTGATGA
>CAYHNT010000049.1:0-2985 GCA_964358055.1 uncultured archaeon | reverse complement strand
ATGGAAAGGATTTTCATTCAAGAATTAGGGCGATTAGACCTTTTATTTAAAACCTTCACGCACGCACAACTAATATGCGATCACTTAGCAAAGCCGGATGGTTCTGCATTGGCATCACCCTCGTTACATGGGGAATCGTGTTTACTCACTATCACGGATTGGAACAACCCCTTTTAGCACTTGAACGAATGCTCGGCGTGGCATTCTGGGGCGGATTCGTGCTCGTTGGACTATTTACTCTCCTCATGGCTATGCTCTTTTTGAGCTCCTAGGAGAATGAGTATACATCGTATGAGCTTGAAACGTATCGCGGTCATCGACCACGACAAATGCTACCCGGACAAATGCAACTGGCTATGTCAGCGAAAATGCCCCGTAAACCGCAGCGGACAAGATTGTATTACGCAAGAGACGGTCAAGTTCAAGGCTCAAATATCCGAGGAATTGTGCACGGGCTGTGGAATCTGTCCCAAAATCTGCCCCTTTGGTGCGATTACAATTATCAACCTGGATGTGGATTGGGGCGCACCTATTCATTCCTACGGAGTTAATTCATTTCGATTACATCGCTTGCCTTTTCCACAAAAAGGAAGAGTGGTTGGAATTGTAGGAAGAAATGGAACAGGAAAAACAACAGCCTTGCATATTCTTTCCGGGGCACTCATTCCTAACTTGGGAAAATACGACGAAAAGCAAACAGATTATACCAAAACACTCGAGGAGTTTAGAGGAAAAGAATTGCACACACTATTTTCAAGTATTTCCAAACACCAGCATTCCGTTTCAATCAAACCCCAGATGGTAGAAAAAATACCCAAAGCGTTTAGTGGAAGCGTACGCGAATTATTACATTCTATCAACACGGAAAAAACACCCTCAGTGGCACGCGATTTGGGAATTGAAAAAATACTCGAAAGAAAAGTCCCTCAACTATCCGGTGGAGAATTGCAAAAAGTAGCATTAGCGGTGTGCGCGCTCAAGGATGCCCAAACGTACTTCATTGATGAACCCTCTTCTTACTTAGACATACGCGAACGATTGCGCGCCGCAGGATTTATTCGCGGGTTGGTGCGCGATTCCACAAGCGTACTTGCAATTGAGCACGACTTAGTGTTATTGGATTACTTATCGGATAACATTCATTTGATGTTTGGCGAACCCTCCGTTTTTGGAGTGGTTTCCTCCGTGCACGGAACGCGTGAGGGAATCAATTTGTACTTAGACGGATACGCGAAGGACGAAAATTACCGCTTCCGCGCACACCCCATTACATTCATGGACAAATCGGCACGGGATAAGAAGAAACAAATTCCATTGTTGAGCTGGCCCGCGTTTAACGTGAAACAAGGAGAATTCGTACTCAACGCAGAGGCTGGCATGCTTCCTATACGACAAGTGATTGGAGTGTTAGGACCCAATGGAATAGGAAAAACAACCTTCATCAAAACACTCGCGGGATTAATTACACCTACAGAGGGAGAATTGCCCCAAAAAATAGCAGCGGCCTACAAGCCCCAACATGTGGAAGCGATTCCCAACATGACAGTAGATGAGTTTTTGCGCGAACGCATGGGAAAGGAGTCGCGCGAGAGTAAGCACTTGCTTGTTGAACCACTACACCTTCCTTCGCTGTACGAAAAACAAATGGACACTCTTTCAGGGGGAGAATTGCAACGCGTGCATATTGCCGCGACGCTTGGAAGTGATGCTCAGCTTATTTTACTCGATGAACCATCGGCCATGTTGGATGTAGAGCAACGATTGCAAGTAGCTAAGACCATTCGCAACATTGTAGAGGCACAGGAAAAAACCATTTTGGTGGTGGACCACGACTTAATGTTCATGGATTACGTATCGGATCAATTGCTTTTGTTTGAAGGCGACCCCGGAATGAAAGGAAGCGTACGCGGACCACTAAACATGGAAGACGGAATGAATGGACTGTTGAAACAACTCGGAATAACGGTCCGAAGAGACCAAAATACTAAAAGGCCGCGCATCAACAAGCCAGGCAGCGTAAAGGACATGGAACAAAAAAACGCGAACGAATACTATTACACAAAAGCGTAGATTATTTGGATTGTTTCAAACCCGGATGCTTTCTCTTGGCGTACTCGTGTCCGCGTACAAGTTCAAATCGGTTCATGTACAGAATAGTTTTGAGTATCTCAATGAAGGGAACCACGATTCCAAACATGAGCAACACCGTAATGTATCTTCCTGCGTAAACGAAATGATCAATTCCCGCTTCAATTAGAGGAAGTGCACCCACTGCAATAGTAGAAAGTAAAACCACGAGTAAAAAGTCCATGGGGTGTTTTTGAATCACATACCAATTGTTACGAATGGATTCCACAATGGGCTTTTCATCAATCACCAAGGATTGAGGAACAAAAATAAGAGAAAGGGAAAGAATGAACAATACTAAGTTAGTCCATAGCAATGAAATTCCTAATACGGTTCCAATTGAAACAACCGCTACAAATGCCAAACTTAGCAACACAAAGTAAATGAAAACCGTAAGGAAAAACTTCTGCACCATTTCACGCAAATAATAATGCACCTTAATGTGTGAGAGTTCGTTGCGCACCGCAAGAAGGAGGAGCGTAAGAAGAATGGAATACATGGCAATGAAAACCAATCCACCCAACACTTCAGCTGCGAGAATTTCAACCCCTAAAGGAGCAAATGAATAATCAAAAAACATAGTGCCATTCAACAGGGCCATGTTCGAGAAACGCAAAAAGAAGAAAACAAAAACAAGAAGAATAGCAAACGAAACGCTCAAGCGGAAATTCTCCCGATACTGACGAACCACCTGTTCTACGAGTGAAAACTCCCCACGCATAACGCAACTAATACCAATACCCCATTAAAAGCCTCGTGTTAAAGGACGCGACATAATGAAAATGGGAATGAAGGGAGCAGCCCACTAGGCCGAAGAAGGAATGTGAGCATGGGACGAATGATGGGCGTCCTTCCAAT
>CAYHNT010000048.1:0-3013 GCA_964358055.1 uncultured archaeon | reverse complement strand
GGGGGGGGCGTGGTTGAATGTGTTATCTACCTCTACATTGTTCGTGGTGGCGTTGAATTGGAAGTGTGAGGAGATGTCCATGGTCACTATTTGGTAGGCCGTTCCGGCTGCCAATCCAAATGCAGCCGGGTCAATGATGTAGGGAACTGAGTTCGGAGAAGCGAGTGTGTTGACTGCGGCAAATGTATTGTGGGGCATTGACCAATTCGTCGTAAATGTGGGTCCATATGATGCGTAAAATGCCCCAAACGTGCTGACTTGCAAGCTGCTGGGAATAAATGGACCGCTGTATGATGCACTGGGCGTGTTGATGAGCGAGATGAATGCATTTCGGATTTCAAGATAATTGGCTCCGTCCCCATCAAAGAAATCTGCACATGCCGCATTCGATACTGGGCAAATTCCTACTACTTGTAGCGTGTCAACATTCGTATAGGCAGGAATCCCATTCACTTGATTCGTGGTCACAATGCTATCGTTTACTGTTTGTCCAAGGGTTACGCTTGGATTGGTTGTTTGAAAACTCACGTTCAATATATCATTGGCCGGGCTTCCTCCTGCAGTGTTGTCGTATGCAATACACACGGTGTTGGGATAAAGCGGATTGGGTCCTGCGTACGTTGGACTTTGTGCGTGGGCATTGGTTACGTCGTCGAGTCTGAGAAATGGTGCGTAGAGTATGTTGGGCGCCACATCAAACTGGCTGCATAAAGTTGAACTAGTGGCCGTGGCGATGAGAATATTTCCTGGTCCTGTTGCAACTCCGCGAATAAGTTGAGCATAGTTTCCCGGTCCATTGAATACTTCGGCGTGCGCATTGGTGATGTCACTAATTTTGAGCAGTGTTTGTCCTGCAGCATTAGGTAAAACATTTCCTCCGATGGTGTCGTTACATCCAATGGTAACAAAGCCCACTGGAAATGCATTGCTGGTGTATAATTCCAAATGTGCGTTCGTTGCTGCACTTAGTTTGATAAGCGGCGTTCCAATGCCCGGACCACATGTCATGACAGCGAAAACCGTGGATGAAAGTGCTAAGAGAAAGAAAAGAATGCTTATTTTTACTAATTGCCGTGCAACCATGCCTCGTTAAAACGTTTCCAGCTTTATATACTTTAAGCCGTTCTCGAAAGGAAAAATTATCCTGTCGTGGTGGTTCGTTTTCTCAAAACCTTGAGGTTTTGGTCAAAGCGTAAATATTCGACTTCGTCTCCAGAGGCCAGGTCCTTGATGTCCGCGGGTTTGGGCACGTTGAACGTTTCATACGTGGCGACGTCCATGATTTGGATTTGTCCGCCCATTACTGCAACAACCTGTGCGTTTCCTCGGTCCACCACTGGAACTTCGGCGTCCGCATGTACGGGTGCCATCAGGTTTCTTTTTTGATTGTCAAACAGTCCGGTGGCCGTAATACGGGCTTTTGCCGATCCGTGCTTACCAGGCTTTGATTTTTCCATTACTTTGATTTGGCACACGAATCCGTCGATCATGACGTATCCGCCCTCGCGCAAGTGGCCTACGTTTGAGAATTTGATTTCGGACATGGTTGGTTATCTTCTCCCTATTTTGGGTGTATCCACCATGCCTACTCCGCACGCTTTTTAAGCGTTGGTGCCGGGTTCAAGGTTTGTTACGCGTCTAATCGCCCCTCATCCTTAATAATTCATTTTCCGTGGTGGTGTGACTGGAGCAATGACTATGAACCTACCCACCGGCGTCACTCGAGTAGCGGGAAAGAGCGTCAAGTCCTTTGATCCCAAGAAGGAGCTGGACGACCTGTGCGCCGCCGGTTTCTCCGGATACATTGTGGAAACCCTTTTTGGAGAAAATGGGTTGGAAGAATCCGCGTTTGTTTTTAGACAGGGGCAGGGGTTGGGGTGCGTGTATGAATATTATGGTTCAAAGAGTACGTTACAAGGAGACGATGCGTTGGTGCATTGCATGAATGCATTTCAATCGGAACGCGGCGTATTAGACGTAATGGATTTGTCTATTCAACAAGTGGATTTGGTTACGGCGTTCAATCCTAAATTAAAATTAGTTAAGCCTATCATGAAGGGGCAGTTTCGCTCGCTCGTAAAAGAAGGGTTTGATTCTTCGTTGTCTAAAAAAATTACTGTCTCTACGCCCAATGTTCCCTTGTCTAAAGAATCCTTGTTCAAAAAATTCGGCCTTGCCGGAATCGAAGGGGGACAATAAAAATGGATATACGTAGTGTAAAGCGGATGGTGCGAAGCATCACCAAGCGCGTCTTGGATGTGGATGATAATCATGTTCCCCAAGAGCAAATGAAACTATTGAATAATTTTCTTTCCCAGCACAAATTCGAGTTGAACACGAGTTCTATACAAGATTTAGTGCAATCCATGAAGAAGAAACACCTTGTTGATAGTATTTGCATCTGTTCTCCTAATGGAAGCATTGTGATTTCCACGGACGAGAATGATTTTTCGGAAGCCATCATTGGCTCGGCCATGTTCAATTATATCAAAACCGAACTCCCTGAGAGTGAAACCATTCTCATTAAGGACAAGGAAAACTGGTTCATGGTTTTTCCCTACAATGGAAAAGTATACATTGTGCGCGCCGCGAGTGATTTGACACGAATTGAGTTGCAGGCATTGGCGAAGGAAATTGAGTCCTTCCTCAAGGTCCATGGGGATTAGGGGCCTTTCATGGGTGCCTTTAAATGCCTAAACCTCTCTTTAGGTATATTCCGTAATCATTCGGTGAACACATATGGGTCGAAGTATTGCAATCGTTTCGGGTAAGGGTGGAGTTGGCAAAACATCAATCTGCGCCAACCTCGGCATCGCGCTCGCCCAGAGGGGAGTAAATGTGTGTTTGGTGGACGCCGATATTGCAATGGCGAATCTTTCGCTTTTACTCGGAATGCAATCATCTCCTATTACGTTACACGATGTGTTGTTAGGTGAAGCCGGCGTGCAGGACGCTATTTACGATGGTCCCTCGGGATTGAAATTCATTCCCTCGGGTTTGAGCCTTGAAAATT
>CAYHNT010000047.1:0-3669 GCA_964358055.1 uncultured archaeon | reverse complement strand
TCTTGAAAATAACGCCTCATGTGATTGCAGCAGCCAGCGATAAAGCCACGTTAGAATCGTGGAAGAAGGCTGGGGCGAAAATTGACCAACCTGAGGGGACCATTTGGGGTCACGCAGGATTATTGTTAGGAATTGGTAAAATGCACGGCATGCCTGGTGTGTGTTTAATGGGTGAAACCTCCGCACGCTTAGTGTACGGCGACCCCGGCGCGAGTAAAGCCGTTTTAGATTTGCTCATCAAGCGTTTTGGTTTCAAACTTAAAATGGATAAAATGGATGCCGAGTCGAAGGAAATCGAAAAAGCATTCCAGAAACTCTCTGAAACCATGCAAAACGAAGAAGCGGGAAACAAGAAGCTCGATCTTTCCTACGTCCGATAATTCCTTTAAGCTCCAGTTTGTGGAAAAGGGATGAAACGTCGCGCTTCAATCGAGAGAGTTTTGCCGGGACACCAAAAGATTGGCGAGCATGCGCATCGCGAAGCGTATCTTTCTCCTTCTGGGGACATCGTCAAAGTGGGGCACTCTCACCGAAAAAAGAAAATCGGTCCATTTCGTGTAAACGTTCCCATGCGCTGGCAATCCATTATCAAATTTGGGAGATTCAATCCCAACATGGCTGATTTCAAAAACTATAAAAAGTATTTTGCGAATGCTCCTGAACATTTAGCGGGTTCTTTTGCACGAATCTTACGTGTAGAGAAAAAGGGGGGACAATCACTTCTAACCATGGAGCGCGTGCACGATTACAACGGGAACTCTTCTAAAACAATTGAGGAAAATGGCCCCATTTCAAATGAACATTTTTGGAAACGCTTTGATGAAATAGTCCATTGGTTCCGTTCGAATCACGTTCCTTTTGTGGGATTCTCGCACAATGTGATGGTCAAATGGGTGACGACGGTGCATGCTATTCCGGTGATTATTGATTACAAGGCCACGGGATGGAGACATTTTCCTTTACAGCCATGGGTGTGGATACCGGGTCAAATGGAAAGGAAAATGCTGCGCCACTATCGTAAGCTAAAATCGGAATACAAAGCGCGTTCAAATTAATCCTAAAAATCCAAGCACGACCATTCCGCCTAACCCTGCTAAACCAAATATTGCACTCACAATCAATGAGGGCCAGAAGGGGAGGTTGATGTGAAATACATACGTGAATACGCCCCATCCGATAATTCCGAGTATCGTGTTTACCACGATGTTTTTCAAAAAGAAGAATACGATGATGGCCCCTACAACCAACACGAGTCCCACGGCCAGCCAGGAAATATCGCCTGAAATGCTAGGGACGATCGCGTCCGGAACTTGGAGTAAGAGCGTCATTCCCCATCCATGTGTGGCCGACAATATATTTGTTCCCGCGTTTCAATGCCCAATTCCCGTACGGGGGCCCTAGTATCATGGGCAGGACGAGGCCCTACCGTCCTTTTTGATGAACCTTTTGGGAAAAAGGTTCTGTTATAAACGCTTGGGGAGAATTTTCTTTTATGGCCTTGCAATTTACGGATGCACAAAAGAAGCTCTCGTTAGCCCTCATGAATGGTCCTCTTTCACTTGAACAATTAGTCGATAAAACAAATGGAAAAACGACTGAGGTGCAGGATGAATTGAAACTATTAATGCAGTTGAAACTCATTTCATTGCAGGGAACGCCCCCGCATTACGTGCTCGCTGAAAACGTAATTCAAGAGTTGAAACGAAGAAAATCAATTGAAAGTGAAGACGATAATCTTTTTCGCGTTCAAATCATGATTGAAGTGCAGGGAGTAGAAGAAGAATTGGTGAAGCGCCAGGCTGAAAAGATTCTTGAAAACCTGCGCAAGGAACCCTTTTTCAAAATCTATACGCATAAGATGGAAAAAACGGAAAAGGTAGACGAGAAATATTCCACCTTTGTCGAGGTCAATCTTTCCGTGCGTGATTTCAGAGGAATTGTTCGTTTGATTTTCTTCTATGGCCCTGCGTCCATTGAGGTAATCAAACCCCAGAAAATAGAGTTTACGTTAGATAATTTCCAGGATGGATTGGTGGACATGACGGATATGGTGCATGCGTATGCCAATTACATCATGGGCTTGTTGAATCGAAAGCAAGTTGAAGAGTTTAATGCCAAGCTCTACAAGGGACTAAGAACCTCCAATAGCCTAAGCGGAATGGACGAAAAAACGGACCATAAGTCCTCGTTTCCTGAGGATTTGCCCTCCATATAGTAGTATAGAGTAGGAAAACAGCCTCTTTTCCCATTCTTTTTGCCCCACTCAATGGGAGAATATTCCTCTCTAGGTAGGTCTCTTTTTTCCCCGATTAGCGAACTTTTTGTTTTCCTCTTGGAACCCTTGGCGGTTTTCCCTCTCCTTTCCTTTCGAGGATTGACTTACGTATGTACGATGATTGTACGGGGTTTAGGGGTCCTTTTGTTTATAACCTGGGTCACTTTTACGTCAGGAGCCGGACAAAACTCGAAACATATTTAAAGGGGTCGAGGGTGGTATCACTCAATGAGCCAGTCATCGATACCGAATATTCGTTTGAATGTGGTATGGGTGCATAACGCTCGTTTGTGATTGAGAGGTGAAGCACAAATGAATGGTTTGAAAGTACGCAAACTCGCAGCTATTGTAGCGGGTGGAGCATTGTTAGGTGCCGCAGTGGCCCCAATGGTTTCCGCTATTACTAGCGCAGAAGCCAAATCGGTAACATATGATGCCGGAATGAGCCCCGTAATCAACATTGTGGTCGGAGAAGACGCCGCAATTTCTGATGGTGTGTGGGCCGGGAATATTGCCCGAAAAGTAGTAGAGAAAGCCCAAGTGCAAAAAACAGGTACTGGCGGAACTGGCAACGGAAATGTTGTGGTTTCAGATTTAGCTGCTGTTTTATCCTTAGGCGGAACCGTCACCGTAACGGGCGGAAAAACATTCAACAACGTCAAGCTGACCTCCAATGGTTCAGCCAACGAATACGAGCAGGCGATTGGAAAAGACCCATTGTCTTTTCTGACAGAGCAGACGGTTTCATATAAGTTCAACGACTCCTCGACGAATATTGACGTCAAAGAAACAGTTGGAGTTCAGTTGGATGCTAAGTTTAGCACCGATTCAGACGTGAAAGATTTGATATCGGTAATTGATGCAGGGGACCTGAACTACACATTGAGTTTAGGATCCGGAATTCCTACGAATTCAGCGAGTGGTACTATCGTCGACTTCACAGACACGTCGGATGATAACATTCGTATTCCTTTCTTTGGAAAGACGTATTTGGTTCAAAAAGTGGATCAAGACGACTCCAACTCCGTGTTGGAAATCCGATTGATTGAAGATAAGGCCAAACAGACATTTGTGGCAGGCGAATCATTCAGCATGCCCGGTGTAGGAAATTATGCTGGACAAACCTTGACGGCAACCGTTGTTTCGGTTGTTGCAACCGGACCTGCTACAACCTCCTATCAGGCTAAATTCAACCTGACCGACGAAGCGGGTAACGTGATTGACACGCAAACCGTTGCAGCCGGAAACTTCATCGACTTTGAGGATGACGCTGGAGACGAAGTGTTGAGCGGGGACATTTACGTGGACTCGGCTTCAGTCAACGTCGGAACCAACGAAGGAACAGTAGATGTTCTGGTTGGAACTTCCTCAGTGCGATTGAAAGACGGGGAGAA
>CAYHNT010000046.1:0-3764 GCA_964358055.1 uncultured archaeon | reverse complement strand
ATAAGCTTCATCCATTTGTTTTAGCCACTTTATTTCATCATAAGTTTGAAAAAATTCACCCTTTTATGGATGGAAATGGCAGAACAGGAAGGATTTTGTTTAATTATATCTTGTTGAAAAATAATTATCCGCCCGGGATCATTCGCCGAAAAAATAGGTCATCGTATATTGACGCACTGCAAGAAGCGGATAAAGAAGAATTATTCAAATCGGCTCCAAAAAACTATGAAAAACTTATTCAGTTCATAGCCGATGAACTGCTAGAGAGTTACTGGAATATTTTTCTTTAACGAGAGAGTTATCCACGATTTTAGCAAAATATTATTTTCAGCGACAATCAAACAAGAGATTCGAACTCCGAGTTCGACGCGTTGTTAGCGTGTCGCTTTCAGAGTTCATGCGCGTTTGGACGCGGAGTGAGGGATTCGAACCCTCGCCTGGTTTCCCAGAACAGCTTAGCAGGCTGCCGCTATAGACCACTCTGCCAACTCCGCTGACCTTTTTGCTTGCTCAAAAAGCTCAACCAAAACAAGAATCTTTGCTTGCTTTGGCCTGCAAGCTACAAGGAGATAATTTCTACCAATGCAGCCTGCTATACTCCTTCGACCTCATTCGTATTATAAAGGTTGTTTCGGCCCTAAACGACGAGTAGTTTCACGAGGGTTACTTTTTTGCTGGTTTGAAGGGTATTCGTGAGTTTTTTCACATTTTCCGCAGGGCCCTTGACCACGAACAATTCCAAGCACGTGTGGTTTTCCAAGTGATTATGGATTTGTGTCTTGATGATGCTTTGAAATTCATGCCGCGTATGTGAAACGGCTTCCGTGTGTTCGTCGGGGTGTACCACCAATACGACTCCGTTTACTTCTCCCTTCAACGTGCGGCTTTGTTTTCGTTCATTAGAAAATAATCGAATGCACTGGCGGATGGTTTCACTTCTACCCGAAAACCCCAGTTCATTTTGAAGGGCATCCAAGTCATTCAATGTTTTCTCATCTAGTGACATGCTGATGATTTCGGACATATGTTTTTTTTCCTGGGGAGTTATTAATTTCCCTCGTGTATAGAAGTAAAGTTAATAACAATTAGCTTAAAAGCTAATAGTTCTTTGTTTGTGTAGGTGAATGGATGGAATTGTCTTTGATATACGCATTGGGTTCGGTTGTTTTAGTGAGTTTAGTCTCTTTAGTCGGTGTGTTTACGCTGGCGTTAAATCAGAAACGCTTACACCAATTCTTGGTTTTCATGGTGGCGTTTGCCGCGGGTGCGTTATTTGGTGATGCATTGATTCATTTGCTCCCGGAAGTCGTGGAAGAATTGGGTTTTTCGCTAGAAGTTTCATTGGCCGTATTGTCCGGAATTGTGGTGATGTTTATTGTGGAGAAAGTCATTCATTGGAGACACTGTCATTATCCGGATGAGGAAAATGGCACGCACATTCATCATGCCCACACCGAGTCGCATAAGCATCCTTTTGCGTGGGTAAATTTGATAGGAGATGGGGTGCATAATTTTATTGATGGATTAGTCATTGGGGCCGCGTATATGGTGAGTGTCCCCGCAGGAATCGCTACCACCCTCGCGGTTGTGTTCCATGAAATTCCTCAGGAGATCGGGGACTTTGGTGTGTTACTGCATGGGGGTTTCTCCACGAGAGAAGCGCTAACCGTGAATTTGATTACGGCCGCTACTGCCATTTTGGGTGCGGTTGTCGTATTTGCATTGGGCGAAACCATTGAGGGTTTTACGATTTGGTTGGTTCCTTTTGCCGCGGGTGTTTTTCTTTACATTGCGGGGAGCGATTTGATTCCTGAGTTGCACAAGGAAGTGGAGTGGAAAAAATCATTGGGTCAATTGATTAGTTTCTTGCTTGGAATTTTCGCCATGATTTTATTGTTGGGTTTGGATTAGTAAAAATTAGATTCCCTGATTCTCAATTGGGGTTTCATTTCCTGTGACTATTTTCCTGCAAAGCTTTGCCCCATCTAAACTGGTTGCAATGCCATCCGGACTTTGGAATGGTGCGCACGTACAACTTGCTCCGCGCTCGTCAAGAATCAAGTCTTCTCCTTGTACATTTTTTCCTTCTAACACCCCTGCGTTCACACACTCATCCAAATACGTGTCCATCCATTCGTAGGTCGGGTCGCCGGGCGAGGGTTGTGCTTCCGTTGCGGGTGGGCAATTTTGTGAAACGCATTTTTGAGTGGGATATGCATTCAACGCGTACACACAATCATTATCCTGTTCACATGCTGCGCCAAAAATAAGTAACCCTGCAACTTCCCCATTGTTTTGTTCAGGCACCACTGGGCTATTGTCCACGTTGAGTAAGAAAAGAGCAAGGAGTCCGAAAATTACCACTAATACGATTCCCCATACCATCGTGATGCGGTCCATTCGTTGAACGCGTCTTCGGCGCTTTTATGCGTATCCTTCCCCCGGGTTTAAAACGTTCTTTGGGGTCAAATACGTCTATATGTCCGAGCCCCACGTCGCGGTGTTGAAGGCCCTTTTAGATGGAGAGGAACGCTCCATTCATCGTTTAGTCGAGCTAACTGGCTTGTCTGCGGATGCTATTCGTCGCGTATTAGTGGAGTTGGAGGAAAAGAAGCATGTAAATGTGGTGCGTGAGAAAGTAGAACGATGGGTTTTAACTAAATCGGGAGAAGAAACCATTGAAAAGGGAAGCCTGCCTGAACAGCGATTATTCGAGTTGCTGAAAAAGCAAAAAATGGAAATGGGTGAATTAAGAGGCCACTTTCCTAATTCTCAAGAATTTTCGGCCGCTTTTGGCTTAGCTAAATCAACGAAGTTAATTCAAGTCGAAAGTAAAGATGGTCAAACATTTGTCTCGCTTACCGATTCCGGAAAAGAAACGGGAGTAGATCCCTCATTATGGATGGGGCTTCAAAAGGTTAAACTTGGAGAAATGATTTCACCAACTTCTACTGTGATGAAAGAACTTAATATTCGTGGCCTTGTAACAACTAAAACGCACACCAATGAAAACACGCGGATTACAACTGAAGGAAATGAATACTTGCGCTCGTATTCTCCAGGAAAAACATCCCAATCACAGATTGGCGTGCTCACCCCGCAACTACTTGCGTCTGGTGCGTGGAAAGAAAGTTCATTCAAACCCTATGATGTGAAAGCCGGAGTCGAAGAACGTTTTCCCGGAAGAATTCATCCCTTGCGCCATGTGATGATGGATGCGCAGCGTATCATGGTGGAGCTTGGATTCGAAGAGATGGATTCTCCCTTAGTTGAGAGTGCATTCTGGAATATGGATGCGATGTTCATTCCTCAGGATCATCCTGCGAGGGAAGTCCAGGATACATTTTATTTACCCGGGAAAGCAGTGTTGCAAGATGTTGAATTAGTTAAGCGCGTGAAAGCGATGCACGAGCATGGAGGAAAGACCGGCTCGAAAGGGTTTGGTTACGAGTGGGATCCTAAAATTGCTATGCAATTGTTACTGCGTACACATACTACTTCCACTACATTTAGGGAGTTTTCGAAAAACGCCAAGCATCCTCAGAAGAAGTTTGCTATTGGTAGGATTTTTCGCAATGAGGCCATTGATGCCACGCACTTGGCGGAGTTTCATCAAGTGGAAGGCTTTGTGATGGGGGAAGGATTGACGTTGCGTCACTTGATGGGAATCATCAAAGAATTTTATGCTAAGTTAGGTCTCACCAAGATTCGTTTCAAACCTACGTATAATCCGTACACGGAGCCCAGTATGGAAGCGAGATCGG
>CAYHNT010000045.1:0-3944 GCA_964358055.1 uncultured archaeon | reverse complement strand
TTCTTCAATCGCAATCCGGTGCTTCCGCACTTTCGGCAAATACCCGGTTTCTTTCCGGTGCTTCCGCGATTGCGTGCGTTGCACTTCATGCAAATATACATGTTCTTGAATACGCGTGCCATTGCTTCAGGGAATTTTGCCATAGTTTTTTTCCTTCTTTTCAAAGTGTGGGAGTGAATATTTATAATCCCAGAGTGCCCCCGGCGGGATTTGAACCCGCGTCAAGGGCTTGAAAGGCCCCGATCCTTAACCGGGCTAGACGACAGGGGCGTCTTAGCTAATCAAATTCAATCACGGAATGTTTAAAAAAGAGGAGAAAGACATGAGCGTATGTCCCCTCGTAAGCCACGAAAGCCGATCAAGGGAAATGGTTTTCCTCCCAATCCAGGAAAGCCCAGGAAACCTTCTCCTGCACAACTTGAGTTGAAACGGGTGCTGAGGGAAATGAGCAATAGTGCGCGTACCCACTACGCCCGGTCACTAGATCTCATTGAAGCAAGCGCATCTAAAGCGGAATTAGTTGAAATAGAACGGAAAATCATGGACTCTCCCATTCCTCCTTTGGTGCAAAACTACCTGCGGATGCTGATTGCAGTGAAGTTATATGGCAAAGAAAACCCGCCCGAATAGTGCTTTTTTAAATCAATCCATCCCTTTTCGTTTATTCATTAGGTGATTTGATTGGGTTCACGAGCAAAAGATTCAAGCCGCTTCAAAAAAACACACGCACGTCAGCGCTGGAAATGGAAAAAGAAGAAGATGCGCCGCGAAAGACGAAAGAAGCGTTATCTTCGACAGCGCGCACGACAATAGTCGCGTGCCACGCTTGAGCGGTTCCTTTACTTGGGCGTCTCGATCGACCATTTAGGGCGTCGAAGCAGCCAATACTCGTTTCATCCCTCATTTCGCCAAGGGATGGTTTCCCTCCTGCATTTGTTTTTTCATGTGCATGAGTCCCTCCTCCAGCGTCGTGCAGGGATAGAAATAGAGTCCCTTTTCGTGTGAATGGCTTTTGTACAAATTACTCTCCTCAGGACGTTGGGCCTTCCACGGGAGCTGACTTACATCCACTTCCTGAATGAGAGAAGGATCTTTCCCAAACACGCGTGCAGTAAGGAGCGCCACGTCCATTTTAGAGTAGGATGTAGAGTCCGTGCACACGATGCGTCCTGTTTTGTTTTGTGAAATAATAGCCTGTACACATCGGGGAATGTCATCAATCCACGTGCTGGTGTGGAGTATTCCACGCGCCACACTGAAGGGTTTTTTACGGGTAAACTTTTCAAGTGCCCAAAGGGGGAATCCTTTTACTTCGCTGGGAGAATTATACCCATACAAGTTGCACACGTATATGACTGCATTTTCTTTTTGTGCAAGGATGAAATCATCCCCTTTCTTTTTGGAATGCGCATACACATTCAGTGGATTAACCGTCCAGTCGGTGGATATCTGGATTATTTTTTTGTGATGCACGCGTCCCCATTCCATGAGTTTTTCAACTCCTTCTGCATTCACGCGAAATGCCTCTTCCTCATTTTCCTCGCACCAATCCACATTGGTTTTGGCTGCGCAATTTACAATCACGTGTGCAGCGTGCATGGCATCATAGGTTTTTTCGATGGTAATATCGAATATGGAATCGGTGAGAATGGTATGATGTGCACGCAAAAAGTTCACCATTTTTTGTCCGAGAAAACCCCGGTGTCCAATGATGAAAATGTTCATTTATGATCAATTCCCCATATTTCGGCTCCCGCAAAATCCCAGGGAAGGCGAAACTCGTCTTGGGGGTTATAGACGTGATCCGTGATGTAAATGATGGTGGCGGGTTCATTACCAATAGTCGTATACCCATGATAGGTTTCAGGGGCAATGCGAACCAGTAAAGGTTTCTTTTCACCGAAGCAGGTGGTAGTAAGTTGAGAAATGGTTTCTTTTGAGGAGGGAATTGATTGATCCCTATTTTCAAACGTGATGAGCTTTACATTTCCAGATACGCAGGCCACCCAATCCGTTTGAATGGAATGTTTATGGAATGCCTTGATAGCCCCTGGAAAAATGGTACTTATCGTTACTTGCTTGGCCGTGATGCCCATTTCGTGCATCCGTGCCATTTCCATAAGGTATCCCCGGTCATCCAAAAAAACGGTTAATGGTCGTATTTCAAGCACGAATAAATCCCCTGGGTGTAGGTAAATATTCCCTTATTCTTTATTAAGCACGAACCCAATTCCACGCGCGCACGACAGTAGTCGCCTCTTATATTTGGGGAGACCCTTTTCGAGAACATGTCCACTCGTAAGAGACGGCACCCGTATGCGATATCGGATGCGCGTGCACAGAAGCTACGCGAACTATTTTATCCTCCTCTTTATCGTTCGCCGAAAAAGAGATCCACCAATGATATTATTCGTCAACTCAGACAGGCAGGATTTATCAAGATTCGACCCGATCGGGTGGATTTCCATGGATTGGATCCGAATACGAACCCCATTCCCATTGGCTTCACCAAAGCAGGAAAACTGCAGATTAAACTGAACCGTGCACTTCGTACAGGCGAATGGAAACGTTTTCCCGTAATACAAAAAATGCTGCTGGCTAAACTTCTCATTCTTGAAACCTATCATAATCTCCGCGTTGCCCAGCTGGAGCATCGGCTCAGGGTGTATGCCAATCGAGACCCTAGTCAGCTGGAAAGAATGTTTGGATTACCCCCTACTGTTTCGTTTGAGGAGATTGAACGTACGCTGCGAAATGAATGCAAGCGGAAGCTTCGTGAATACGTGGCACCCTTAAAGGACAAAAATACGCCATTCGAGGATTTGCCCGATTCCGTTCAGAACATGCGCTATGTCCTTAATCGCCGCAACCTTGCGCGAGTAGCGATGAACTACTGTAAGTCCCGCACGATTCAGGAGCAAATAGAGAATGAAGCCCTGCCCCTTTGGCTGGAGGCCGCGAATCTGATGAAACAGGGCGGCCTTGATAAGCACTTTCGTGTTGAATAAAATGAGGTTGATTCTTCGACCCTTATACTATCTTTAAAAATGTTCTCCAGCCCAACATAGTCCGTTCAAACGCTTTTGTTTGAATCATTTCGAGCGCATCCAACCATTTTTTGCGTTGGACACGCGCCTCAGCGATTCAGTTCGCTAATAAACGCCAAAGGAAGTGCAGGATCCGTTTTTGGATCTTGCCAGGGAAAATGAGTCCCAGATTACGCGAAAGCCTTTGGGATGATGTAAGTTGGAAGCAAAGACAGAGGCTGTTTTTTTCAAATTGAACCTTTTAACGAGGGTTCATCATGAACAAAATAAGTTTTGTCACGTGTTTTGATTTATTTTTTTCAATCAATTGATTTCTTTGCAAAAAGAGTAATTGAGAGAATAGTAAATTCAAAAAACGCCAAGTTTCTTTTAAGTGAAAATTTTTTGCGAAATAGTACGAACAACTTTTTGGATAATAGCCAAAACGCTTTGTAGGATACAGAATCCGATTTCACATGCGGTAATTTTTTTTGTGAATTGGGTTTTGGTATAACTTTTAGTGTGAAGCAATAAGCAAAAACCATTTTTTGGTTAAGCTTTTTTGTGGAGCAAAAAAGGTTACGTTCCAGCTGATCCTGCTGGCGGGTACTGCTATCGAACTGCCACTTAGACATGCAAGTCAATGGACCAAGCTACGTTGGTTCTTGGCGTACGGCTCAGTAACACGTCGTCAACCTGCCGTAACGAGGCGTTAATCCTGGGAAACTGGGGGTAATTCGCCGTAGAACCCGACATCTGGAATTGAGTTGGGTTTGATAAGATGCACGCGCATGCTGCGTGTAATCGCGTTTCGATGGGACGGCGGTCGATTAGGTAGTTGGCGGGGTAACGGCCCACCAAGCCGACGATCGATACGGGCCTTGAAAGAGGGAGCCCGGAGAAGGGAACTGAGATAAG
>CAYHNT010000044.1:0-4049 GCA_964358055.1 uncultured archaeon | reverse complement strand
TCGGCGAATGGGGGTCGCCTTCCACGTCAGTAAAAGCGTGATGCTTTCGGTGCACCGCTACCCACTCTTTGGTAATCATTCCGGTAAAAATCCAAAGTATAAAACGAAAAATGTGATTTACAGGAGCGGACAAAGTAATAGAGCGATGCGTTTGCGAGCGATGCAAAAAACAGGTGACTGCAAGCAAAGTTAAAAATGAAGTAACTATAAAAAAGGCGACGAGAAAGAGAAGTGCGGGACTTAAATATCCATGAAGTAAGTACTGTGTCATGTGTTTATACTATCATTTCCATTTTCACTTACAATTCCCCCTTATTCATTCTGACATTCTGCAGAATACCAGAATAGATTTCTGCAACATTGTTAGAATGTTATTTTTTATCTTCTGCCATATTCCAGAGCATATCGAAGTACGCCTTATATTCATCACTGATTATTTTGGAATGAATTACATAGATAAGAGGAGGTTTGGCAAGTGAGTATATAACCACCCCATTGTGCCGTACAACAGTGCTTGTTACACCAATGGGCATTCCTTCAAGAGTCCTGTATTGAAAATATGGATTTATTCTTTGCGCCGTAGCCAAAGATTCTTTTTCTTGAGGACCACCAACATAATATGTAGTGAGTTTCTTTTGTTTTGCGTGGCTAGAAAAATATTCATAATCATCTCCAAAATAAGCTAAAAAGTTCTTACTTGCACCGCTGATAACATATTGTATTTCTCCCTCTTTCAAATTAAAAACGAGATTAGACTCATATTCCCTTACTTGTTTGTCTCCGGCATAGATCTCAAAATCTTGCTCATGACCAATTGCACTTATAACGTTTAACTCTTTTGCCAAATCTCCCGCTTCTATTGCTTTCTTCCTGCCTATCACTTCAAGCGCCTGTGGAGGCCTTGCTTTGTATTTTGATTGTTTTCCGTGTTCAACTTCCTCAATGAGCCCATCTTGTATCAGCTTGGGAAGCGCCAAATAGACGTATTGCCTATGCATCCCCGTCCTTTCAGCAATCTTTGATCCTCCAGTTTCTTTTCCTTTTTGAAGCAAATAGACATAAATACTGGCTTCAACGTTAGAAAAGCCGAAGGAAATGAGCTTATTTATAAGAAGATTCTCGCTTTCTGTTTTTATAACTGTCATGTTATTTATGACACTATATCAAATCGTATATATTTTGCAATCATTTATGTCATCAATTACTGTCATAATAGCTATTGACATTTATCAAATAAGCTGATATTCTCTTGTTAGAAAGTAAGCACCTTGAATCGAACCCGCGGGATCCTCCGCACCGCACCTCGGGTACTGGGGTAGGGAGATAGAAAATGTTCTATCTAACAATCATTGACCACTGCGGTGATGGTGAAGGCACACCATATCGTACGGAGGCAAGAGTCTTCTTCGGCTCAACAAAATCAGAAGTGTTGGAGAAGATAAGGAGACAATGTGGAACAGGTCGCTACTCGATAACGGACGAGAACGACGAGTTCACACATCGTCAACACGATGAATTCACCTATGCTCAGTTGCGAGAGAAGATTCGCCTGATTGAAGGGGACTCCTTCATTGCAGGTGCCATCCTCTGGTGAAGAAAACGCTCCCGTCCAGAGAATGACGAAAAACTTCTTCGCCAGCCGAATCGGCGTGTAGATCGGCAACTTAGGGAAATCTTCGATTTCCCTCTTTATAAAGTTTCTGAAGTATTTCAGAAACTTTTAGAGATTAGTTCTTTCCACAACACACAGGGAGAAAATCATGGCTATGAATGTGGCGCATACGCGCGAACAAAACGGTCGCGAATGCTTTTTCCTTTCCCATTACTGCATAAAAAAAGATGTGCATAGGGAAATCGACTCGGACATAGAGGTAGTCGCGTTGTATCAGGTTGAAATGCCACTGGAGAACGAACAGATGCTGAATGTGCTACGGGCAATCGACAGCACAACAGACACCTGCTTCGTCCAAGACCTCCTCGCTCTGGTGTTCGAGAGCGGTTACCGAGCCGGATGTGCGAGTCGGGGCAAACCATAACCCTCGGGCGAGACCGCATTAAAACGTACACAAAGGTTGATTCCTCACGTGTACGTTTTTTCTTTTTCTACAACATTCTCATATTCTTGAGAATATGAGAATGTTGTTATAGTTATTTTTCTTTTCCGTAGAATCCCAATGGTCAGCCGAGATGACTACCGGACAAGTTTTCTGTGAATAATGTGAATAAAGGGTAGCTTGACTTTTAGAAGTGGAGGTAATAAAGTAAGGAAGTAAGAATGTTATATATGAAAACAATTGAAAAAATACAAAAAATAACCAGCAAGGGGCAAATCACTCTCCCTATAGCTTGGAGACGTTTTACCAAAGCAGAATCCATTCTCGTCACCACCAAGGGCAACGCGATAGAGATAGTGCCGGCCAAATTTCAAAAAAGGGGCGGGAGTGCCATTTTTGATGCCATCCGTGACAACAAGGGAGAGGGCATTAAAATTGATGACCTTCTAAAAATCCTCCAAAAACTAATAAAGGAAGATGAACAACATAGAAAAACTGTTGCGTAAAATTTCTGTACACGACAAAACCGTTTTACTTGAAACTCTGCGCGACTTAAAGCGGGGTGATTTAGAAAAATTACGCCTAGAAAAAATATCGGGCAGCGAATCATACAAATTACGCAAGGGAAACTTTAGAATCATTTTCCATTACGAAAACGGAAAAATAATAATCGACACTGTGCGACCGCGTAACGAGAAAACTTATCGGAATCTTTAACAACATTATCGTTTACTATGAAATTTTTTATGCACTTCGCGTAAATGCTTGTCAGTGACATGAGTATAAATTTGAGTTGTGCCGATGTGCGCGTGACCAAGTAATGCCTGCACGGAACGCAAGTCAGCGCCGTTTGATAATAAATCCGTGGCGAATGAATGGCGAATAACATGCGGGGTAACTTTTTTAGAAATTCCGGCTTTGATTGCATAGTGTTTTACAAGGCGTTCAATCGAGCGGGGAGTGAGGCGTTTCGAGCCGTCTTTGGAATCATTGTGAGAGGTGTTGGCAAAAAGCGCTTCGTCCATGTCGCCTCGTTTTTTTAAATATTCTTTGACAGCGTTTTTGGCGCGGTCGGAAAAGAAAACCACGCGCACTTTATCCCCCTTGCCACGAATGGAGACCTCGTCTTTTGATAAATCAATGTCGGAGGGAAGGGAACAGAGTTCAGAAACGCGAAGACCTGTTGAGAAAAGAAGTTCAAGAATTGCTGTGTCTCTTAAAATTTTTATTTCATTAGCCCCTCGAGAAGACCTCGGGGCATCCGCGCCTGCAACAGGCGCGGATGGCGCCTTAAGCAAACGATTGAGCTCATCGCTTGAAATCAAATCAAGCGAGCGCTCTGAAACTTTGGCCAATTCAATCCTGTCTGGCGGAAGCGATTTAATTCCACGCTTCATTAAATATTTTAGGAAACTACGAAGTGCTATCAAATAATAGTTTTGGGTTTTCTTTTTTAAAGTTCCGGCGCTCATTCCTTTTTCGCGCTGACCTTCTTGGCGATTGAGCCACAATCTAAATTCCCGTATATTGTCATCATTTATTTGCGAGGGCTTGCTTATTTTCACGAAATCAAAAAACCTGGTGAGGTAGCGATCATAATTTTCAACCGTCTTAAGCGAGCGACCCTTCTCGATTTCCACGTATTCCAAGAATTGGCGCTTTAAATTTTCAATTTCAGATTTCATAAGAAATTAAGTACAAATATACGAATGGCCACAAATACAACGAATATGATTACGTCTCCCTTGAGTTATTC
This sequence comes from uncultured archaeon, assembly GCA_964358055.1. Lineage (GTDB taxonomy): Archaea > Iainarchaeota > Iainarchaeia > Iainarchaeales > VGJJ01 > VGJJ01. The sequence continues at coordinate 239 of CAYHNT010000044.1, read as the reverse complement.
GGCTACCTGTCTGCGCCGTACCCATCGCGGCAGGCAGGCCGCAGGGGCAGGCATTCGTAACCATTTTCAGGGTCGCACCCTGTACTGAATTTTGGCACCGTCCCGTCCTTATGGCGGGACAAAAGCAAAGCTAGTACCAAAATCTAGTACAGGGTCGCACAATATTATACCTTATTTTAATATAACTGCATAAGGTCAGATACATATTGCACTCTTTGGTTTCGCCAAAGATGTGAGAA
>CAYHNT010000043.1:0-4961 GCA_964358055.1 uncultured archaeon | reverse complement strand
GCGGGCAGAATCAACCGTAATTCCGGCAGCTTCCAGGACCTTCGTGACGTGCGCCTCGTTGATTTCTTTCTTTGCTGAATGCAATAACATTGCACTATAGACGTATTCCATGACGAGTCACCTCATTCTCCTTTAGTTTGTCAGCCACTCTCGTTGAGAGTGGAATAACCGTAAGAACCTTTTTGGAAAAGGTTCATCAAAAACACCCAGTAACTTTTACTGGGCATCCTCCTTGACGTGTGATTTCAATTCATCCGCCGTACGCTGAGCCTTGGCCAAAATTTCTCCCACAGTGGCTTCCGTGAGAACGTTACCGTCCAACGCTACCTGTTTGGCTTCGCGGAAGGCCTTCGTAATAATCACAGGCGTACTCTTCTCGTTCAGAATGATGGCGTTCACGGCTAAATTGAACGCCTGCTGTTCCGCCTTCACAAAGTTCGCGAACACTTCCGTTTCATCAATGTCTAACACGGAAGCAGGATAGATTTCTCCCTTTTCGGAGACTGAAGTTAAGGATAAGCGTAACTTAATGGGTTTAATTCCAAACTTTCCAAGAACATTTATCACAGGCGCAGTAATCGGCTCGCCTTTCTTGGTGACAATCTTGTCTTCCATCACGGCAATCGTAGCGCCTTGCACGCGAACGTTTAATCCAGCGTTCTTCAAGTCGGATAATGCAGGACCGGGAGGTAACCCTGTGTCTCCGGCGGGCACAATAATGTCTTCGGGAGCTAATTGTCCTTCTTTAGCGGAAACTTTTCCTGAGGATTGCTTCACCAAGGCATACAATTCGAACGGATTCACTTTCGAAAACAAAATGGCAGTAGATCCTTTCATACTGTCCGCAATTTTGTGATCCACACCCGCTTCTTTGAGCGCGAGCTGAATCACTTTACGTTTTGAAACCGTAACGTGAGCTTTTCCCGCTAAGCGAACTTTCAATTGTCCGTGCAAATTGGCAGGGAATCCTTGCAAGTCGGCAATTCCGATCACTGGATATTCTTTGGCCAACTGAACCAAACGCGTTACTTCGCTATGCTTCCACTTCTTGGTGTGCGTGGTCATGCGGTTGCCTCCGCTTGAACCTGCTTTCCGCCCACTTTGACAGGAGGAGACATGGTCATTTTGATTAAAACGGATTTAACATTAATGGCTTTGTTTCCAATCGCAGGAAGAACAGCCTGGTAAACAGCGAGTGCGTTTTCCGCAATCTTATCGTCATCCATTTCTTCTTTTCCAACTGAAACGTGAACTAATGGCATGTACTTTCCTTTCTTGTTTGAAACTTTAACCACGCTTCGTAAGCGTGCAACAGCAGCTTGTACCTGTTTCAAGTCATGTGACACAGGACGAGGCATACGGTTCTTAGGCGCAAGCGTCTGTCCTAAGTATTTTCCAACCGTTAACATTACAGGACCTTCCGCGAGGAAACCCACATATTCATTGACCATTTCGGCCAATTGCTTTTTGTTGATGGACTTAATTTCGTCCTCCGTAATAACGCGATCAACCATGCTTTGTGCTTGTGCAGCAAATTCTTTATCGCGAACAAACAAAGCAACCTTTCCGTCTCCTTTTCCGACGGGGTTGGGCAATGAAACATCTACATCCACTTGGTTCTCGGCCTTTTTGAAATCGATATTTTTGAAGTTAATGGTCATGTCAATGGTTTGCTTGAACTTACGAGGTTCAGCCGTCTGGCGAAGCGATTGAAGGGCATTTAGCACTTGATTTTTTTCCATATTGAAAAACCTCCCACTCTCAAGTGGTGAAGCGGCTCTCCATTCTAGGAATAGAATGAGAAAGTAACTATTGTCCGATGGAGAAAGGTTATAAATCAAAGCCCTGGAACGGCTCACTTGTCTAAGCCAAAGCCCCTTATTTTACGCCCATTCTTGGACAGTTCACTCTCTGCGCCTATTCCAAAGTGAATGTTTTTAGTCCCGCAGCGGCTAAAACCTGTTTATGCGCAAACGAGCCCATATTATTGGAAGGGTCGTCAAGCCGAATCCTGGGGGCGAGATTGGCATTGATGGAATAAATGTTCGGATCTTGAAACGCTTAATTGCGCGGGGCGTCATCGCCAAGCATTCACGCTCAGTGCAACGAAAAGCATTACGCCCAGATATTTATCCAAGTATGCACGCGCCGCTGTATAATGCACGGTATGATACATGGAAAGAAGTTGATCTCAAGGTAATGCGTACCGCAGCAAAAATAGCTTTTGACTCCATGGGCCTTCAAGATGGAAAAATACGGACAGGATTTTATCGGGTGTTAAACAGGGAGTATGGCGGTCTTGAACGCGGAAGACCACTTCGTGTGTTGTTGACTGAATATTCTGACCGGTATCCTCAAGTTGATTGGAAAAAGTTTGCTCGTGTATTCGGCCCCGTACTGGAAGAATTTGCTGCAGACAATATTCGAACACAAAAAAGAATTGATCGTGCTTTGCTAGACAAAAGCGAACCTTCTAACCCTGATTTGAATTAAAAATGAGAAATAGCCAGTTATTTCAGCTGGCTATCGTACTTACCGTCTTTGAATGCAATTTGGGCTTCTTTGGCGTGCTTTCCATCAATGGTGATTCCCATGGAGTTGCACGTGCCAATGATTTCCCTACATGCACTGCGAAGCGTATAGGAATTCAATTTACCCATTTTCATTTCCGCAATCTTTTTGACTTGCTCAAAGGATAAGTTTCCTTTGACTTCCGTCTTCGGATTGCCTGCACCCTTATCGGCCTTGGCCTCTTTGGTAATCAACGCACTCGTGGGGGGGCTCCCCACTGAAATGGTATAATTCTTGTTCTTGTCCACGTCAATTACAACCGGGACTTTCATTCCGGCGAAATTCTTGGTGGCCTCATTAATTTCCTGTACAATTTTTCCCACGTTCAATCCAAGGGGAGCGAGTGCGGGACCTATGGGGGGCGCCGGCGTGGCCTTTCCACCATCCACCATGACTTTTATTTCAGGCATACTTTTTTTCTCCTAGAAGCGAATGTAACAGCTGTTAATGAGAAACGGCTCAAAAAGACTTAAAAAGCCACTATTGAGGAGCATTGGTTTCTTCCAGTGAAGGGTTTTCAGTCAACCAAAAATACCCAAAGAAGAAAGGATAGGCTAAATCACGAAGAAGCATGTAAAACCAGGCCGAAATGCCCTCCGTACTCGTAAAGGTACGTTTGCGGAATGACACGTGGTAACGAAACGCCCCTAAAAGTGCAAGGGTGCCCCCCGCGTAAAAGGGCCAATTGGAGGGGGAATCTGTAATGAAACAAAATGTAACATATACTATTCCCCATGAAAGAAGGGCCTGCAACCACCCCCCTCTTCCTGGAAAACCATATTTTTGTTTGTAACGCAAAGGAAACTTTTTGGCCAATCGTATCTCCCCGCGCGTCATCCCTAATTCGTTCAAAAAAGCCTTGGCTTGAATGCTGCGCGTGGGATGAAACACTTTTACATCGGGCTGGAAAATAATTTCACCCTGCTGTAACACTTTGTAGGCAATGTCGGTGTCCTCGCGGAAAAAATGATAGGCCTCATCAAATCCATTTATTTTAATCAAAATATCTTTTTTGAATGCCAAATTGCACGTGGGGTATTCTCCACCCTGTTTATTTTTGGTGGCATGTGAAAGTAAGGGCGTGTTATCTCCATCCGTGTAGCCCTCTACGCCTAAAACATGTGGGTTGTTTTGAAAACTTTCAAGTATTTTTTCCAACCAATTAGGGGAAGGAACCACATCGTCGTCCGTGAATGCGACGAATTTTCCCTTCGCTAAACGAATACCCTCATTTCGTTTGGCATCCGGCCCGCGCGTGTTAATTTCTTTGTAGGTGAATGCGTGTTTGGCTACTTTTTTGTTCTCTTCCGCGACTTCTTGAAGTGACGTGCCATGAAAACCAATCACAATCACTTCATAGCGCGAGGAAGGAAGGGTTTGTTCACGCAACGCCTTGAGCGTTTCGCGCAACGAATGAGGACGATTGTGTCCGGCAATTACAACCGAAATATCAAGGAGTTTGGCCGTTGTTTTTTTGATTGAGCGCGGCATAGTGGGTTCGCCACAATTATTCCTTAATCACACGAATGTGTTCCGCTTTGATGGTCACAGGAATCTTAACCGTGGCCTCAAGCAACTCCACCGTGACTTCTTCCTTGGAATCATTCACACGTATAACGCGGGCCTTTTCTCCCTTGAATGGACCGGAAATAAGCTCTACTTTTTGATCAGGCTTAATGGCTTCCATCAACGGTTTGTTAGAAAGCACACCCGCTAATTCTTCAATCTTAACTTGTCCTGAAACAACCCCTCTTCCTTTCACCAAATTGTTTCCTAATATTCCGCGCTGCACGGTGTTTTCATTATCGGCTTCAATGAGAATATATCCTTTCAATCCGGGCATGATGGCAATGCTGTAAATGGCAAGCCCTTCCTTCTTGGCCTTCGCGGCTAAAATATCGGCGACCATGGACTCTTGTCCATTCATTGTGCGTACGGTGTAAATCATGGTTAAATTATTCCTTAACGTTTTTGTTCATTTTTCCTAAAAAAGGCAAAATCTATACTCTCAACGACTGAAAAGCCTTAAAAAGGAAAGGCGGGCCCTGAGGAAAAAACCCTTCTAAACACCCGTACGGATGAGAAAACTGATTAATTCAATGGTATATCCCAAAACGCCCAGGATAACTAATCCTAAGGCCGTTACACGAACCATGGTCATGTATTGGTTCGTATCCGGCTTCTTGCTGACCGTCAGGATGCGCTGCGTAGAAGTGGTGAATTCGCTTATACCTTCTTTGATTTTGAGTTCCACGCAGTATCACGCTCCATTATTCTGTAAACTCTATGTCCAAATCTATTTTAGAATTTTCCGCTTGGGGTGACCCATCAAGGAAAGGAATCTTTCCCCCGGCAATCACCACCATGGCCTGGATTTGAGAGCGTTGAAT
>CAYHNT010000042.1:0-5025 GCA_964358055.1 uncultured archaeon | reverse complement strand
TCCGATCTAAGCGGTCACCAAATACGCATGGTTATTGTCCGAATATCATCAACTTCACGAGAAAGCACGCACAACGGTCGAAGGAACAGAATCGATTGCCATCGATGCATTCCGACCCGAAGAGTGGCCAGTAGTCGGAGGAAACATTGACACGACCAAATACCCCGTCAAGTATCTCTCCTCTAAAGTAGCCTCCTCCGCAAGCGTGTCGAAAGAGAACGCCCAGGTATTAGTCACTCTCGACCTGCTCCAAAACATTGGAGAAACCATCGAGAGCGTGGAAATAGGATACGCATGGAACGCCGATAATGTGCAGATCCAAAAGGACAAAGAACTGCGCACGTACATCCTCACCAATGCTAAAATGCTCAATGAAAACGACAAATGGTACGAGCCCTTCGCGAGCGCAGAGGAAGTATTAGAGACATTCATGGAGAGCGAAGTGTATTTGATGAGCGACCAATACACGAGCGACTTCTTCAGTGACTTCACCACCCAAACATTGGCACCGCACGCCTACAAGAGTAAGTTACAAGAACTCAAAATTACGGAACCCTTCGTTAAAGGAATTAAATTTAGAACCAGTGCAGAAGCCACACTCGCAGCGGAATTGCCCTTAGCCGTTGAGGCAGGAAAATACCCCGTGAGTATGTTCGTCCAATGGAGAGGAAACGACACGGATGAATTCCTATTAGAAGCATTCTATCCCTTCATCGACAAAGGAAACCACACCCCACTTGAAAGTATCACGACAAATGATGGAGACGAATTGGATTACGAGAAAAACATCTTCTTCCAACTCCCATTCAATGGAACCACGGGATTTGAGGATGGAAGACAAGGATACGGAGCAGGGCTCGGATACCGAGACAATGACACCATCGTTCAAGTGAGCGGAAACCCCTATGTGCCCTACAGTTATACTGAAATATCCGACTTAGCTGAGCTTGCGTCATTTGTAAGCGGAACCGCTCAACCTACTACCTTGGAGGTTACGGATGGAGCCATCACGTTTGCACCCAGTCTCCCATTAGGAATCAAAGCACAGGTGGGTAACGCACAAGGATTACCGGTGTTGCAATACGAAATACGTAATCCCGCGGCCAACCAATCCATCTCATTGCCCGCATCTCCAGTACTATGGAACGATTGTACGTCCACCACAGGATCACTCGTCCCCGTGCAGAACTCAAATGCCTGTAACACGGCACGACCACTCGCAACGTCGCAATTACTCTCCGGAAGCAAAATTGGAAGCGAGAGCTTCTACACCGGACTCGTATTAGTCCCTACTCTCTCAACGATTAAAACACACTATTTGGATTTGGCCTGCGCTAATTCCGCTGCCATTGTGTTAGGACCTGATGGCGTGCAGCACACGGTGGACAACAGTCCTGATGCACAGATTGATAGTATTGTATTAAGCAAGGGCGGAACTAAAGTCACGGAAGTCAAGACACTCAAACAAATGCTCGACCAGATCTACAAAAAAGACGCCTGCGCATTCATGGGCGAAGACACGTTTAGTGTGATATGGGACACCACCTCCACGAATGTGTTGCCCGAGAACCTGCGCTGCAGCGCCACCCCCTTAAGTGGTTCGTAGACGTATTTGCGCGTATGAATTCACTCATCCTGCTTTTCGGCACATGGATTATGGGCGTCATCATTGGCACACAATTCTCATTGCCCGCCATTGACACGCCCGGATTGTTAGCGGTGATGGGATTCGTAGTATTGTCTGCGTTGTTGAGCGTACTGTATTTTGGAAAACTATCCCCCGTGTTTGTAGTAGGAATGGGCGTGTTAGAGTCTTCACTCGTACAAGGATTTCCCATCGCAGGATTGTTACTCGGAATATGCACCATCGCCGCAGCGTTATATGGAAAAACATTAGGACAGTTGGCGTTGGATGATTTTTATGAAAACGCACAAACAAGGTTACCCGGTTTAACCCTTGCCGCGTTCCTCAATTTTTTACTCATCCTTTGCTTCTCTATTCTCGTGTGGTTTTTGTTCGGCGTTCTACCTAATGCCCATCAGTTCTCCCAGTGGCTCCCGCTCGCGGGACTAGGCGTGTGAATAGGCTACTTTTTTTCATGGCGGTTTGCTTGACGAAACGTTAAAATAAGATTAATCATATTTTATCATGTCTTCACCCTTGCGTGTATTGTTGGACACGAATATTTACGGCGTACTCATCGAACAACATTATACCGAAAAGTTTCTTGATGCACGTAAAAACGGGAAAGCTGTTTTTTACGGCTATGATGTAATCTGACATGAACTTAGAGATATTTCCAAAACTAAAGAAATTGACCAAAAGAATTATCGTATTATTGCTCTTGATTTTTATGACCGGCTTATTCTGAAACATCATTACGAAAATGTGCCTCTTATTGACTGGCTCGCCGATCAATACTCTATTGAATATGTGGGCGGAATCTCCAAAAAAAAAACTTCGAGATGATTTTAAAATAATTGCATGCGCGAGTTTTCACGCCCTTGACGTATTGGTATCTGAGGACCGCCACACTCTTCTTTCACCTCTGGTTATTGAAGCATGTAAGAAAGTAAATAATCGCAATAAGCTGGTATCGCCCACCTTCTTTTCGCTTATTGATTTTCTCGCCCGTATTGAGGCGCACAAAAATGTAAAATAATTATTCCCTAGTCGTAGGGGGCGTTAATTTTGCGTAGCCATGCTCTAAAATCAGGGTCTTTCATAGCTTTGTCGATTCGTGCGAGCAGCTTTCGGTCTTCGGAATTCTTTATCTTTTGTTTTTGCAGCTTGATTGCCATACGAACATACGCTCATGATGGAATAAAAATATGACACTGATATTCCGCCAATAGCACACTTTTAACGTGAATAAAAGACTAGGTTTAAATACGACGAAACGCCATTTTCAGTTGGAAGCCGGAAGGTTTTGAGTTATGGGAGACGTGCTTAAAGACGTGTATTTTGCCTTGGAGGATAAGTGGTACCAAGGTTTAGATTGGCTCGACCAACACCACGTTCCTGTATACAAAATCGTCGATCCCATCGACACCAAAATACCCAGTTTTGCTCTTTTCTCCGGACTCATCGTATTAGGACTCCTCTTCACATTCCTTTCCTTCGGAGGACTCATCCAAGGAGAAAACGTCAGTGTGATATTCCAAGTCGTTGATGCGGAATCAAATCCTTTACCCAATGTGGAAATTGAATTTACGTATTCAGGAAAAACAGAACTACTCACAAGTAATGCACTCGGACAAATTGAATTATTAGTTGCAAGTGGAACCAAAATTAATTACGAAGTAAACTTGGAAGAATATGAAATCATTAAGAAGAGCGTCTCGGCACAAGAAGACACCTTAGAAGTGATTCAACTCTCTCCATTGCAAGGACAGAATCTCACCAAGACATTGAAACTCGTCAACGAAGTGGGACAGCCCATTTTGAAAGAAGCACAACTTACTTTCATCTGTTCTACCGCATACGGAACCGCACCCAATTCCATTGCCGGAACAGGAGGAACATTCACGGTAACGCCCAACACCAATTGTATACCATTAGTTGTGAGCGTGGATGTTTCAGGGTATGAATCCGTGCAATCGTATCCCATCATCGCGGGAAAAGACGTCTACAACATTGTGATGTATGAAAAGACCGTGAAGGACGCCACCATCATTGCAAGCGTACAGGATAATACGGGAGCAAACGTCCCTAACATCGACGTCTCATTGCAAGTAAATGGATTAGTGGTTGATAATGAACTCACCGATGCAATTGGAACCGCTTCATTTTCTGTTTCATCCGGTGACTACACGGTTGTCGCATCGGATACCATCAACAGCGTATACACGAGCGCAGAAGAAACCGTATATGTTGCGAGCGGAGACACCGCGCAAGTCACACTTACCGTAACGAAGAACGCCACGAACAACATTCTGGTTACCGTTATTGACAAGAAAACAAGCGCCGCACTGAAAGATGCCACCATCAAACTCAAACAAGGAAATACTACCCTACATACGGGTCTAACTAACAACGAGGGAAAAGTTTCCATTCCCATTGGAGACAAAACTGTACAATATACCATGACAGCATCCAAAGACGGATACATTCCCCAGCAACAAATGGTCTCAGGAAGCGTAGCCAACGTTTCATTTGGATTAGACAAAGCCACCAGCACCAGCGCAGCCAAACTAAAAGTACAATTAATTGATCAGGATGACGACCCGGTTGCCGATTCAAAAGTCGTACTTTACAACGCCGACACGGGATTCCTCGCACCCTATGAGGCCGTAATAAGCGACTCAAATGGAATCGCCACGTTTAACACGGTAATTAGCGGGAACTACCAAGCGTTCGCCTACAAAGCAGGACTCACGGGTTTTAGCGAAGAACAATTCTTCGACATTGCCGACCCCGACACGCACTTCTTTACCATTGAAATGGAAATACCCGATGGAACCGTATACGTTCACGTCGTGGACAATGAAGGAAACCCGGTTCCTTTTGCCAAAGTAAGCGTGTACAACCCATTCAAGAACCAATTATTGGGATCCGACTTAACCGATACCAATGGTAGTTACACTTTGCCGCACAACCAACAAAAAAGCAAAGCCGACAAAGACGTATTCTTAGTGGTAAGCAAAACCGGCTACTCCACACTCACTACCATCCAAAAGCCCGTGTTGCCTGAAACTATTCAATCATTTGAAATTGTACTTCCTCCAGTTGACCCGAGCGGAAATATTGAGATACAACTCAAGGGCGTGTACACCACTGAAGGAAAAGTAGTAACTGGAGTGGGTAAAGGAAAGGATTACATTGCACGCTTTAGAGTAAACATCCCCGAAGAACACGATGAGTTAGAAGAATTAGTGATTCACGTGCGCACGGGAGAAAAAGACATCGTGGAGAAAGACGAATGGTACATTGACCAAGTAAAGTCCCCACGCGCAGGTGTTTTCAAAGGAAGCAGCTGGGACCCTAATAATGGATTGAACATTGATGGAGAATCCGCCACATTC
>CAYHNT010000041.1:0-5176 GCA_964358055.1 uncultured archaeon | reverse complement strand
GCGGCCAAATGGATCAACGCCACGCTCAACGGGGCTAATCCTGGAGTATACGAATTTGAAGTCGAGCTGCACGTCCGCGACACCGCAGTCCCACAAGACATCCTCAAATTATTCTACAAAGCATTCGCACAAAACGGAGATATTCTCCGCGACCCGTTTGACGCCAACCCTATTGATGAATTATACGCCGCAACGAAAGCAGCCAATTACCAAGTAGGCGTTACCACAAGTTGCGACGACCAATTCTGCTTTGACGCGAGCATATTGGATGTAGAGGAAGGAAGAATTGAGGACGTCACCGAACAATACAACGCCCAATTATTCAAGGACTACAAACTCACGTTTAACTTGCTCAACAACGGAAACGCATTCCACAACAACTCCAATTTACGCATCAGTGCGTCGAATGAAGGAATTGACTTCCTGAGTTATTCTATATTCAACGCAGACGCTATGGAATTAAATGGCGTGGTCAACAGTCACGAGTTCAAAACCCCATTAGCCATGGGTAACTTTACTCCACAGAAGAAAATTGGAGGAAGCATTAATTTCAAACCCAACACGGCAGGGACGACCATTCTCACGCTTGAATTGGTATCCGACTTCCAGAGCGTATTTCGTAAAGACATCCAAGTGAATAACGTCGGAGACAAAGACTTGAGTGTGACGGTAATCCCCGACACGTTCCCGAGCAACATTCCCATCACGTTACACGTTCACGTGGAAGACGCTGCAACCGGTGAAGAGCAGGCCAATGCCCAAGTTACTCTTGAAACCAACCTGGGAATTGTACTCGCAACCAAGCTCACGGATGCTGCAGGAAACGCCGAGATTGAATTGCCCGCACAATTGCCTGGAAAGAAAATCACGCTCAAGGTGCAGAAAGCCGAATACAATCCCTACGTGCAAGTGTTGGAAGTATCCAGCAAAATCATCACCATCACTCCCGAAGTGCTAGGAATCAACATCAATGTGAAAACAGAAGCAGAAAAGAACAAAGAATTCACCCTCACCAATGAAACAAGTCTCCCGATTGTGGTGAAAAGCTTGAGCGTGCAAGGAAACCTCAAGGGACTCTTAGACTTGGAGAAAACAAACAATTCCTTACAACCCTTTGTAGGAGTCACCATCTCCCCCAAGTCCCAATTGGAAATCAACCTAAAGAGCGTACTCACCCCCGAGGGAATGGCACTCACGGAACACGAAGACTTGGAAGCAGTAGTAGCGATTCAAATTGAAAACTATGGAACCCCCTGGTCATTCGAGTTGCCCGTGAAATACTCCTTAAGCGTGGCAAGCGAAGTGGACGACCCTACTTGCTTCAGCGCGGCACCCAAATCATGGATCACCAGTACGGACGGACAGACCGTCACGTATGAATTTAGCATCCGAAACAACTGCGCCATCCAAGGAATTCCTACTTCCTTACAATCGCTCGCAGTAAAAGCCAATTGGAATGGAAACGAACTCGGAGAAACCCTTGTAACGGTGTTCGAACAAAACAACCCTACGGCAATAGGCGCAGCCAAGGCACGCACGGGATATTTTTCGAACCTACTAACCAACATTCCCGCACAGGATGAATTAATTGCACGATTAGACTTTACTCCCTTTGGAGGAGTCAAGGGACAAGGAATATTTGAGATTGAAATACAGGCCACCAATTCATTAGAAGGAAAACCACAATTACTCAGTGACAAAGTCAAGGCCGAAATTGCAGTCGTCAATTTAGAGGATTGTGTGTTGTATGACAAGGAAATACTCGACTTAATCTCAGGAAAGAAAGACACGCTTCTGATTGAAACCAAAGGATGCGGTGCACCCGTGGACTTTACCTTACAAACCGAATTGGAAGTGGGGCTCAAACAATTCACCTTACAAGGAACCGACAAGAAAGTCCTTGAAGTGGGAGACAACCAATTGGACCAAGGACAGTATCCCATTTACGTTGAAATAGAAGGACCCGAGAACAAACTATCCATTCAGAGTAAAATCATCCGCGCACGCATAAGGGATCCTAATGCGTGTTTGCAATTGAACCGATACGAGTTCGACGTGTACGACGATCCTACAAACGAGCACGATGGGTTTGACACGGCAAGGTTGGACAACCTGTGCGTCAATCAGCAGGTACAGGTCAAAGTAATTATTGAGAAAGATTGGAAAGACAGTTTCAAGAAAGGATTGTTAGCAGGAGTCATTGCATTTGCAGGAACCGCCGGAAACAATTGGCTATCAGGAAAAGGAATCGCCTATGGGACCGGATTTACTAGCAGCACAAGCGATCAAAACCAAGAAGGACCATTTCCCTTCCCCCCACCTCTTGAATCTACCGAACCATTAACGGGAGAAAAAATAATCGTGGAATCATGGAACCAATTTTCTGCAGGGGCATACAAAATGCGCGTACGCACTGATATTGTGGAAAAGGATGCGTCCAGCGACCCAGCGTACGTGGGGAAGCAATCATTCTACATTCAGTTCAAAACAGGCGCAGATAGGGACGAAGCGTATTCGAAGCTTCAAAATATCATTTCACCGGATGCATTTCAAGACAGTGGAATATTCAAAGGAGCCTCAAACCAATTAGCTGGTTTTGTGGGAAACCTGGAAGCCGAAAAAGAAGGATACTTTGAGTACTCCGTTCAAACTCCTCCTCATACCGCATTAGTATCCTCTGCTTCCTCCTCCACCGGGCTTGTCGCATTATTCCAAGCCAACCCCCAACAACAAGACGAATCGGAAAAGGAATCCACCAAAAAAGTCCTCCAACAATCCGCATTGGGTGCAGGGCTAGGAAAAGTCACCAACATGTTGTCACTCGGAACAGGCAACCCCTGGATTGCATTCGGCGTCACCACCCTTGCGGTGTCATTGATTGATTATTTTTCAAGTGACGACCAGGAATTCACTGCCGTTGTGTTAGGAAAGGACGTGCAGATTGAATCCTTCACCATGATTGCAGGAGAAAAAGGAGCCGATGAGACGCAAGAAGACGATGATATTCGCGTGGAAGAAAGCGGAGTGGCATTGAACCCCAAGATTAACTTAGAGAAAGCCGTGACGGGAAGACTCGAGTCCGCCACACTCACGTTTTACAACATCTCACAGTTTGTAAACGAAGTCATTTTCAGAAACCTATTAGTGGGCGGCACACGCTTCACGTATAACAAAGACACGTCGTACAAAAATAACGTCCCGGATGAAAATAGCCTAACGTCCGAGGAAACAAAAGAATTCAAGACCAAGTTCCACTTACAATACAATAGCATTTCACCCGAAAGCCTAGCCAGCACAGCTGTACCTCCTATCGCACTGAGCTGCGACACATTCTCGGAGAAAACAGGAAAGACTGGGGATTTAGCCGCACCCAAAGTGGCATTCGAATGGAGCTTCAATAGTATTGGAATCAACTCCTGCGACCAGGGACAAGTCGACAACCAAGGAAACGCCTCCCATATTTACTGCGACGCCACCCAGTTCTCACTCGAAATTATTCAAAAAGTACAAGTGCTTCGTGAATTCATTGAAGAAAACGCACCCTTTGAGTGTCCCGTACAGGATCAACTCTCGGGAACCAAGACACAGCCTATTCCCGCAGCCGACATTGGAATTTCAAGTATCTCCATTGACAAGGTGGGCGTACAAGACGTGAATATTATTGTAGGAATTGAAAACAAGACACCTGCACAAAACAACACCGTGCTCACCGTCACATACAAACTCCAAGGAGACACAGGAAGCGGAATCGTATTGACCAAGAACATCCTTGTTCCTGTTGGAGGAAGCAAAGCCACGGTTGGATTTGTTGTCTCAGGATTGGTAGACGGAACCTACAACGTGACGGCTGTCATTGACCCCGAAGAATGTGAGAACTGCTCCAATTCCATCCCCGCATCGGACACGATTACCACGACATTCTTCATTGGACAAGGAAGCGGACTCGTGGCATGCGAACCTTTCACGACCAAGCGATTAGGAGAATTCATTGATGCCGCCGAACAAGCCGGAGGCGGATTACAATACCCCAGTGGATTTGACAAAGAAAGCATCCTCGCACTCGTTAATTTCCGTTCCCACCTCATGCAGGATCGATTCAGCCCCGACTTCTTCACGGACTTTGACAGATACGCAAGCAAAGTAAGCTTCTTCGACGCCCCAACATATTATTTGGATCAAACGGACGGATTGAGAAAATTCTTCACGAATAGAGAACACTGGATTGTGAATCGTGAAGGATCCCCTATCAATCCTGCAGGATATTTGCTCCCCGGACCCGGAATTTACGATGTGACCATTGACATTAACTTCGACACACTCGAAATGGAATTCATTCAGGGAGGAGAACCTGACGCCGTGGTGAATATTTTCGTCGAGAAACTCAGCACCATCGAAGAAACAAGCCCGTTCTATTCATTGCCATTCAACGGACTCATTGGAACAGACGATGGACAGGGACGCGTGGGGTATGGAATCAATTATAGTGGGGAAAAAGTGGTAGTGAACGAAGATTCCGCCGAGCAAGTTTCTACCATTGACATTGCCGATTCAACACCGGTAGCAAGCTTGCAAACATCCAAAGTGGATGCGTATTCCATATTGAATAGTTTGGAACGAGGAAACATCCTAACGCTCACACGAAACTCAAGCACGGCATTATCATTGAAATGGGCACCCAGTTTTGCCACGCCCGTCATGATGAAAGTAACGGGAAACAATGCCCAGAGCAACGTGTATGGATACTATTCCATTGGAGTCAACGGAGACACGTCACAATCCTATATTGGGGCACAAGGAAACCCCTGGTATGGAGTGGGAGTGAATTGTAGGGACTTTGAAGACAAAGCATTGTTAGATGCATTCTCCCCGCGCTACGACACGAGTGCAATCAACGCCGATTGTGCATTGGTTGGACCGCAGGAAAACATTTCGTATGGATTTGAATGGTGCGAGAATACCATGCACACGGGCAACGTGCACCTCAAGACCATCTTCTACACGCCCCAGGGAACACTCTCGACGATTGCACGAAGCGCCTACAAGGATGACTTGAGTTTCATTGGAGAAGGCATCAGCGGAGGAAGCGTCCCCCTGAATGGAACCGATGCGTTGCCGGGTAACACACCCGGAAATCAATTGTCAAGTATTGAAGACATTTTAGAATTGGTTAAACAGG
>CAYHNT010000040.1:0-5228 GCA_964358055.1 uncultured archaeon | reverse complement strand
TCTTTTCTAATTTGACGTGGTCCAAGTCGATTTTGTATTTTCCATGAAGTTTTTCTGCAACCGTTTGTACGGCTTCCACAACCAAATCTGACAATCGTGCCTCGGCTTCGGCAGATTTTCCGGTCATCGAAGTCATGGCGATCTTGCGCAGCGTTTTCGTGTCGTCGAATGACAATGGGTCGGCGATCTCCGTGGCAATTTCTTTGGCCTTCTTTTCAGCCATTCGGTATCCGTTGATGATGATGGAGGGATGAATTTCATCGTCCAACATTCCTTCGGCCTTCTGTAAAAGTCCACCGGCGAGTACAACCGCACTCGTGGTTCCGTCTCCTACTTCTTTGTCTTGTGTCTTGGCAACTTCCACCATCATTTTTCCTGCAGGGTGATCGATTTGCATTTCTCCCAAAATGGTGGCACCGTCATTGGAGATGGTGACATCCCCCATGTCGTCCACGAGCATTTTGTCCATTCCTTTAGGTCCGAGCGTGCTTTTCACTGCGTTCGCTACGGCCTTTGCAATCATGATATTGATACGTTGCGCGTCTCTACCGAGTATTCGTCTGCTTCCCTCGGGAAGAAACATCATAGGTTGATTCATCTGTCTATTATCGGCCATTACAAAAACCTCCTAAAAAAGTTCGTCTTTTGGCGTAATTCGGGCTTATTTTGGGTGCTTGTGCACTCTTTTTACCCGCATTATAGTACTTTAGATGGATATAACTGTTTAAAAATCAGCTTTTTTTCGATGGATATGGCTGTTGAAACATAATTCGTTTTTGAACGGGTCGGGCGTGATGGACCCTATGGATTACCGTCCCACGCTCAATGAGGAACAGAAGGCGTGGCTTCACGCGCATGCCTATGAGATCCTTTCCTTTGTTGCACGAGGAAGGAGCGCGGGAATATGGCTGGTTGAGCGTAATGGCAAGCGTTTCGTTGCGAAGGCTGAGCATTCTCATTCTACACGGATGGGTATGCTCGCAAAAGAGGCGCGCTTTTTGAAAACGGCAAACGAATCAAAATTAGGTCCGCGTTTGGTCCACGTGGATGTTCCGCACAACATGATGGTGATGGAATTCATTGAGGGGATTCCTTTAGGAAAATGGCTCAAGGAGAACAAGAGCAAATTGAAATTGCAAAAGGTGATGAATGGTGTTTTTGCGCAAGCTAAGAAATTAGACGCAGTGGGGTTGGATCATGGACAATTAGGTGGAAAATTGCACAACGTGTTAGTAAGCAAGAAAGGCGATGTGTGGATTATTGATTTTGAAAAGGCAAGCGAGGTGCGTGCCCCGCAGAACGTGAGGGTGCTTGAGCATGAGTTATTGAGCGGGAAAACATTGGTTTCGAAGCACGCGAGGGAGTTGTTAGGCGAAAAGAGCGCGAATCAACTCATCGAACGCTGGTATTGATTTATATTATTCCTTTTTCTTCGCATGCAATGGCATTCGATTTTGCGGGATACTCGGACAAGCGCACGTTCACGCGCGACTGGATGTTTTATGTTTCCATTCAATTGATTATTTTCATTAAGGTGCTGATTTTCTTTTATCTTTTTGGAAATGGGGTTTCGTATTCATCTCAGCCTCTTGCTATTAACATTCCTTTTGCCGCAGTTCCTGTTTTCGGAAACCTCTTTCATGTATGGGAGTATTTGTTTCACCAGCTCATGCATGTGCTGATTGCATTTTGGGCATTGCTGATGGCCAAGCATGTGAAAAAAATTAATGTGAAGCAAACCATCATGTTGTTTGGTCTTGCTACCATTTTGCATAACGTGGGTTATTGGCTCACGTATTCGCATCCAAGTCTTGCATTCTCTGCGAATGACTTCATGACGGACTTCGCTGCATTATGGGTGTTCTTTTTAGTTTTTTATTTTGGATTCAAGCTGGTTCCTCAATCGCGAAAGTGGAAGGTTCCTTTCTTTTGATTGAAAAGTTGTGCGTTACAAAGTGAATTTTCGATCCACTTCGCGAATCAACACATCGCATTGGCTTTTGACGGCTTCTAGTTGTTTGATGATGTGTTCTTTCTCTTGTTCCACATCTTGGATTTTTTCGTAAGGTTCAACTGCTTCTTTGAACATTCCGTAATCGATGTACGTGTAGGGGTGTGCGTTCATTTTTCGTGCAATGCGTTCCACCATTTTTCCTAACCAAATGTTCATCTCATCCTTCACTTGTCCCTTGATCTGTTTTCCATCGTCCAAATACTGGCGCATCATGTTGGTGACGGTGGCGCGGGGAAAGGGGAGTTTGCTCTCTTCTATGGTTCCTTCTTCGTCGGCTACGACGGCTTCTTGAGCATCGATTGGCTGTTCTTCAGACATTGAATGTTCCTCCCATTCTTCCACATACTTTGACGCCAAAAGCGGTTTTAAACCCATCTCGCGGGTACTTCAAAAGAGAGGTTTTTTATCCCGAAAAAGATTGGATGGGAGAATGGGTCCCATTTTGCGTACGATTGGAGTCTTTATTTTCCTGGTCATTTTTTCGGGAATAGTAATGGCCCAGATCGGGGGTGGCTCTGGGGGCACTGCGGCTACTACTGCTAACAATAGTCCTAATCCCGTGGGGGGATTTACTGAGTTTGTAACCGACTGTGTGTCGTCACAAAATCAATTTACTAAAACGTGTTTGGGTGCCACGTGTTCGTTTTCAACTACTCCTTTGTGTCAGAGTGACACGGGAATGTCCGACGCGTACTCGTGTGTGGCGTCTGCGTCTATTTCAAATTGGGGAATTACCACCGCACTTTCTTCGGCGTGCTGCCAAGGCAGTTCATGCAATCCCATTTCTACTACCTACAATTGGTCCGTGGGAGTAGAGCGCTCTGCTCTTGTTGCGAGTGCGGAAGGGAGTGTGGATAATGATTCACGTTCAACTGCATTGGTGCGACGCACAACGAATGATTGGGTGGCAGTGTTTAACACGTCGGGCAATGCCCAAGTGATGAATTCGTCGGATTTCGGAATGACATGGAGTACTCCTTTTTCGTTGAGGAATTTAATTCCAACATCCGGTACTCTCCCTTCGGGTGTTTCTCATGCAAATGTTACAGTTGTCGCGCCTTCTCTTGCGTTGGGAATGAATGGGGTGGTGCATGTCGTGTTTACTGCGCGCGACAATGTGAGTGGGAAAAGTTCGATTTATTATTCGCGTTGCACAAGTGCAAGTTGTTCTTCCTCAGGGAACTGGATCAATGCGATTCCCATCATGAGTCCTTCCATTGAAGTGAATCCGCTTAATAATATTTGGCGATACAAAATGTCTCACGCGAAAGCCACGGTCTCTCCTTCCAACGTGTTGCATGTTTTGTTTGATGATCAGGAAACAACATCCCTTCGTTTGCCGTTTGTCCTGCATCGCTTCTGTGACATAGCTGCTCTTCCCTGTATGGGCGTGGGGGACTGGTCCCAGCCTCTTGCGGGTCCAGATATTTTAGAGGGCATACAAAATGGGTATCCGAATTCCCCTCACGTATCACAAGGGGAAGGGCTCCTTCATGCGGTGTGGGTGGACAACAATTCTTCTTTCTCTGGACAATCTTCCCTCTCGGCTGTTTTCTATTCGCGATATGATCCCTCTATCAATGACTGGGAGGTTCCTTCGCGTATTTCAAATTCGGGTGCATTTGGTAAACCCTCTATTTCCATTTCGGATGAACGAATCGTCGTGGGTGCGGCGGATGGTTTAGTTGTGCGTGCGTGGGAGTGTGACAGTCTGATTTGTTTTGATACAGAAACATTTTCTCCTCCTTGGGTGGATGTGAGTGCGGATTACAGTTCACTCAACAGTTTGTCTTTCCCCCAAGGATTGAGTGTGGTTCTCTCTCCAGTGGATGAAGATCAATCCATCATGTTTCGCTCGGCGATGGTGGATGGGGACAATGCCATCTTTGCATCCTTTTATGATGGGCAAACGGAATTGGGCCCGCGTCGCTTGACTTTACCGACTGCCCTGGGCTCCGTGTTGAGTGGAATATCGGATGTGCAAGGAGAACTTAATTTCATTCAGACCAGCGGATTTGAATCTCTCGTGTTAGGTTTCATGGGGACGCGCAGCGCAGGGGGATACGTGTACACCTCGGATATTTTTGATCAATTTAACAGCAGTCCCTCGTCCAACATCACCTCTCCTTCTACTCCCGCCACGTGGAATAATCCTTCTCCGGGACAGGCGTTTTCACAAACAATGTCATTTACCGTTAGGGATACGGACGTGGAAGACGAAGTGTATGCCTCAGTGTATTTGGCAAGTAGTCCGGGCGGGACGGATTATTTGGTGCGTGAGAAAGTAAATTTGAATGACATTCAAGGGGGTCCTTCGGGTAACACGTGTACGGGGACAAGCGGTTTTGTCACGCAACAAACGTGCACGCTCACCTTGCCCTTATTTTCAACTGAGTTTGGTTTGGCGGCACCCGATGGAAACTACTACGTGGTGTTAGTCATCCAGGATTCGGGTGGCGCACAGGACTCCTCGAGTACGAGCAATACTGTTTCGCTCAACGCCAGCACGCTTTCTTTTTCCATGAGTAGTCCGCTTCCCAATAGTGCGTGGTCCAACCAATCAACCAATGCATTTGGGCTGGCCATTCAAAACTCAACCTATTCCCAATCCGTCACGTTGAGCGTGGATGGAAGTGCAGGGGCGCAATCCTTTCCACTGACTGCCTATCCTGTTGCCACGCTTTCGAGTGCCGCGACGGGTTGTTCAAAAAATGGGAATAATTTCAATTGTTCGTTTCCCTTTACAATCGGTGCAAGCATTACGGAGGGCGTGTATGATTTGGAATTTACTATTTCGGAGGACGGGTTTCCCAGTCAATTGGTGAATGTGGATAATGTGACGCTTGATTTTCATGCGCCACAACTTACCAATCCCTCTCCCTCCGGAACCGTTCCTTCAGCGCCCGCCGTGATTAGTTTTACATTGCAGGATATTTCACTTCCCATTGTTGTGGGTGGACTCACCATCAATGGGACGCCCGTCACTCCATCATGCACCCCTAATGGTTTCTCTACTTCGTGCAGCGCACCCTTCCCTTCTGGCATCACGGGCCCCGTGAGTGTGACCATGAATGCGCGTGATTCATTGCTCAATACAAACTCACCATCCTTTTCATTCACCATTGGAGAGGGTGACCCGGGCACCGGAGGCGAAGGCGGGGGTGGCGGAGGCGGTGGCGGAGGCGGTGGTGGTGGAGGTGCGGTAGCCGCGCCG
>CAYHNT010000039.1:0-5569 GCA_964358055.1 uncultured archaeon | reverse complement strand
GCCTTGCTCCCTTTGGAATTAGTGTTCCAGTAATTGCGTGGGGATTCGGTTTGGAACGATTGGCATTATTCATGTACGAGAAAGAAACACTCAAGGAAATCATGGGCCCCGATGTTAGCGTGGATCTCATTCGTCAGTATCCCGGAACAACTCATGAATTAGGGAGGGAGAAAAATGGTTAGCGTTGATACCTCTCTCGCCAAGATTAATCAGTACATGAAAAAGCCCCTCACAGTGGACACACTCGAGAAGGCACTCTTTCAAATGGGTCATGAGGTGGACGATAATAATTCCGAGTCACTCAAACTTGATGTTACACCCGACAGACCGGATATGGTTTCGACTGCCGGCGTTGCACGTGCATTGAATGCACTTTTAGGTTATCAAAAGGGTTTCCCTAAAGTGGATAAGAAAAAATCCAATTATGAATTAGTCGTGGACAAGTCAGTAGGGGGCGTTCGTCCTTACACGGCTGCGTTAGTGGTGAAGAATATTGTGCTTACGCAGGAAAAATTGGATGAATTGATTTGGGTTCAGGAAAAGATACACGCTACGTTTGCGCGTGAGCGAAAAAAGGCCGCGATTGGGATTTATCCGTTGAAGAAAATTCATTGGCCTGTTACGTTCATGGCGCAGTCTCCTGAAAAGATTAGTTTTGCTCCCTTGGGAATGGAGAAGCCTCTTTCAGGAAGGGAAATACTGCATGAGCATCCTGCGGGAAAGAAATATGCGCACTTGTTAGAGGAGATGCCCGCGTTTCCTGTGTTTAGGGATAGTGTTGGGAATATTCTCTCGATGCCCCCCATTATTAACTCGCACATTGTTGGACAAGTCACTCTCAACGATCGCGACCTTTTTGTGGAAGTATCCGGTCACTATTGGCCGACCGTCTCAGTAATCCTCGACATCCTTGCTTATTTGTTTGCGGACATGAAAGGGGAGCTATACGAGGTGCGCGTGCAATATCCCCATGAAACGGATCCCCGCTCGACTCCTGAATTGGGTAAAACAACGCAGACAGTAGATGTTGATTTAGTCAATCAAACCCTTGGAACTACTTTCACCTCTCAACAGGTTTCTGATTTGCTGGGGCGTATGATGTACGATGTGGTTAAGTCAAATCCACAGCAATTGCAGGTTGAAACGCCCTCGTTTAGAGTGGATATTTTGCATCCCTCTGATGTGGTAGATGACGTTGCGCGTGCGTTTGGTTTTGATAATTTGAATCCCCAGTCCGTTGAAGTATACTCGCGCGGGGGGATTTTGCCCCAGACGCAATTGAATAGTGATGTTCGCGCGTGCGTTGCGGGATTAGGTTTCCAGGAAGTCATGTCGTGGCACCTCACCAGTCACGAGCATCATTTTGCTGCATTCGAGCGTGAGGAGACTCCTCATGTAAAATTGGGTGTGGTGAAAGAACAGGGCCTCACGATGGTGCGCAACATGCTTTATCCTGAAACAATGCGTGCGTTGCTTGCGAATCGTAGTAAAAAAGCGCCGTTTAGATTGTTTGAATTGGATCAAGTGGTGGAAGTGAATTCGAAAACCGACACAGGAACGGAGACGAAATATAAACTGTGTTTGGTCCTTTCGCACGCCTCAGCATCGTTTGATGAAATGAAAGGAAACGTGGAAGCAGTGGGTCGTTTTATGGGCGATGATGCCGTTTTTTCTCCCGCTAAACTAAATGGTTTCATTGAGGGTCGTACGGCGCAAGTAAAGGTAGGGAATCATACTGGTTTTCTTGGGGAAATGCATCCCTCTGTTTTGTCACGACTAAGTATTGGACTCCCTGCTGTTGTGTTTGAGTTGTATTTGAATTAGAATTGTTCATTCGGCGTGTATTTGAATGATTCATTGTAGTGGTGTTCGCATAAAATGGCAGTATCCGCATAACATGTGATTCCATTTTTTTGGAGATCCAGTGTGAAGTGCATATCATCGAATGCGGGGTCATTTTCTGCAATTCGAAAGGGAATCTTTTCCAATGTTGCGCGTGAAATGAGTACGCATCCCAATCCAATGCACGCTACTTCTAATATGCGGCTTGGAAAGAGTGCTGTGAATCCGACCCATTGTGCTTTTCCTTTTTGTTTGGCTTCCTCATTGGGATACGTCATGAGTACGGGGGTTTTTTGCATCTTTCCGCCTAATTGAACCGGGTTGTAGTACACTCCTCCCACTACTTCTTTTTTGTGTGCGAGTAATCGTTCAATCGTGTCGGGGGGACACACGATATCCTGTTCGAGTGAAAAAAAATAATCGTATTTTTCGTTCAAAACCAATTCACGTATGGCATTTCTTCCATTCACTATTCGCACGCGCACGCGTGGGGAGACGTGTCCGGAGTGAATCACTTTGAATCCGCATTCGGGTCTTTTTTCTCTAAACTTTTCGCCTAGCCACTTGAGTTTTTCCGCGTACTCAGGGGTGGGTGAATTGTCTTCAATCACCACATCAAATTGGGGATGCGTGAGGTTCTCGAGTCCCTTCATGTAGGCCCGGATAGAGTCGTTTTTTACTTGGGCAGTGGGACACCCTATCAGGATGCGGGGAAGAGTGGGGCCTTGGTTGGGCGCGTTCATAATCGTATTATTCTGAAATAGATACTATATTTCCGATGGCTTGTCCGGGTAATCCTTTGTCAAATTTGACTCGTACGGCGCCTGAGTTTCCATGGGCGGCCATTATTTTCCCGGTGATGGCCTTGTTGGCGGTGCTCTTCCAGGTGACCTTTTTTCCTGCCAATACGGCGGCTTCTGCTCGTTTGGCAATGCCATCCACTTCCACAATATACTGGGTGGGGTGTTGCGTGTTGCGTCCTCGCCTATAGTTCTTCAATACGCCTTGCATATAATCAAAAATCGCGGAAACAGGCTTTTAAAGCGAACCTTTTCCCTAAAGTTCTATCACAAAAGGGCCCTCCTTTGGTCCTATTTAATATGTCTGGAATCTATTGTTTTGCATGCGCATTGCGGGAGTGGATGAGGCCGGGAGGGGACCGGCATTGGGCCCTATGGTCATGGCCGTGGCCGTGGTTGATTCCGAGGATGAGTCTCGTTTGTTGGAACTGGGGGCGCGGGACTCGAAAATGGTTCCCGAACCCGAGCGTGAGCGGTTGTATCCTTTGCTTCAAGAGTCTTTGCTTGAATACCAAACCCTCCATATTCAACCCGACGAAATGGACACGTTGATGGATCGGCTTTCGTTGAATGAAATTGAAGCCATGAAGATCGGTTCCTTGTTGAATAGTCTTTCGATCAAACCCCAAATTGTTTTCGTTGATTCTCCTGATCCTGTGGCGGATTATTTTTCGACGCGCATTTATCATTATTTGACGTTCAAGACGAAAATTGTTTCCGAGCACAAGGCGGATGTGAATTATCCGGTTGTCTCGGCGGCGTCTATTTTAGCGAAAGTACAACGCGATCGTTCAATTAAGGAATTGCAAAGCGCGTTTTCGGTGTTTGGTGATATTGGTTCGGGTTATTCGCATGATGAGCGAACCATTTCGTTCATTGAGCAGTACATTAAGTTGCACAAAACCCTCCCGAGTTGTGCACGGAAAAAGTGGGCCACGAATGTTCGTTTAATGGATGCGCGTTTTCAAACAAAATTAGGGTAGCGGGCCGTATTTTTGAAGTGAATTTTATAAGGTTTAAAGCCCGCTCTATTATATGGCTTCAAAAGTCCAAGTGGTTTCTAAAAAGAAAGAACCTCAGACATTAATGGAAGAATTTCAGCACGTTTTTGAAGATATTAAGAAAGGCCGCATTCATCCATGGAAACCCCGTACTATTTCGGATACGCGTTGATTTGTTGTCAAACAAAACTATGATAGTTCTTCGCTTGCGGAATGGTCGATTGGGTTTTTGTCTTCTTTTGGGATGGGTTTTAGTTTCAATGCATTCGTTCCAAAGTATTCGGTGAATTTTTTAGTGGTGCGTAGCACATAGGATCGTCCTTTGGGTTCGCGTGATACGAATGCCATTTCGACGAGCTTTTGTAAGTGTTCATATGCGGTGTTGCTTCTCACTTGTACGAGTTGCGATTGTAACAGGGGTTGTTTGTACGCGATGAATGCGAGTGTTTTCATTTCCGCTGCATTCAGTTCTCCTACTCCTGCTAAGTGTGATACTTTCTCATCATAGGGTGAGCGTATGCGCATGCGGTAGCCGCCTGCGTTTTCTGCAATCTCAATCGCAGAATTACGTGCGTTGACCGTGTCAATGAGTTCGGGTAAGTATTCTCTTGTTTTGAGTAAGGGGAGTCCAGCTACTCTTCCGAGTTCCTCCACACTCATTCCTTTTCCTCCCATGAACAATGCGGCTTCCATGGTTTTGAGTGCGTCTTCTTTTCCAATGGGTTCTTTTTCCTGGGTGTACGAAACAGGTTCTTCTTCCATTTCGTTTGCATCCAGCATTGCATCGGGTGTTCCTTTGATGAGTTCCTCGTCATCCGTGAGTAATTCCTCAGGTCCAAGCGTATGCAACGAGGGGTTTTCTTTCATGCTAATTTTTTTTTCTTTTTGCCCCAGCAGTTCCTTCAGCCATTCGAGTACCATAAATCATGTCTCTTTTTTGGCCTTAATAAACAATTAACATTCTCTAACAACCATGGGGTGTAACCGCACTTCTTTAAAGCCGGGCAGAGGCTATTTCTTTCATGATGATTCGTACAATCGGGTTTGTTTTTTTGGTGGTTTTTTTGCTTGGCTGCGTGGCATCATCGCCCGCGCCCGTGATTGAGGAAACCGCTCTCGATAGTGTGGATGCGAGCAACGCTCCTATAGTGAATGGTCCGGGCAAAGTGATTGAGTTTTGTAATTTTGGCACGGTCGAGGAAAATGAGGAATGTTTTGAGGATGCATTTGTAACCTGTGAGAAGGCCTTGGGGATGTTTTGGACCACGTTGGATGATGCGGTGTTGCATTTTGAAACATTAGGAATTGAGGACAATGGTAATTGTGGCGTGCGCGTGACGGTAACGATTGAGGAAAGCGCATTTTTTGGTCAAACCGCCAATTGTTCCGTTCCCAAGAGTCCTGCTTCGGGTGAACATGCGGAGCCTTTTTTTGATTCATATGAAATTGGCATGGACACATGTACTGGAACATTTGTGGATGCTATTGTGAAGAGTGCCCAATCTCTTGTTGTAGAAGAAAATGAACCATCTCCTGTGCCTGCCCCTGTGAAAGAATTTTCATTTACAGTAAATGAGTCCGGTGTGGTGGGGACAAAGGAGTTTACGGTGAACGAAGGAGATGTGGTGCGTTTTACCATTACAGTGGATACGCAGGATGTGTCATTTAATGGCGAGCAAGTGTATGGCCCACCTAAAACGAGTGCAAACCCTAAAAGTATTTTTGATGCGGGTCATTTGAAGCCGGGTCAAACCAAAACGGTTGAGTTTGTGGCCACGGGAACGTTTGAGTTTGCCGTGTATTGGCCCGGTTCAAGCGTGTTGAAAGGAAAAGGGAAAGTTAGTGTAATCGAAAACTAGTTTTTTTACATAACAAAATCTTTCCGTTAATCATCTTTCCCCTCCCCGTCAATCGTCGCCAATGTTT
>CAYHNT010000038.1:0-6240 GCA_964358055.1 uncultured archaeon | reverse complement strand
CCATTCGGGGACTTTTGTTTTGAGTGTACAGTAAAAGTCAATCGCTTCTTCTTGTCCCATTTCCTCATACTCTCCTTTTTCCCACATCTTGTAGAGTGCGGTGTTTTGCACCACTGCCACAGGATAGAATTTTACCATATCAGGTCGAAAAGCAGGATTTTCGAATATTTCAATGTGCGAATCCATGTCTCTTTTCAATGTGGAATGGGGAAGCTTGCTCATCATATGGTAACCCACCTTCAAGCAGCTGTCCTTCAAGCGTTGCGTCGAATCAATAGTGGTTTGAATGGTGTGCTGGCGGTTGAGTTTTGATAAAATGTCATCTTGTGTACTCTGCACGCCCATCTCCACGCGAGTAGTACCCCATTCGAGCATGCGGTGAATATCGGAAAGCTTAGCCACATCAGGGCGCGTCTCCATGGTAACTCCAATTACACGATTGGGGCTTGTCTCGCACGCATGAACAGATTCTTTCAAATTCGCGTGTTTTTCACCAGAGATTCCATCCAAGCATCCCTGCATGAATTCGTATTGGTAATCCGTAGGCATGGAAAGGAATGTTCCTCCCATAATGATGAGTTCGCACTTGTTCGTGCTTTGCCCCGTGGCCTGCAATTGTGTGATGCGTGAAGTGATTTGGTTGTATGGATCAAAGTTATTCCGATATCCTCGTTGCGCGGCGGGCTCGTCCCCCGTATAAGCAGGAGGGGCGGGGTGGTGGATTCCTTTCGGGCAATACGTGCACGTTCCATGCGGGCACATGTGGGGTTTAACCATGGCCGCTAACACCGCTACCCCTGAAATGTTTCGCACGGGCTTGATGGAGAAGAGTTTGCGCTGTTCGAGAGTCAATTCCCCGGGTAACAATGGAAGCAAATCCGGATTGGTAGGTAAGTGTTTGAGTTGAAGTCCATCCGCGAGTACTCTTTTTTGTGAGTCTAATTCTTTCTTGGTGCGGATTTTGCCCTCTATGAGTTGCGTGTATACACGCTGGGCCAGCTCTTGAGTGGGTTGCATAAACTAAGCTGCATGCTGAAGGTTTTAAATGGGGTCAACCTTCATGGGAGAATGGTAACTTCCCGTGATTCGACGATCAGGATTCCCTATTCTCATTTAGCGCCAGGTGTGAAGGAGTTGATTGGGCATGGGTTTCAGGGCAACCTTTGGTCCTTAGCTAATCGTTTTTTAGGGATAGATCGAATGCCTGAGTTCGTCGCTCGACGCAATGCAGGATATCGTGGACGCGAGGGACTTGTGAAATATCACGCTGACCAACCACTTGATAATACTTACTCCATTCGAAGTGCGCGTATGTCCCGTTTCTTTGCTGAATTACATGCAGCGCATACTGTCTCACGAATACTTGCTGAGCCTAACCCCTTATCCATTTCTGTTTTTGGGTTTGAGGGTACAAGTCGTATCGAAGCCGCGCGCTTGGTTCAGGTTTTGCATGAAGAATTAGCTAAGCAAATGCATCATTCTGGAATCGTAAACCCTCATTTTTTCAAACAGTACCCTGCAGACCTGTTGAACGTCAAGTTATTGGCGCGTACTCATCCTATTTTTACGGTGGGATCGGGTGGAAGCATTACGTTTCGCCGACCAACTCGTATAGAGTATGCGCGATATAAGTTTCAATCCGCGCGCGGGGGAAAGTTAGGGGTACAGCCCTGGGCGTGGAGAGGGTATTTAGAACCGCCAAAAGCTCCCGAGCCTTGGAAAAAGTGGGCTACTGCAAAAGTTCGTGAATGGGCTGGAAGGTTGCGTCCCGCGCCCATGCCTTCTCCTGCATTTGCTCCGGTGCGTGCAGTTCATTCTGGAAAAAGAACTCTTACCCCTCGTCGGCGGTATCGGAAATAGTAATTAGTATTCTGTGATTCAGAGTGCGAGGCTGATGAAGGCGTTAACCAAGTAGTTGGCCACTAATGAAACCGTGAAGAAAGGAAACCCGTACAACCCTGCGGCGTATCGGTCTCGTAAAGTGGGGGTGGCGACAATCGTCCCATTGAGTGTTTCGAGGTTCGTTCCATTATCGACGCGTGACACATCAATGTCAAATGTTTTGGGTCCAGCAAAGCGTGGTGTGACATCCACTTGGGCTTCCATAAAAGAATGAGGCTTCATTTCCACGTCAATTGTTTTTTCCCATGAAGAAGGAAGCACGGGCGTTACACGCACGGTTACGCGTGCACTTGAATCATTTACTAACAACACGTTGAACGTGGAGGGTTCGTTTACTTTTCCTGATAATTGTGAAACGGACAAGCTGCTGCTGAACAAATCATCTTCCACACGAAACAACAGCGTGTAGTGTTCTTCCACAAGCTCTCCTGTGTTTCCCATTAATGTAAGAGGTAAACGATACTCACCCGGAGGGGTGAGTGGAGAGGTTTGAATGAATGCAATAAGTGAATCTGTTTTGATTTCCGAATCGCGCGTGGAAATGCCATCATCTTGGTGCGTGTTTTGAAGTACGGCTTGGGTCCAATCTGCATCTTTTCCATATCCTGCGTTTTTGTTCAGAATGAGTTCAATGGTTTCTCCGGGAGAAACACCTCCAATGTTGATCGTATCGAAGGGTTTTGCCTTTTGGACAACCGGATCCACCACAAAGGCGTCTCCCCACACACTCGTTGAGAGTCCTGCAAACAAAAGCAGGGTGAATAAGATAGGTATAATGCGCACGTGCATAGGGTAGAGGACGCCTTTTCGAGTTATAAAACGGTGGGGTGGGTCACTGGTCTTTGTTGATTTGCTCGAGTACGGAAGCCGGATCGAAATAGTATTGTTGGATTACTTTTTCCACGTCTTCGGCAGCGAAAATGTTATGTCGGAGCATCCATTCGAGGATCTTTTCTCTCACATTTATTTCCTGCTGGATATACTGTTTGTTTTTCCCGCTCACATCGGACATCACTTGCATTAAGTGAGAAGGCGTATCTGTACGTAAAACTAAATCCGTCTCGGGATTCCGCTCGTAAATGTTAGAAAGTAACACGTTTTGGTCAATATGTGAAACTTCCGCCACGTGCAATACGCAGCGTTTCATTCCTTCTTTGTAATCGTGTATTTTTTGCAACACAATAATCATATCCAATAAGTGAACCAAGTTCGTGGGGACATTCATTGGCTCGGTGGACAAACGTACTAGCATTTCGCGTGCTGTGTTGGAGTGTAATGTTCCTAAGCTTCCTTGATGCCCTGTGTCCATGGCCACAAAAAGCGTTTGAGCTTCATCCCCGCGTACTTCGCCTAAAATAATTCGGTCGGGTCGCATACGCATGGCGTTCTTGAGCAAATCATTCATACTAACTCCCGTTGAATTAGCCGTAGCCGGGCGTGCTTCTAATGAAATCCAATTGTCGCGGTGCAAAAACTTGAGTTCAGTGGTATCTTCAATCGTAATAATGCGTTCGCGGTAACGGATAACTGCAGCAAGGGCGTTGAGCAAGGTTGTTTTTCCACATCCACTTCCTCCTGTGATGATGATGTTCATGGGGTGAACGTTCATTCCTTCACACATCAACCATAAGAATGCCGCGAGCTCGGAAGAGAGTGTTCCGTTACGAATTAGTTCAGGTAATGAAAGCGTGTTGTGCGTGAATTTACGAATGGTAACCGAGTGTCCGGATAACGTGACGCTTTCGTAGGTCGCATTCAGTCGTGAACCGTCTGGTAAGCGCGCATCCAACAATGGTTCGCGATCGTGAAACGTTCTTCCAGCAAATTTTGCCGATTTTGCAATGATGCGTAGAAGATTGATGTCGTGCTGTGGAATGAATTGATCGGTTTTACACATCCCGTATTTGGTGTGGAACACAAACACGTTGCGCATGGTACCGTTTACCATCACTTCCTCTAAACTTGGATCGCGCATGAGCGGACCTAAATACCCAAACCCTACCCCATCATCTAACACGTGTTCAATGAATCGTTCTTTGTCCGTAAGGGAAATCTGGTATTCAGTTAGCAAGTCATTCATGAGTTGTGTGACTTTCTCCCAGTCTTCCTCTAAGGGAAGCTTGTCCACAATTTCAGAGGAATCCGCGTACGACATGATGCGTGTTTTGAATGCGCCTGCAAATCCTTTGGGAATAGATGTTGGGAGTCTTGCCGTCCATTCGTCTGAGTGTAAACTTCGATTGAGTGCTCCAGACAATGCTTGGGCTAATCGTTCTTCTTCTGGAGTAAAAATGCCCTTCTTGATTTCGTATTCATTGTAGGGAAAACCCTCATATAGGATGGCAAAAGGCGTCTCGGCTTGACGAATACCACGTACCGGAGAAAATCCCTGCACCATGCGCTTTCCACACCGAAGGATTATATTAAGACGATTGCTTCAAAACTCTCGGGAAAACTCATGAAAACGGATTGGAAAAAAAGCGTACTAGCACGTGTCACACCGAGCAAACAAGACGCGGCGTTAGAACAGAAAATGGTGCGTTCACTCATACGAAAAATTAATGCATCAAAAGGACCCCATGTAGGTGCAGTGTTAGCAGGTTCGCTTGCGCGCAACACCCATCTGCGTGGAGATCGTGACTTGGATATTTTTGTTTTCTATTCCCCTTCACTCAAACGAGAACGATTTGAGAAAGAAGGATTGAAGTTAGGTCGTGCGGTGTTTGGTAAACACTTTCATGAGGAAGCCTATAGTGAACACCCTTACATTCGTGGGAGCATTGATGGATTCAATGTGGAAATTGTTCCTACGTTCAAAGTGGCCAAGGCATCCGAGAAGCTTTCCGCAGTGGACCGCACTCCCTTTCATGCGTCCTACATGAAAAAGAAACTCTCAACCAGGCAATGCAACGACGTTCGATTGCTCAAACAATTCTTCAAAGGAATTTCCGTGTATGGTGCTGATGTTCGCTACCAAGGAGTTCCGGGATATTTGGTGGAAATACTTATTCTGAAATATGGAACGTTTGAGAAAGCCTTGTTGGGGATATCTCAATGGAACGATCACACAGTCATCGACCTTGAACGCGCGTATGGAAACGACTCCATTGCGTTGTCACGATTTCATCATCCTTTTTTACTCGTCGTCGATCCAACCGATGCTTCGCGTAACGTGGCGGGCGCCCTTTCATACAACCAATTTGCACGAGCTATTCTTGCAAGTCGAATGTTTATGAAAAAACCAAGCGAAAAATTCTTTTTTGGTTTGAATGAAAAACCTCTTTCAACCAGTCAAATCAAATCGTATTTTTCAAAAGAAGAATTGATAGGGATTCACATTCCGTATCCGGAGAAAGTTCTTTCCGATGTGGTGTGGGGTCAATTGAATCGTATTTCAACTAAACTTTTACACGCATTGGAACAATATGATTTTTGCATCCGTCGTTCATGGGTGTGGACAGATGGGCAAAGCGATGCGTACGTAGTGTTTGATGTAGAAAATCCTATTCTTCCCAAATCTAAACTGCGGATGGGTCCGAAAGTAGTGGAACAGAGTCATGTGGAGAAATTCTTAGCCGCACACAAACAATCCTTGAGCGGTCCGCGTGTGGAGAATGGAAAAGTAGTCATTGAAGTGACGCGTAGCTTGTGGAAGTTTTCTGACGCATTGCTTGCAGAAACCAAGAAAGCAGTTCCACATGAGAAAGAAGAAATGAAGCACTCTCTAGGAAAGGCCGTATTAGTAAACGAAGCTCACATGGTCAAAAAAGCATCTAGTGATAAGGAATTTTTGTCCTCCCTGAGCGTATTTTTAAAGGGAAAAGAGCCTTTCCTGTGAAAAGAGAGGAGTGAAAAAGAAAATGCCTGCACCCACCACCCCGGTACATTATGTCAAGCGCAAAGTCATTGTTATGGGAGCGGCAGGTCGAGACTTTTTTGATTTTTATCAGGTGTACAAAGACAATCCCTACTATGACGTGGTGTGTTTCACCGCTGCGCAGATTCCTGGGATTGATAGTCGGAAGTTTCCGGCCAAACTTGGAGGAAAATTATATCCTAAAGGAATTCCCATTCTCGCAGAAGATAAACTCACGGAGTTAATCAAAAAATACAAAGTGGATGAAGTAGTATTTGCGTATTCGGATGTTTCGCACGAGCATGTGATGCATAAAGCATCGGAATGTTTAGCTGCGGGGACTAATTTTCGATTGTTGGGGCCTAATTCCACGTATTTGAAATCAACCAAACCCGTAATTGCCATTTGCGCCGTGCGTACAGGAAGCGGAAAGAGTCAAACTACGAGAAAGATTGGACGATTATTGAAAAAAGCAGGAAAAA
>CAYHNT010000037.1:0-7031 GCA_964358055.1 uncultured archaeon | reverse complement strand
GTGACAATGAAAAAAAATTCTTCCACTCATTCATTTTTGCGCGGATACTGGAAACTCGTACGACCATTAAACGCGTTCATGTCCATGATCGGCGTGTACATCGGATATTCTCTTGCACTAGGAGAATTCACGTTCAACTTAAGCATCCTCTATGCCATGCTTGCCGTGTTTTGTATTTCTGGCGGGGGACAGGCCATTAACGATTATTTCGACTATGATGTGGACAAACGAAAAAAATCCGCACGACCCCTTGCAAGTGGACTCATTTCACGAAAAAACGGGTTGTTCTTTTCAATTGGATTATTTTTACTCGGAATGGTACTTGCTTCGTTTTTGAATAACGATGCATTTTGGATTGCAGTCTTTTTCTCTGCGTTGTTGATTCTATATTCATGGTTGATGCGTGAAATAAAATTCGTGGGAAATATTATCGTGGCATTAGGGACTGGTTTTACTTTTATTTTCGGTGCCAGCGTTATCAGCGTTACTCCCCTCGTACTCATGATTGCGTTCGCCGCATTCCTTGCGAATTGGGCACGCGAAATCATCAAGGATGTGGAGGACAAAAACGAGGATAAGGGAATCAAAATCACATTACCTCACATTCTCAAATCTCATCAAGTTACATTTGTTATTTGGGCCCTCCTCCTTCTCACACTCATCGCGGGCTATTTGCCCGTGGTGCTGGGACAAAGTAACCTCTATTACACTCTTTTAGTCACGGCCGCAAACATTGTTTTTATTCTCGCAGGGAAAGAAATACATGCTCAACACGCAACGAAGGCCCAGTCCCTCATGAAGAAGGGAATGATTATTGCACTCGTTGCAGCACTA
Organism: uncultured archaeon; assembly: GCA_964358055.1. Lineage (GTDB taxonomy): Archaea > Iainarchaeota > Iainarchaeia > Iainarchaeales > VGJJ01 > VGJJ01. The sequence continues at coordinate 6,197 of CAYHNT010000037.1, read as the reverse complement.
GTACTTGTTTAATGCCCCAATTTGGGTTGGGACGATAGTTCTTTTCGGCGCTTGGTTGTTTCCGCAAGCAAGAGTAGTTTTTCCTCACGAGTAAGATGTTCATTTTTTGCTACTTCTAACCTATAACTTCTCAGTTCCTGCAGCGTCATGCGTCGTCGAATCGAATTTATGCGATGATTCATATGTGTGCTGCGCCTATTGATGGGCCCGCGTGGTTTACCAGACTTAGCCGGTTTCAATTCAAGTACTGAAATAGGAAAACCAAGTCGTATCACTTGCTCACATGCTAGTTTTGCAATACTTTGATGCAATACACTCGCGAAACGCCTCTTTCTGTTTTCACTGGAAAAAAAACCATGAAGCACCTCACGCAAACGTTTAGGAGTGCGAGCACGAAGCAAGTCATTCGAAACTTGAGCTAAATATTGACGTTGAGGAGGAGGAAGGGCCTCCAGGCGCACGCGTATCGCGGCCGGGGCATTTTCCCCGGAATTCACAGGCGTCTTCCTCTTGGGTTGGATACCGGTGCGCTTGCCGGTTCTTTTGGAAGTCACAGCAAATCATTTTCCTTGTCCTATAAAAAGAATATCCGTGCAATAGTGTTGATGGATCGTCATCCCCTCTTGAATCGTGTTACGTCACTCCTATCCCACTTCGGATTCACCTACCAAAGCTTTGCGGATTCAAACAGTAGTTTTGATTTAATTGCACGCAAACAAAACGTCGTATTAATCGTCAAAGTACTATCCAACATTGACTCCATGCGCGCCGAACATGCAAGGGATTTACAAAAACTCACGCAAGTGTTCAACGCGCACTCCTTAATTGTGGGAGAGAAAACGAAAGTGTTTGATTTGCACGCAAACGTGTTATACGAACGCTACAATTTACCCGTACTTTCTTTACAAGGATTTGAATCGCTCCTTTCACAACGCATGCCCGTGCAACGCTCGTTCAAAGGAAAAGACGTAGTGGAATTGGACAGTCAGAAGCTCCGCGCCGAACGCGAGGCGCTCAAGCTCACGCTGAAAGAATTATCCGAACGATTAGGAGTTAGCTTGGAAAGCTTGCACCGCTACGAGCATGGATTCCCTGCACAATTAGATGTGGCAGAACGACTAGAAGAATTATTGCACACCAAACTTATTCGTGGAATTAATGTGTTCGATTACACGTATGATACAGCAACTCCAAAAGAACCCGTCTCCTTACCTACCGCACTGGATCAACTGGAAGAATTAGGACTCAAGTTGAGCGTGTTTGAACGCGCGCCTCTCACTGCAGCCGGTACGGAGCATCGTTTGCTTATTTCACATGTTGAAAATCCGCTCAATGTAACCAAGCGCGCGTATTTGTTGGAACGCACACGAAAAATCGTGAAGCAGCCTGGATTAATTGTAACGAAGTTGAAAAAAGTCACGCACGTGGGCAATGTTCCTGTGTTGAACGAGGATGAACTCTCTACATTTTCTAGCATCCGAGATGTGCTCAAAACGATCGGTGAAAAACAAAACCCTAAAAAGCACTCCAAAAAATAGGGACAGGCTTTAATTCATTGAACGTGTTTTAGGGGAATGCATACGGAGATTACGCACAAAATACCCAATGGAAAACTCGTGCGTATTTCATTAGACTATGACACGGCTACTTTACAAAAGGCCAAAATATGCGGAGATTTTTTCATTCATCCTGAGGAGACCATTGAGGAAATGGAATTTGTTTTACATCATTTACCCGTTGAAGCGGGAGAACAACGAATTAAGGATTTGCTTGATCGCGTGGTATTAACGAAAAAAGCCCAATTGATTGGAGTGGATACACTTTCATTGGCTAAATTAATTCATGAGGCGATTTACCAATGAACGATGAAATCCTCATTCCCGAATGGAGGTTTATCCCTCTTGAAACCCATAATGCGGCACTCAACATGGCATTGGATGAGGCGTGTGCACATGCATTGGCCCAGGGAAAAGTAGACCCTACTATCCGTTTCTACCGCTGGCAACCCTCGGCAGTATCGATTGGTTATTTTCAAAGTTTGAATCAGGAAGTCGATATTCAAGAGTGTCAAAAGCAAGAAGTAGATATTGTGCGCAGACGCACGGGAGGAGGGGCGGTGTATCACGATTACGACGGAGAAATCACGTACTCCGTCATTGCCCCTGAAAAAATGTTCGAAAAAAACATTGTGGAATCCTACAAACAAATTGCACAAAACATTATCTTAGGATTGAAAAAATTAAACGTACACGCGGAGTTTGTTCCCATTAATGACCTCGTTGTGAGTGGGAAGAAAATATCCGGGAACGCCCAGACACGAAGAAATGGGATTCTCCAAATGCATGGAACCATACTATGTAACGTGGATGTGGATAAGATGTTTTCTTTATTGAAAGTCCCGGATGAAAAAATGAAAGGAAAAATGATTGCAGCGGTAAAAGAACGCGTAACCAGTTTGAATCATCATGGAGTTACGAATTATCAAACTATTTACGAGGCATTGAAGCATGGCTTTTTGGATGGAAAAAAATGGAACGAAGGAGAATGGAGCGATGAAGAATTAGAAAAGGCGGAAATTCTTGCCGAAGAAAAATATGGCCATCCCAAGTGGATTGAGATGCGCTAGTTTTTACGCAACAATTTTCTTTTCACAGTGAATCGATAAATGCGTGATTTTTCAACCAATCCCATGTCCTGTGTGTCCCGGCTTCCATTGCGGATGTCACGTTCAGATAATTTAGTCGGCCAACTCATTATCAGTCCGTGGGAAGGGGCATTATTCGAAAAAAGTTCTATAACGGAGGAATAGTCCGTCGTCACCACTAATTTTCCATTGAGTGTAAGCACTTTTGGAAGAGTTCGAATCAAATCAATGAGTTGGGCATCAAATACCCTACTCCGTCGAAGCGAACTTCCATTGCTGGATAGTGTGTACTGTGGCATGGTGAGAAAGAAAGACGATGCCCGTTGTCTATTCCTGATCATTTCACGAAAAAAAGTACGATAGGTCCCGGCATGGACGTGAATGCCCTGCTTAATGAATGGAGTAAATAACGCAGGTTTATGCCAATGGCGACGATAAACGGGATCCACCATTGCTATCTTTCCTCGCTTCCTTTTTGCCTCACGAAGGGGTTCTTCACCTTCACCGCTTCCTAAATATACGCGACGAAAAATACGGGGATTATTCACTCTATGCGGGATTGCATGTGCTGACATTCTACTTTCCCTTCTTCATAGGTAAATGCACGCACTTTCCTAATGCATCCTCACACGCCTCAAGAATAGCCTCGTTGTACGTTGGATGCGGATGAATGGTTCCAGCCACATCCTCTAATTTGGCCCCCATCTCAATCGCTAAACTAATTTCCGCAATCATATCCGAACAATGTGCCCCTAAGAGGGTGCCTCCCAAAATTAGATGAGAAGTAGGATCCGCTAATACTTTCACAAATCCCTGCGGGCGATTCGCCCCAAGTGAACGACCGGATGCAGAAAAGGGAAACGTTCCCGAAATAAATTGCCTTCCTTGCTTAATCGCATCCGGCTCTTGCAAACCAACCCATGCAATTTCAGGATCGGAATAAATCACTCCCGGCACCACTGTTGCATCGTACGCCGAAGGGAGGCCCGCACACACTTCCGCGGCAATCTTACCCATATACATCGCCCTGTGCGCGAGCGCAGGACCATTCGTCATATCCCCAATCGCGAGAATTTTACTATCATGGGTTTGGCACTTTTCATTTACCATTACAAATCCTTTTTCGTCCATTTGAACTTTGGTATTTTTCAAATGCAACCCCACGGTATTCGGCGCACGGCCAATAACCACCAGTGCTTTTTCAAACGAGACTTTTTCATTCACGCCCTCTTTGGTTTGCAAATGCAACACGATTCCTTTCCCCGTTTTTTCACCCGAAAGAATCTCGGTGTTCTTCCAAAAAGTAACACCAAAATTTTCCAATTGCCTCTGCATGGTTTCCCCAATCTTAGCATCCATGTTGGAGAGAATAGAAGGAGAGCGATGGATAATCGTGACTTTGCTTCCAAACTTTTGAAAGGTATGCGCCATCTCCATAGCAATATATCCTGAGCCCACAATGGCAAGCGAAGAAGGAACCGCTTGTAAGTCCAATATTCCCGTGGAAGAAAGAATGGTTTGTTCATCAAAGGGAAGCGTGTTCAATGTGTTTTCCATTCCTCCCGTTGCGAGAATAATTTTGTCCGCGGTTAACCCCATCGTATCATGTTCCTGCTCAATGTGGAGTTCCCCTGAATTAACGAAAGAAGCCTTTCCATACACCACATCCACGCCTGCTTTTTTCAGCAATGCATCAATTCCAGTCGTGAGTTTGTCAATCACTCCCTGCTTGAACTCTTGTGTTTTTTCCATGTTGAGCGTAGCAAGCGAGACATTGATTCCTTGTTCCTTGGAATGCGTACAGTCCCAAAAAACATTGGCCGTGTGAATGAGTGCCTTGGAGGGAATACACCCATGATGCAAACACAATCCCCCCAATCCATTAGGATCCCGCTCAATCAACGTGACTATTTTCCCTAATTGCCCCGCACGAATGGCCGCCACATATCCAGCAGGACCGCTCCCCACCACGGCCACATCCACGTGCTCGGACATCTCGCCTACAACCATGGAGAGACCACTGTGCAGGTGAATATAAGGATTAGGACACGCGTTTTCGCTAAACACTTATTAAGATTTGAACACTCCCTGCAAGAATGCCCCATCTGTCTCGAAACTCAAAGGGTGCACGCAAACGGAAGGTGGTTTCCATTATACCACGGGCCCGATCTGGGAGGTTGGTAAGTAGACTCGGGCAAGGCAGTGAAGGGAAAGTCGATTCAGTAAAAGTCACTGTTCAAAATAAGAAAAAGAATAGGACTCGGAGTATTCAAATGGTGGAAAAGAAATTCCATTCGAGCAATGATGATCCTCCATTTTTTCCCAATTTTGGAAATGCTACCAAGCAAGTTAATTTAGTGTATAAGTTGATGGAACTAAATAAGAAAAAAAACTTAGGTCTACGATTTCCGACCACCGTCCGATTGCGAAAACGCTTTCTCCAGCCGCCCACAATTATCCAAAGCTACATCTCCATTTTTCCCTACATGAAAGCAACCATCGAACAGCAAACTCAATTTTTAGAAGATCGTGCGCGACAAATAAAAGTGTTGGAAGATTTAGGGTATAGGTGTGACATCGACACATTTTTTCCGACTATGATGGGTAAATCAAAAAAAATGGTGGCAATTATGGGCGACTTTGGCTCTCTTCGGGAAGCCTACACGGGGTGGTAAAAAAAGTAATTCACTAGCCCATCTCATTCATCATATTCTCAAACGTATGCCAAAAACGAGTGGTGGCGGGGACGCTCCACTTGGATTCAATTAATGCAGTAGGATAGTCGTATTTCCCATTTCTCTTACGACTCACTGCAAAGGCCATCCTATTTTTGTAATAAAACACCTCGATGTCACGATGGAGGGAAAAAAGAGGCACATTGGGGTGCTTGGGTTCCTTGGCCAAGAAAATAATACTACGCTTGTCCTCAGGTTTTGAGTTTATTTTGGTAAACGGATTGGCCTTTTGCATGATGAATAATTCCACGCGCGGAAAAACAGCCGCGTGCACCTCCGAGCCCATCAATTTGGTCATTTCTTTGGTAATTTTATCCTGTACGGTTTTTTCATTCTTGTCTTTAGAATTAAAGAAAATATTTCCGGACTGAATGTAGGTTTGGACGTCATCTAATCCTGATGAGGTTAAACGCTTTTTCACGTCCGCCATCTTCAACCATTTCCCTCCCACGTTCACGCCGCGGAGAAAAGCCACGTAAGGAGTCATGTTTTCACCGGCCAGGCCTTACGGGCCTTTTTTCTAGGAAGAGCCTTCTTCAAACGGTACGTCACTTCCACCAACTGAATTCCCCCACGAATATCCTTCAGTGCATTAGTGAAAAATGTCCGATGTGCCGCCTCTTCACGAGTCAATGTGCGCGTCCGCACCGAAAGGCCAAGTGCAGGGGCCTCCTCTTGAATTTGGTGAATGTAGGGCTTGTGTTCCGAAGTAAAATACAGTTTCCCATTCGGAAGCAAAACTTGAGGGAGCATTTTCAATACGTTCGAGACGGTGGTTGCATTGTATAAAGATGGCATGTCCCACGTCACGTTACGGG
>CAYHNT010000036.1:0-7058 GCA_964358055.1 uncultured archaeon | reverse complement strand
AGTTTTAACTTCAAACAAGGGGCTGCATTTTTCGTATTGATAGACTCCTCCAATGCTTCGTTAATTTCACGGGGTGAGTCGGAAGAAATACAACCTGATAAAGTCGACAGGACGAATATCGCTAGAATAAGGATTTTTGTTTTCATCTCTTGCTCCAAGATTCATGGCCCCATCCGTGATAAAAATATAATAGACAGCACCACGTGCTGCCTTAACTAGCATGTAATATGCCATTGTTCTGACTCAGCCAGATACCAGTTGAGATTGTGTGAGAATCAACCTGAACGTTTAGTGAAGGGAAGCACTCGCTTCCGCTTGTTTCTCCACCCATTTCTTCATCAACTTGTTGAGCACCAATTCCACCGTGTGCTCGCCCGGCCCAAATCGCGTTTCCACGATTTTTCTGAATTTCTGCTCGACTTCCTTTTCTATATCCACGATCAACATTCCCATGTGATTCAAACCCCCGTTTGTCTATTCTTACGACTAACACCGAATTTTATCTAAAAGAATGGGAACTCCCGCGGCATCGCCGTTACGCCCCCACACTAGTTATGTTGATGTTTTGTGTAATATAGGTGTGGTTGAATTCAATTCAACCAAATGGTCGATTTTTATCTTTTTTTTGGACAAAGATATTTAACTTTAAATGAAATTAGTTCCATTTATGTCTGCTCGTGGATTTCTTCCGGTTTCTTCCACCAAATCGGCATTGATTGATTTTCTTTCGCGGGAACATCCCCTATCTGCGAAAGAGATTTTTCATCGTATTCAAAAAGTACATTCTTCCCCCATCACGTATCAAGCGGTCCATAAGTCTCTGGGGGAATTGGTGGATGAGAAGGTCCTTGTGAAAGAAGGCCCCTCGTATTCGTTGGACCCATTGTGGATTCACGGTCTGAAATCCTTTGCGCTGGATTTGAGTGAAACGTATTCGCGCAAAGGCAAGGTAGACCTTTCCAAGGACCATATCACGCTTCGCTTTTCTACCTTGTTAAGCATGCTTCGCTTTATTGTGGGGCTGTATGAGTCTCGTTTTCCCAATCCAGATAAAAAGGACAGTATTTGTGTGTGGCAGCACCCGTGGCCCGTGATTGGATTTAGTGAGGTGGAGTTCGCGCACCTGCGGAAACTCCTGCACTCTTCCACTCACTATGCGGTTACTCCCAACGATACGCCTCTGGACCGGATGTTTGCCACGATGCTTCAGGAGATGGGAAAGCATTGCAGGAATGGAGTGAATATTGAGGAAGAGTGTGATATCAAAATTCATGGGGATTATGTGGCCCAAATTTTCTTTCCAGAGGAGCTGAAGCGGGAATTGGATGATATTTATCGCAATACGGATAAGACGGAATCCCTCCAATACGCCAAACTCTTGAGACATGTCATGGACCATACATACGATATCGTGGTCGTGGTCCAACGCAACCCCGCGTTGGCCAATCATTATCGGAGGATGGTGAAAGGGTTATTTTAGTCAAATCAAAGGGTTCTTCCTTTAGAAACCTGCCACGCAGCTATATAGGAGAAGCACGATAGAACTTTGAGAGCGTTTGATTCAAAATCCCCCTCCAACCAGAATGTCTGCGTTGTGATTAAATAGCTAGAGAAAAATCGCTTCAGGTAGAAGCCAGTATTTTTGGGACCCGGTTTTGGACCCAGCGGGGGAACTTTCGGAGGTGGGTTTGAAGGCGTTTTTTATCAAAGCGAGATTGAAATGCGGCACGCACTTCGGGTGTCATTTTTTGGCGAAAATAAATCATGTCCAGAAACGTCTTTTCCACGTCCGAGACGGGAAGCCAATAGTCCCCTATGCGCGTAAGAGCAAACCCAAAAAAGAGCTTTTTGGCAATACGCCGGACGAGGACGTTTTGCCCCAACACCACACGGATGCCAGGGCGAACCAGTTTGGTGGTGACGACCACCGGATTCGTCGCCTGATCCCAGATTCCATGATGCGTGAGGGCAAAGTGCAATCCATAATAGAAAGGTTGGAACACGAAACCCGCGAGGTCCAGCTCATCATGAAAAGTATAAACCCCCTTCCCGAGACGATGAAGTTTTCCTTTTTGTAACCAGGAATGAATCATCACCCGCAAATATCCGGAAGAAATGCCTTTCTGGGAAAGAAAAAGGCGCGCGTCCCGAATGGTGAAATAGGGTCGCTCGCGAAAACGCGTGTGAAAAATAGCTGTGTATTTCATGCGCATCCACCCGATTAGCAATGAAGTGAATCAACCAAAGTTATATAAAAAGCTAACTTTCGTTGATTCATGAGTTACTGACTTAAGTTTCAGTTCAATCCACAGTCAATAATGGCCTGCTTATTGCTGCCACCATAAGTATTATATATAAAGACCAAGAATTACTTATATATAAGTATGAGTTATAAATAGATTGACTTACTTACATATCCATGCGTCGATTGAAAACCAAACGAATAGCGGTTCTATTGCTGAGTCCTGAAATAAAAATTTCCACCAAATATCGCTTGGCCCAACTGGCCGGGTGCAGCGCGGCATGGGCCATTATGTTACTCAAAAAGTGGCAGCAGGAAAACATTGTACGGAACCTAACCGTCCAGCAGCCCATGAAGTTACTGGAAATTATTGAAAAAATTCAAAATCCTAAACGTGAAGCAAAACGATATTCAATTTCAAATGTGACTGAATTAATGAACTGGCTAAAAACAACCGATTTTGAATACGCCTTTACAACGTACTCTGCAGAGAACCTCTTGCAAAAATATCTTTTTCCGACTAAAATAGAGTTTTATGTAAAAGCGACGGATATGGATAAATGGCACGCGAAATTGATTGAAAAAGGATTCTATGGAGCCGGGAACATCACCGTTTACGTTGACAAATACGATGAACTTTTTCACCGAAAAAAAATAGGAAACTATTGGATTGTTAACACTCCCCAATTAATCCATGATTTGGCCAAAGAAGGAGGCCCGGCAAAAGAAGCGAGCGATATGCTTAAACAAAAGCTAATTAATTCAATGCATAGCGAAGGGAATACCAATGTATCCCGATAATGAAACCACTCTTTCTCGCATTTACTTAGAGAAGGTTATTGCTGCATTAGATGAACCCATTTGCCTAATTGGAGGATGGGCCATCCGATATACGGTAAATGAGCGCTTCCAAGAACGGTTTTCGCGCGACTATTTAGGGTCAAGGGATATTGATCTGGGATTCCATGTAAACCCAAATGCGACCGAAGAAGAATTACGAAAATCAGGTTTCATTAATGCCCTCAAAACGCTTGAAAAAGAAGGCTTCCAAAACGTGAGCTTCCGATTAGTCAAAAATATTGATCAAGAAGGAAAGGAGCTTTCCAGCGAAGAACAACGAAAATTGGATTCACACAAAATGGTCCAAATGTATGTCGATTTGCTCGTGGATAATCGCTCAGACGATTTAGGCAAAATATGCAAAATGACTATTGCGGACGAACCCATGGTCTCGTTCGCTTTCGACAACGAAAAAAACAAGGTAAATCTGAAAGATTTTAGAAAAAGAGTATTCGTCCCCTCGCCTGGACTATTGCTGGCCACCAAATTATATTGGATGCCTTCCCGCGAGAAAGACCATAAACGACTCAAAGATATTTACGACATTATTGCGCTCATCGCATTCACAAAAAACAATTATACCCTGCTTGAAGAGGCATGCAAATTTCTAGGAAAAAAACGAATCACATCCACTATCCAAAAGATAACGGAAAGCGACCGTTCAAGCACCGAAGAAATGCTTGGATTGGGAAAAGGAGAAGCAACGGCCATACTCGCAGGATTCCTGCAGAATATTGATGCAGCAAACTATGTGGATAAAGACAAAATCGATTCCTGGACGAAAATGATTCGCCACCACCTTCAACATGGGGAAAATGAACAGCTTTATTTTGTCATAAACAAAGCAAAAGAGCATAGCGGGTGGTCGCTATTTCACCACATCGAATTCCGAAAGGAAATCTTTTCATTGATTGAACTGGATCCGGCTCCACAGGCGGTTCTCCGAATAGTGCTCCAAATTATCTTAGACCAATTAACGGCCTCGAAAGAGTACACCATGCCGACATTATTAGAACATAAAAAAATAATTCGTTTATTAGAAAAGGGCCCTTTTCATCCAGAGATTACCAATAACGTACTGCAATTCATTTTCCTCCTTGAAGGAAATGACGCGCTACTTCGAAAAATTACCAACATGAGACACGATAATTGGCACCAATTCAGCGGCCAATTTAATTTTACCCAAATAAGGAGCATGACAGAAGGAGAACGATTTGACGGGTTGATTGACCAGGTAAGAGAAGAGCATTCCAACGAAAAAGAAACCGAAAAAAAAGCGAGACTAAAAGCACTCTATAACCATCTAGTCCGAGTCAGTTGATGACAAGACTTTCGTTGATTCAACGATAGCTCGTTGAAATCAGTTCAACCCAATATTCTGGTCGACCGTATAATAGGGGGAGTATTTCCCGCTCCCGAATGAGTCAGTAGCGCGGCAGCGCAAACCCACACCCGTTTGCACGCCCAATCCTGAAATGTTCCATGAGAAAGAGGCATTGGCATCGTGTGTTCCCACGACCTGCCACGCTGCAGAACCACTCACATTCTGCACTGAATCGAATGCAATATTCAAATCGTATGCATTATTCGCAGCGTTGCCCGTGTAAATATCATCGGCCTCCGAGGAACCTCCGCCATGATTCCCAACGGACAAATAGGGATACCAATGGTTGGCATCTTCCCAATTCATCGTCTTGACGAAAGGCGCTGCGTTAGCGTCTGCAATAAAAGCCCCCATCCAACCAGTACGTGAAAGCAGAACTTCTGTTTTCTGACCTTGCAGTACCTGGCCAACCGAAGGAGTCTTTTGACCAATGGTAGAATGATCCAAATCCAGGATTGCATTCAAATAGGGATTCGGACACGCATTATCAGTATTCATCCCAAAAAATTCATCTAAATAAGTGAATTCCAAATGATTCGTGTCACGCGTAATTGCAATCTCAGTATTAGCACACGTCGAAGTTGGGCGTGCGAATGCACGAATGTAAAAACTGCTTCCTTGTTGGAGCCAATCTTTAGTAATCTGATCTTCCGATAATGCTCCCGCAGTGCGTTGCAAAATACCCCCGGCTTCCTGCCACGAGCCCGAACGAATCGTCCAACCGGTTAAACTTCCATCATTAAAATTGTCCACCAAATGAGCAGGCCCAGTGAGAAAAAAGTCCGTTGGATTGGTACGGCCCGTGTAATTTACAGCAGTATTTCCCCAGTACATGTCAATAACATTCGACCCTGCAGAAGCATCGAATTCAACCCAGAAGGAAGCAAAGTCGTTTGTTCCATAGACCATCCGATAATAATCCAATACAACCCCATTGTGCACAAAGCGAACATCTCCGAAATCACCCTTGACGTTGTTCCAAAACTCAGGATGAGGAATGATAGTGGAGTTAATGTCAATGGACGTGCGGAAGCTCGATTGACTCCCTGACATGTTAATCGTCACCGGAATACGATAGGACCAGTTCTCATCCCACCAACTCGAGGATGTGTCGGCGAGAGATGCCTCCAATGAGTAGGACAATGCATCGCTTTCAGGATCAGTGGAACCGGAACAGGCCAAGAGAATGGAATTCGAATAATTCCCCGTACATGCGGAACCATTACACGTCAAATTAGTAGGAGTAGAAGGAGATTGATTCGAGGCTAAGAGCAGCCAGCTTACCGCGTCATTGAGAAACTCATTCTGATCTGCATACGTGGAAATGGAATCGAGTGCAGCACCCAAGGCAAGTGTTCGATATTCTTCACTCACGTAACCAACCAGGGCGGCCTTTCCCGATTCCCAGTTTCCTGCCGAAAAGCCCCCATTAATGGGAGTAAAGGCATCGGGGAAAGAAGAATTGAATGCATTGTAATCGACACTTGAAATAGAGGGAAAAACGTTTGAGTTCAAATCAATAGCTTCCGTGTCAATGATGATGACATCCGAATTGAAATCGGCATGGAGTAACGTATTCGTGTAATTATCGTCTGCATGGTCAAAACCGAAATCGTTTCCTTCTACGAGCAGGCTTCCTGTATACTGATTGAGCACGGCCTGGTCATTTGCATCCATGACCGTATTCCAATAATCACCCGTAGACCACACCACCAATGGATAATCATCAAGGGTTTCAATAGGCGGAACCCCCTGCGTGGATTCTTTCCACACACTGGCACAATACCCATTTTCTTTGAGAATATGCTCAATCAACGATGCAGAGCTCGCATTCAAATCTGAAACATTTCCATCGAAATCCTCATCCGAGGCCCAATAGGGTTGGGCGTCATCATCATCTACCACCAACACGCTCTCTTGAGTGCAGAAATAAAGTTTTGTGGTAAATATATTATCGGTTTCATCGGCTTCCACAATATTATTTGTCGGGTCCGAGTAAATACCAATATCAAAATTTCCCTTTGGATGTGAAACAGTGGTAGAGACTTCTGCAATCGTTCCAGGAGCAATGGACGAAATGGTTTGGTTGGGAGTGATTCCATTTATTGAAAAACGTACGGAAAGGTTTTGGATCGTGGTCCCTCCAAAATTGGCAAGGAATGCCTTCACGGTAATGGATTGATTGGCATCCGAATACGTTCCTTTCACCCACACCGGAACAGCATTGGGAAGCACCGGTGCCACCCACACGGGAGACATTTTTTGGTTGTTAAGCGAGTTGGGTTCAACCACCCCAAAGTTGGGATTAATATGCATGAGGAGATCATGATCGCCTGCTGAAGAAAAAATAACGGGAGAAATACGGAGGACTTGTGCAGGAGAAAGCGAAACGGTATTCACATCCTTGACTACTTTATCCAAGAGCGTGTGCACGGCCACATTTGAGGCAGATTGGGAACCTTTATTCTGAACCAAGAAAGAAATGGTGTTGGGCCCCGCGATCAAATACTGCGAGACGGGGAGTTGATAGGGAGGGTTTCCTTTGATAATCGCAATATGCTGCTGCCGATTGTAGAAGGTGGGAATGGATGT
>CAYHNT010000035.1:0-7577 GCA_964358055.1 uncultured archaeon | reverse complement strand
CAGCCGCAGAAGTTGGTAAGGAAGGGGCGGCCCAAGCATTGGGTGCCGGAATTGGGGCGACCATTCTAAGTGGAATTGGTTTTGCAATTGGATTATTTTTCGGAGTGGCGTTTGCCATCGCCGCCTATTTCTTATTGAAGAGTGAAAAAGCAAAAAAGGAGGCCAAAAAATGAATACAAAACTATTGGTCGGTTTATTTTTGGTTGGTCTTATTCTTCTTTCAGGGTGTGCAAGTGAAACTCCGAGAGGAGATATTTCTGCACCAACAAATAATTCAACCGGTTCTTCGACAGGGGATGCTCCTGCGAATGTAGCACCTGTAAAGGACACTTATGAAATTGGAGAAAAAGCAACTGCCAAAAATGGAATGGAATTTCAATTAACGAGAGTTGCACGTATCGCTAATTGCGGAGATGAAGGATATTGTTTTGGAGCATATGTTAAAGTTACGAATAAAGGTGAGGACAAGGAAAGCGCTATTTTTTCCAGTTCCGTTTTATTAGACGATAAAGGCCGGCAATATGAGTACGGTTCATTCACTCTTTTTACGAGCTGTCCGAATAAATTTGACCAAACAACACTTTTTCCCGGGGCGGCAAGGGAAGGGTTTCTATGTTTTGATGGGTTGAAAGATGATGTGACACAAATCAAAGCGATTATTGATTTGGGATTTATTGGCTCCACCAAATTCGTCTATTTAGTTGATCCATCCAAAATTGAAACATTGGATCCGAAAGGAGAAATTGAAATTACGAGTGTGGATGCAAGCTTCACATCAAGCGCCTATGGAGGATATGGCTCCATTTCAGGAGTGAAGTATGCATTGAAGAATACGGGTGAAACCTATTTAAGCGATTTAACGTATGATTACACTATCAAAAAGAAAACCTTATTGATTGATTCAGGAAAAAATAAGTCGTTGCCCTTGTATAGTCTGGAGCCGGGAAAGACAGACGAGGGGTCATTGGGCGTATTCAAAACATTGGATCAAGGCGGAGAGTATACGATAGACGTGACAATAAATGGAAAGAATGGCGAGTTGGCCAAAGTAACCAAAACTTTTGTAACGGATTGATTCTATGACGTTGGATAAATCTTCAAAAAACACTAATTCCAAGACTCTTTTTGGACTCGGTGGAAATAGAGTAACTCTCCTTTTGTTGATTTTGTTCGCTTCAGTTCTCCTTGTTTCTTTTCAAAATGTTTCCGCGCAGTTTGTTCCAGCCACAGCCGTTCATATTTGTCAATCTCAAAACTTTTTTTGGAATGGCTTCTGTTGGAACCAAACCCAAATGAACGGAGTAACAGTTTCCCATACAAATCAAATCGTAACAATTGCAGGAACCGCTGCCAGCAGTTATTGGAACAGCGAAGGGAGAATCATCAAGAGGCTGACCCGCAATTCAGCGCAGGTCGATATCGCATTAACTGATTTGCCCGCGAGCGCATCTTCAGGAAGCATTTGGTTCACAAAGGATAACCAAAACGCGCTCATTGTAGAAAAACATCGGGACATTACCGACCCGCAATACAACACGAACGTTTTCATTGTTGAAAAGATAAATGGGGTTAACAATTTCAAATACGTTTCTCCTGATGCTCCTTCCGCGAATTTTGATACCTACAAAATTAAAAAAATCTTCAACGGCTACGAAGTGTATTACAACGGTGCATTGGTGTACACTGGAACCCTCGATTTAACGGCGTACAATAAAATTGAATTGGTTGGGATTGCCAGAGCTTCCGGCGATCAAATAGAAGTAAAATTCAAAAATTATACGGAACAATAAAACGAGGCGAAAAGATGACGCGCAAAACAGTGTTTCCAACTTGGGTGGCGCTCCTTTTTGTTGGTTTGTTATTTTTTAGTGGGTGTGTTGCTAATTCTCAAACCAATGTTCCAAATAATTCCATCCCGAATATACAAAGCAGTCAATCAAAATATGATGGTTGCGTTTTTCCAAAGATAATCGGATTCGCCGGTTCGGGCGGCCCTGATGTAAACTACCTTTCCCTATCCGATTCTAAATTTTTGTTGGATAACATAAGAAACGTTAGATTTGAATCCATTGACTATGCAAATGGGTGGGAAATAGGTGGGCGAAATAGCGGCATGGTCGGTCTTACAGTAGATTGTCGTCGAGGTTCGGGTGCTGGAGAAAATATAAACTACCTCTATTGTGGTTGGGACTATTGGGACGATGTGTATGTTATCAAACGAACGAAAGTTTCTTCTGAAGGCACAATTGCGCCTACTGAAAGCAAAACATTGAAACTTATTTTTGATATGTCAAAACCACCGGTGGGTGGAAAGTATCCAATGATAAATCCACAATGCCAATATGATTAGTTGGCTTCCCCCTCTGGTACTCGCATTCGCTTGATAATATCTTCGATCGTAACTCGATTTTCATCCTCCGCTTGGGGTAACTTTTCCATTCCTTTCATGGCAATCCCGCAAAGGAACCCTATGCAGTTTGCCTGGTTTGTGGTAATGCGGTTTTGTCGTACATCGTTGACCGTTTGTTCCAATAACGCTACCACATCCTTTACACTCTTGATGGCTACCGAATCTTCGGCAGGTTCCAGCATCATTTTGCGTCCATTCCGGCCACCTTCCACCTTAGCCAAGTGGCGCTTCTCCGTTATCTCAGGCAGTTGTGAGTGGGCAAAACAGTAAACATCACTCAAGATTGCCTGCGCTTGGCACATGTTCCCATCTTCTTTGATATATGTGCATTCCACGCTACCGCCCCCTACAAGTTACACTTGTCACGTCTTGCCCCCTCGCTTAGAGGTTCAGTAAGTGCAGTTAGTGTAGGTGGTATAGAATGTCCACGTCGTTCAAGGTAATCCCTCACTATGCTCGGCGATAGATAGTATTCCATTCCCTGCGCCATGTGACGTTTCTTGAAAATAGGCACCTTGGAGAGTTTTTTTCCAATCCAACGGGGTAGGGAGCCGGGTTTCGTGCTATCAAGCACAATATGTCCTACACACCATTCACTAATTTCACTTACAGCGTAATGCCGCTCAGCGGTAACCTGCTCTCCTATCCGTTGGAATAGGGTAAATTCCCAATCCCCCTCCTGAATCTGTAGATCTCGATCCGTAAAGGTTTCAGCCAGGAAATCTTCAATTTTATCGTGTAGTCCGTCGTCGATTAGCTTGGCTATGGCGAGAGTCCCTTTGACAAGTTCAAGGTTTCGGTTATTGAACTTCCCGGAGTGATATTCTCTATAATTTTGCAGGATTTCAGCCCAATGTTGCATGGTAAAAAGGTAACCTTGATCTCGGATGTCCTGCCACTTCGGATCCATATCCACTGGCTCAAGTTTTCCCTTTTCGGTTTTAGTTTTGAGCAACCGTAAAACGATGCACCGTGTCAGCGTAATCGAATCGAGCTCGCCAGTGTTCGAAATTACTTTCGGGCTGTACACGTCGAACAATACCGGTTCATATTTTCCGTTCCTTTTTTCCGTGCGAATGGTTTGGCCGCCCTTCTTATAGCCAACTTTAAGGATTTGGTTGATGATTTTTTGTTTTTCATCCTCAATTTTTTCGTAATCGTCAATGAGTAGGGTCGGTTTGGTGTATTCACAGGCCCGAAAAAGTGCCGATTCCGAAGGGTTCGTTGCATTAACTGGATTAAAGCACATTAGCTCGATTAGCATCATGAGTTTTGTCTTTCCCGATTCTCTTTCACAGTTAAAGAAAAGATACCCGTAGGAATTGAACAGGGAGTAGCAGTACGTCCCTAAAATATAGACCGCAATCAGATCCAAAATGCGTTCATCGTGAACATCCATATAATATTCGAGCACTTCCCGGATCCTATTGAAGAGTATTTTTGGATTTACTTCCAATGAATCCCCGTTGAGGAACGAGTATGCCGAATGATTAGACCAACGGTATGGCATTTCCATTAAACCGTGTCTATAATGGAATCCTGCATCGGTAATTTCATTTTGACCGAATCCCATGCCGTTCATTCGGATTTCTGAGTAGTCGGCGAGGCAAACTCTGCTGGAAAGGATTAGCGTATCCACTTTTTGCTCACCTATCCGAACTACCTTGCCATAATAGAACTTTCCATCGTACATTCCTTGGCTTAAATTCTGAATTCGAATTTCCGGTTTTTCAAACAGCTCTTTTCCCATCGTAACCCACCTTACCTATTTTTTTAGAAACTATACTACCGTACTCGTCCAGTTCCCCCTGCTTGAGTTTGATTTTCTCAATTACCCGAGTGGGTATTACCAAACTGTTTTCTTCCGTACGTACTGAAATTGAGACTTCATCGAAAGCCGTGACTCTGCCGTAAATTTGCTCGTATTTGCCCCCTTCTCGGAAACAGATAAGGGCGTTTTTTCCTACCAGATCTTTTCGGTCCAAAAGAACCACCTCGTACCTAATAGTGAGCATTAAAAATGTATTTGACCAAAAGGGTCAAACAGTTAAGGTAAGATTATGGTTAGATCAGCCGCGGACGAAAGACTAGACTTGATACGAGAAGGCCGGACGAGCGCCGTTTTTTTCCTTTTACTAAATACATTTCCGATGACACAGGATGAAATACAACTCCTGATGCAGAAAAAAGGGGGTAGTGGAAATCGGCATATTATAGAGAGCATCCACGATCTAGAAAAAGCCAAATACATCAAGTCAACCACCGCCATCAAACGTAAGGCTATTTCTGAGTGTGATGATTACGTCTCCATGGACCTAGGCCCCTACAACTATTCTCCAATCAAGTATCGAATGAAGCTTTCCTTTAAGGATGTCCCAACCACGCATGCACGTTATTATCCAACGTGGCGGTACATTGAAGACATCGCACTGCTACTTAGTAAGCAAGACGACAACGGATATGTTACCACAAATTCTCATGAAAAGATTGCCGAAGAGATATTGAAAAGAATGAGTTGTTCCGTTGACCGCCCGTACGTCGCCGCCAATTTTAGGGAAGAATACAAGAAATTGAACATCATTGTGTACTTACAAAAGATGGCCGTTGAATGGCTTTTTGATAGGGACCTGATTTCAGAAATATTCTTTTCTAGAAATGGGATGGAGAACCGTTTATACAAAAATCGCCCAAGACCCGAAGACAGAATTCCTGAAGGTTTAGATTTCCACGAGGGTCAGAAGGCAATAGTAGGTGTGCTCGATGACGACTTGCAGGAGGCGATTAGAATTACGAAGGACACTAAAGCAGATCCGGTGGATGTGAGGCTAGCTTTAGGGATCCACCACTTCTTGCCACCTGATGATATGATTCAGGACGT
Source organism: uncultured archaeon (assembly GCA_964358055.1). Classification (GTDB taxonomy): domain Archaea; phylum Iainarchaeota; class Iainarchaeia; order Iainarchaeales; family VGJJ01; genus VGJJ01. Next base: position 2,289 of record CAYHNT010000035.1, on the reverse strand, counting down.
AGTTGAGCTATTTGGTATAACCTACCTTGGGCTTTTTCCATCCACACGACAAATAATGAGGAGAAAAATGAATAAGCTACTAGAAAAAGAAAAATATGCTACGAGGACTTAGATGATGCCTGCCAACTTCAATGAACACGATGCCTATTTTGGTCGCATCCTTAGAATGGCTTTTTCCATGGAAGACGACCTTGAGCGTTTGATTGCGGATTATTTCACTTGGCCTCAAACGTCTAAGGGATTTTTCATGGAGCGACTTTTGATTCGTACGATGAATGCGCGTACAAAAACGGAGACGTTGGAAAAAATTTGTCGTAGACAAAAGGTTGATCCTGAACTCGTCAAGACGGTAGTAAAAAACATTGTCGAGGTTAGAAAGATCCGAAATCGGATTGCCCATGAGGATGCTACCTATAATCCTCAAACACAGGAATTGCGCGTTCAAACGATGGTCGATAGATGGAATGCTCATGATTCACTGCTTATCGATGAAAAGCTAGTGGAAGAAGTTAGTCAGAAGTGCTTGAACGCTGTTCATGGCATAAATCAAATCCATTTGCTTGTCGTTGGCAAAGAAATGCCGGAGGTGTCCCTAGATGAACCATATGTTGAATAGCACTAACTACACTAATAGCACTAAATCGGTGGATTCAGCCCCCCGTCCTCAAAGTCCGGGAGGCGGGACTAATCCATCACCACCTGACGCTTACGAATCGTCCCGACGACCGGACTATTGGCGGGTTTCTGCCATAAGATATATATCTATATCGGGTATATACATATCCTATGTCTACTAACTCTTCTCTGGTTTTGCATTACCCTACTTTGAAAACCGTTCTTTTAGTTGAAGAAATTCTCAAAGAGGCCAAAGAGCCACTCTCTCGATATGAGTTACTAAAACGAGCAGGAAACAAAATTATGCGCCCCACGTTAGATGTGATTCTTGACTATTTGGAGAAGCGCTTTATGATTTTAGATACTCCGAAAGGCATTATTTGGGTATATGTTCCGAAGGATAAAATGAAACGCTTGATGGATACGAGCGTGGAAGTATGACGCTTTGCTGGACCGCATTTTGACTTTTTGGCGCTTTGGTTGAAGTAACCTTATTAAGGAATTTGGAGGCAATTTAGTATATGTCTGAAACACAGGTTTTACAGAAGCTTGGCAAAATAGAAAAAGAGATTCGCTACATCAAAGAGAATATGCTGGATGCGGATTCTATCATGACTGAAGAGGATTTTGAGGCCTTGCTGGAATATCGGAAAGATAAAAAGGCAGGAAAACTTATTTCCCACGAAGATGTCAAGAAAGAGCTGGGAATGTAATGCTTGACGTCTCCCATTCTAAACAAGCATTGAAATTCCTAAAACATGCCGATAAAGTTTTACAAGAACGTCTGATAAAGAAAATCGAAGAACTCCGCGTTAAACCCTTCCTTCACGATACCAAGACGGTGGAAGGGTATAAGGAAAAACTATTTCGCGTCCGTGTGGGCGATTACCGAATTCTCTATGAATATGAAATCTCTCGAAACTATTTGGGTATTGTTAAAATAGACAAACGACCAAAAGCATACTAATCAGCTCCAGAGGTCAGGTAAGATGCATCTGTTGAATAACAGCACTAACTGCACTAACGTCAGCGAGTCCCAAGAGGACGAGCTTTTGAATAAAACCACGGTCGCGAGTCCGGGAGGCGGGACTAATACCTCAAACGCTCACACTTCAGACTTATCCCGACGGATGGAATAAATATAGAAATGCATTATATTGCGCATGCCGATTCATTCTTTGCGGGCAATGTTTGATACGAATATTTATGAGTTACTTTTGGACGAAGCGAACGCCAATAAGGTTCGGAATTTGGTACATGCTAATTCCTTGATTGTGTATGGGTGCAAGTTAATCCGAGATGAATTAAGAGATACGCCAACATACAAACGGATTGGCGGTGAAAATCTACGAATCGTTTTGCTTCAAACGTATGATTCGTTGGTGCAAGCCCGGTCGTATCCTATTGGGATTGAAATAGAAGCACTCGCCAAAGAATATCTCAATGCATATCGTGGAGGTGTCTCACGCAGTAAAATTCTACCCGATTTTACCATTATTGCCGCGGCTACGATTCATCGTCTTGATATCGTAGTATCTGAAGATGATCGAACCATGAAGTCCGGCCCAGCCAAAAGCGTTTATGAGAAAATAAACAAAGAAAAAATTTTTCAGACGCAGCGATTTTTGAAAAACAAATAACTTTAGGCTCTAAAACGAGCTTTTACTACCTGGA
>CAYHNT010000034.1:0-7596 GCA_964358055.1 uncultured archaeon | reverse complement strand
ACTTGGATAATTATTATATGCTGTGCGTGGAAAACGCCACCAATCCTTGCAAACGGAAAGGTTGAATAATTTGTGAAGCTGTTTTTTGTGAATCGCACACCGCTACTACTGTGGGCCCTGCACCCGCGAGCACGGCAGTATGGACCCCGTTGAATTGTTTCAACGTATCAATCAAATGAAACACGGGCGCATATTCAACTAATTCTAACGTTTCGAATACGTTGCCCATCGCGAGCGCTACTTGTTCAATATCCCCGCTGCGAATGGCCTCGTGCATGCGTTGAACGGAAGGGTGTGTTTCTACTTTCTTCATATCATAATGAGAATAAATCCAGCGCGTCTTATCTGCAGGCACTTTTACTGGGGGCACAATGAAAGCCAAATCTAAGCGCGGACACTTTTCAATCTGCACAATAATTTCCCCCCTCCCTTTAGCAATGCACGTTCCTCCTTCAATGAAAAAAGAATCATCCGAGCCTATTTTTCCCGCAATTGATTTGAGCACATTCTTGGACAAGCGTAACTCCCACAAATCATTCAACCCTTTCAACACACTCGCCGCATTCGAACTACCACCGCCTAATCCACCAGCGGAGGGAATGTGCTTCTCAATGTGAATGGAAACCCCTTGAACGGGCTTATTCTGTTTGTGTAACTCTTCCTGCATCAACTTAGCGGCCTTGTGGCAGGAATTCTTCTCATCCGTTGGAACACTATGGTCGGTACATGAAATTTTGATCTCGTGAGAATCGTGAATTGTTTCAAGTGTAATCGTATCGTGAATGTCCAACTCCTGCATCACAAACTCGACTTCATGATAGCCGTCCTCGCGCTTGTGAAGAAGGTCAAGGACCAAGTTGAGTTTGGCCGGAGAACGGAGAATAATGGGGTTCATTCGTCTCACTGAAAAACTAGTGCACCACGTATTCGGGGCGAATAATTTCGCTTTCAGCGTGGTTCTTTTCTTTGTCGAGTTTCTGCAACCAGGAAATCACGTCCTCAATGTCCTCATCGGGAGTCGAGGCGCCGGCACCAATTCCAACATGAGGCATGCCCTCAAACCATTCGACTTTCAATTCGTCTGCCGACTCAATCCAATGCGTTTTGGTTTGTTGTGCGCACAACTCAGCTTGTCTTTTCGTATTTCCTGAGTTTCTTCCGCCAATAATAACCATCACTGGAACGCGCATCGATAATTCAACCGCGCCGGGCTGCATTTCATGCATAGCGTTACAAATCGTGTTGTATACACGTACTTCACGTGCTTTCCCTAACAACTCCATCGTAATCGCATGCACATTGTCATTCGATTGCGTGGTTTGAGAAACAATTCCAATCTTCGTGAGAACAGGATAGTGTAGTTTTTCCACAATTTCAGAGTCCGTCTTGGCCTTCATGATTTCATCATTCGTAAAATATTGTGTTTTCTTCGGAAAAAGCTTACGTGCCTCTTCGGGTGTCTCCACGACAATGGCGTTCGGGGCATAGGACTTAATCCCTCCCACTTCAGGGTGGCCGTGTTCCCCGACAATAATCACTTGGTATTTTTCATCAAACAACACCTTGGCTGTTTTGTGTACCATTGTAACGAAGGGACACGTGGTGTCGACAATCTTCAATCCTTTCTCTTTCGCCTTCTCCACGGCTTGAACAGTCACTCCATGTGCGCGCATGAGTACGGTTGAATTGTTAGGAATTTCATCCATTGAATTCAAATGAGTAAAGCGTGAAATTTTACTCGCGGCATAGGGATTATCCTCGACGAGTTTTCCACCCGCATCCATTATTTTCTGCACGACGCGCTGGTTGTGAACCGGCATACCATACAAGTAGGCAGGCTCTTGGTTGAGCGTCTCATGGGCGATCTTTACGCTGCGTTTGACTCCGAAGCAAAATCCGGCTGCACGTGCGAGCTCAATCTTCATGTTTTTTCCTCCAACTTGGATTATTCAAAAATGGGTTATAATCAATCCATCCAAGGCACGCCATAAAAAACCATCGTGAATTTTTGCATGATTCCACGCATAACTATGCATAAAATACGTCAAAAGGCGTGTGTTTGGGAACCATTAAAATAGGTTTTGGCCCCTAGGAACGCTATGGCATTCTCGAAGCACCCTGGATGGATGTACGGACTGATTGGGCTGCTCATTGGAATAGGAGCCGTGGCCGCGTATACCTATTGGGAGACCAACATGCAGGACCCAGGTCCCGTCATTTATCACGCCCACGTGGACTTTGCACTTTTTATTAATGGGGAAAAATTTAATTTTGCACAAGAAAAATACATGACTGAAAGCGCAAACGATTTGTCGCGCTACGTCCATTTACATGACCTGCAAGGAGACGTGGTGCATCACCATGCCCAAAATATTTCCATTAAAACGTTCTTAGAAACACTCAAGTTTGACGTGGATGAAAATTGTGTAAGCACCGATGAAAATGTAGAATACTGCAACAATGAAACCCACACGTGGAAAGTATGGGTGAATGGAACACCAAACGAAAATGGATTCAACTATATCGCACACGATTTGGATCGAATATTAGTCACGTATGGAAACGAGAACCAGGAACAACTCGCATTACAAATGCAATCCGTAACCGATAAAGCATGTATTCAAAGTGAAAAGTGCCCCGAGCGAGGAGCGCCCAGCGATGAAAGTAGTTGTGCGGGCACCGGTGAGTGCGAAACTGGAGTCATTCCGGTGGGAGAATGACTTCCCACAAAAAAGAAAGTACATTCGATGTCATTATTTCAGGAGCAGGACCCTCCGGAAGCACCTGTGCTCTTTTTCTCGCACGCAAGGGTTGGCGTGTATTGTTACTCGAGAAGGAAAAATTTCCACGCGACAAGATTTGCGCCGATAACAAGACGTGGAAATGCCTAGACATTGTGAAAGAATTAGGATTGTGGGAAGAATTCGAATCGCTCCCGCATGCTAAAATCCATGGTGTATTAGTCGCTAGTCCCTCGGGGAATGAAATGTATACACCCTTGCTTGCAGAGGATGTGAAAGAGAAAGGATTCTGGTATAACGTACGACGAATGCCATTCGACCACCTGCTGGTGAAGGAATGCCAAAAGAAAAAAACAATTTCCCTCATTGAAAACGCCGAAGTGATTGAGCCCATTTGGGAAAACGAACAAATGGTGGGTGTCAAATACCAAGACAAGAAAGGAGACATTCACGAGGCACGCGGGCGCGTGGTCGTGGGGGCCGATGGAAGCCATTCTTCTATTGCACAGGCCGTTGGACTTTCTTCCCAAGTAAAAGGAAGATATGCCGTGAATAGTCGCGCATATTTTGAAAACGTAAGCGGGGACATGGATAAGTGCCAATTGTATTACCTGAAAGGAATCTGTCCCGGTTACTTTTGGATTTTTCCCGTAGACAAAAAAACATGCAACGTGGGAATCGGAATGCGCCCCGAGGATGTACGAAAAACAGGAAAGACACTCCAACAAATTTTAGACGAAACCATCCAGAGTGAACGATTCGCTGGGCGATTCAAGCATGCTACTCAAGTAACGGAATGGAAAGAATGGGGACTCAGCGTGTTGGGCGGACGAAGAAAATGCGCAGGAAACGGATGGGTACTAGTCGGAGATGCGGGAACATTTGCCATGACATTTTCAGGAGAAGGATGCGGTCCGGGAATGCGCACAGGAAAAATGGCAGCACTTGCAATTGATGAGTGCTTGACGAAAAATGATGTTACCAAAAATGGATTGAAAGTTTATGAACAAAATTTATGGAAAATATTAGGGCCTGAAGTAAAAGGATTTCGTTGGCTTGAATTTTTACTCTTACATGAAGGCGTGTATGATTGGGTGGTGAAAAAAGCAGCTAAGAATCAAGAACTTATGAACCTAAGTTCACGTATGCAAAACAAATACGAACTATCCCAACAAATGACCTCTATTCGTACCATTTGGAAATTGGTCACGTCCTGATTTTGAAACATAGGATTTAATATCCGTCCAAGCTAAGGCATGGTTATGAAGGCACAAAAGATTGGATTGCTAGGAAGCACCGGTAGCATTGGCACCCAAACCCTGGATGTGGTAGATCAGCATCGCGATGTGTTTAGTATCACCGTGTTAAGCGCTCATGGTTCAATTGATGTAATCAAAACCCAGATTGAAAAATACAAACCCGAAGCCGTGTGTTTGGTGGATGAAAAAAAAGCAGATGAATTAAAGAAACACGTGAAGGGAAACGTGCATATTCTATCTGGCTACAAGGGATTAGATGAAGCCGCTCGATGGGAAAACATGGACACGCTCGTACAGGCAGTGGTAGGGAACGTAGGAATGAAGCCCACGATTGAAGCAATTAAGGCAGGAAAAAAGATTGCACTTGCCAACAAGGAAACACTCGTGAGTGCGGGTGCTGTGGTAATGCCTTTGGTGAAGAAACACGGAGTGGAATTACTCCCTATTGACTCGGAACATTCTGCCATTTACCAGTGCTTGAAAGGAGAAAATGTAAAAGAAGTCGCCAAAATTATCATCACCTGTTCCGGCGGACCTTTTCGTGGAAAAAAAATTCACCAATTAGAAGGCGTGACCAAAGAACAGGCGTTAAACCATCCCACCTGGAAAATGGGTGGAAAAATCACCATCGATTCCGCTACCCTCATGAATAAGGGATTCGAAGTAAACGAAGCCATGTGGCTGTATGACATTCCTGCAGAACAAATTGATCTAGTAGTACACCCTCAATCCATTATTCACTCCATGGTCGAGTTTGTGGACCGAAGTATTATGGCCCAAGTCGGACACCACGACATGCGGATTCCCATCCAATATGCATTATCTCATCCTGGACGCATCCCACTCAATTTACCTTCCTTTGATTTTGTTAAACTCAAACAAATGACGTTTGAAGAACCGGACATGGACACGTTCACCTGTTTGAAAATGGGAATTGACGCCGCTCGAATGAAAGGAACCGTGTGTTGCGTGTTAAACGCAGCCAATGATACGAGTGTAGAGGCATTCTTGAAAAATGAAATCGAGTTTTTGGACATACAACGGACCATTCATGAAGTCGTGTCGCAGCACAAAAACATCAAACACCCGATGCTAGAGGATGTGCTTGCCGCCGACGCATGGGCGAGAAAAGAAACCACTAAACAATTGGAAGAAAAAATGAAAATTAAAACCAAGGCATAGGAATTGGAAAGCATGGCCGTGCACGCGATTGTTACGGGCGGGGGATCCGGTGCACGCATGAAGAATCGCGTGAACAAATCATTCATTTTATTGCGCGGAAAACCCATCGTTTCATACTGCCTTCAAGTGTTTCAAAATCACCCCCAAATAAGCACCATCACTATTACCATGCACCCCGAATGGGTGAAGGAAACCATGAAGTGGGTGAATCAATTCGGCTTCACCAAAGTCAAGCAAGTAGTAGAAGGAGGAAAAGAAAGACAAGACTCCGTACGAAATGGTTTGCACTCGCTCTCGGCAGTGAACGTGCGACCCGAAGACATTGTGTTAGTGCACAACGCAGCGAATCCTTTCATCACCCCTGCACTTATTACGGAATGCATTCGCGCAACCGAATTGCATAAAGCAAGCGTAGCGGCATACCGAATAAAGGACACCATCAAGCGCGTCCAAGAGGATGGAAAAATAATTGAAACACTTACTCGCAGTGAACTATGGGGAATGCAGACCCCACAGTGCTCAACCTATGAGCTATTCCTGCGTGCACATGAGAAGGCACATAAAGAAAACTTTTTAGGCACCGATGATGTGCAACTAGTCGAGCGCCTGGGAATACAACCTGTGGTGGTGGATTGCGGATATGAAAACATCAAAATCACGACACCCGAAGACATCCATGCGGCAGAAGCCACAATTGAACGAAGAAAAGCCGAAGAAAACGAAAACACCTAACAAGACCCTCGAATACGTGGATTGGATAAATGAAAAGGGGAACGTGGTAGGACGAATCGAAAAGATTTTTGCCCACCAACATGGAATTTTACATCCCGCCGGGCACGTGTTTGTGTTCGATTCGAAAAAAAGACTCATTCTCCAATATCGTTCCAGCACGAAAAGAATCTATCCCCAAAAATGGGACACGTCAGTAGGGGGACACATTCATGCAGGAGGAGGTATTCTCAATAACACTCAGCGCGAGGCGTGGGAAGAATTGGGAATCAATGTTCCCCTTCATTATTTAGGAAAAGCACTCGCGGAGGGAAAAGAAACCAACCGCACAGGAACCTATTATCATCGTGAAATCATCCATTACTTTTACGCACAACTTTCCGCTAAGACCAAAATCAAAACCAATGAGGAATTCGAAAACATTGCGTTTGTTGAACTAGAAAAAATGCCCGCATTCATACGCACGCACCCCTTTACTCATTCATTCTTAGTGGGGTGGAAAAAGTTTGGAAAAAAACTCTTATCCCTTCAAAAGGGCGGAATGCATTAATACTCTGAATCAGAATTTCCCCTATGAAGAACGTCTACACCCCTATTGTGCAGGCCACTCGCCAAAGCGTGGAGTTTCATGACATTACGCAACACGTGAAGAATGCAGTGGCTAAAACCAAAATTAAAAATGGACTCGTGACCGTTTTCACCCAACACACGACGTGTGCGATTAAAATTAATGAAAATGAGGAAAAACTCATGCAGGACATGCTAATTTTTCTCGAAAAAATGGTCCCACAAAAAGGAAAATATGGACACGACATTCACCCCGTGGATGGAAGAAAGAATGCACACTCCCACCTCAAAGCGCTTTTCCTCACCGCATCCGAGAGCATTCCTTTGAAAAAAGGAAAACTCTTACTTGGAGAATGGCAGCGTGTTTTTTTGGTTGAACTGGATGGACCGCGAGAAAAAAGAACAGTTATTATTCATACGATGGGAGCGTGAATAAGAAAATGACACCGGAAGAAATGAAAGGATTTTTAGCCATTGATCAGGATTTAGGAAAAGAATACGCACTCTTTACTTATCTCATTGAGACACCCATCACTCCCCTTAAAGCCGCCGCCCATTTGTGCCAGGAACAAAGCACGGCCCAGTGGTCGCGCGTGGGAGTCAAAGAAGACTTTCGGAAAAAATATGGAGCCAAAGTGGTTTCGTGCAAAATCATGGGAAAGAGCAAGAAGCCCTTATTGTATGCGTTTGTGGAAGGAAAAGAATACACCACCGCCACCATCGTGATCGCACACCCCATTGTTAATTTTGGAACCAAGGTACCCAATCTCATGACGGCTGCCGCAGGAGAGGGTGCCTTTCATTGTCCTGCCGTGAATTCAATCAAACTATTAGACGTAAAACTACCGCGTTCATTTGTCCAAAAATTCACTGGTCCACGCTTTGGATTGAAAGGGTTACGAAAAAAATTAGACGTAAAAGACCGGCCGCTATTTACGGGTGTAGTAAAGCCCAACATTGGATTGAAACCCGCCTATTTTGCTGAGCTTGCCTACCAAGCATGGAAGGGTGGATTAGACATTTGCAAGGACGATGAAATGCTCTCGGATGTGGCGTATTCCCCGTTGAAGAAGCGCGTGGAATTAGTCATTGAAAAAATGGGCAAAGCCGAGGATGAG
>CAYHNT010000033.1:3822-7796 GCA_964358055.1 uncultured archaeon | reverse complement strand
ACATTCCTTTATATTTCCAAGAAAACTGGGGCATTCAGACTAAGTTCGTCTAACCGACGAGGAGAGGAGATTCAACTATGGCTAAAGATATGGAAGGTCACATGACATGGATTTTCGCCATCTTATTCCTAATTTTAGGATTAGGACTATGGTCAGGCGCCCCCGCATGGTGGAACATCGCCACATTGGCAGGATTGTTCTTCTTGCTCAAGGCAGTCGGACCCATGTTAATGAAGTAAAATACAACTGCTGGGCCGCTAACGGCCCACTTTCTTTTTTTTTACTCATTTCTTATCTACACTATTTTCTTCTTCCCTAAATCCTTGAAGGGATGGCCCTCTTTCCAATGCACCTTAAATTTTTGCAATTGTCCTAAAAGGCGAGTGAAACTACCATCAAAATACATCGCGCGATCATCAATGTACACAGTAGCAATGATTTTCTTGGAAGTAATGGCTAAAGGAAGAGGAAGACCATATTTCTTGAACCACGCCAAAATCATCTTCTTGGAATCCCGCGACGTATGGACGACAAAATCAACATTGGAACGCTTCAACTCCTCCAAAAAACGCTTGGCCCCCGGCATAGGCTTCCCATGATGATGGTGGCCCTTCCAACCTGAGTACAGGGCTAGCACCCCATCAAAATCAATGCAAATACGCGGAGACGAGGGATTCTTTTCCATACACTCAACGCACGGACGCGGAATAAATACCCGCCTATTTCTTAACTAAAACGAATACACGCTCGTTGACTTTTCCTACGAAACCTGAATGACGTTTGTGACAATCAATGGTGCGTGCAATAAGATTTTCCTCGACTTCAAAACCCTCTTCGATTCCACGCTGGATTAACATCTCGTCGCTCTTCACAATACGATCGGGAAAGCATCCCCCAGCCACATTGATGACTGCCTTCCCATTCGGTTCAAGTACGCGGTACAATTGGTGCAATACCTTCCCCATGTCCTTCATGTACGCATCCACAATGGGCAAATCACTCTCAGCGTGTTCAACGTGCACGTCTTCCCCTACAAACGAGCGCAACTGGGTTTTAGGTTCGTCGAAAAATAAGGCCAATTCTAACTTGTACGCGGAGGCGTATTCTATTTTGTTCAAATACGGAGGAGAAGTGATGACCGAAGCCACAGATTCATCTGCAAACTGACTCAAACGACGGGCATCATCATCGAATATTTCCGGAACGGGTCCACTTGTGGGGGCTTTCTTCAAATCCTTCAACATGAATTCCATTTTTTGCAACCAAAACTTCTTGATAGGCTTGTATCCCTTGTTATTCGAGCGACGCAAACTCGCACCCATACGTTCCACATTGGATGCACGGAGAGTAGAATCAATTAACGCGAGCAATGCAATGTCATGCAAGGGAGATTTCTTCATCTCCTTCTCCACAAAACGCTTCATGTGTAAGAGTTCACGAAACGTCTGCGGATTGAAACGCTTGGCCACCCAACTATCCACACGTCCTTCGCGAGGAAAAACAAACTCCATCTTCTTAATTTCAGAAAACTCCTTCGTTAATTCTTCCAACTCGTAATTACGCGTCTTGGTTTCCGCAACAAAGCGCGCAAGAGGAGAAACGTCACACCCATAGGCTTGCACGTCATTTTCCTTGCACGCAAGCAAGGTCGTTCCCACTCCACAAAAAGGATCCAATACAGGCCCCTTCAATTCGTACTTTTTGATACACCATTCTACAAACGCCTTAGAGTACCCCTCACGATAATAGAACCACCGATGAATGGGAATATTCTTGTTCGGAGAGAACGTGATCATCTCAGAGAGCGAAATCGTCGACATACAGGAACTCAGCTCTGCAAAGCTTAAATATGGCGCGACATGGATTGAGCATATGAAGATTACTATCTGTGCCAGCATTGCATTCATTGATGAAATGAGCGCACTCAAACAGCAGCTTGAACAAATGGGACATGAAGTAAAAATGCCTCCACTTACTGTACCAAATGAACAAGGAAAAGAAATTCCAGTCAAAGAATACTACACGATTCGAAAAAACGCAAAAGATAGTGAAAAATGGGTGTGGGACCTAAAGGCAAAAGCAATGCGAACCCATTATGAAAAAATTGAATGGGCCGATTCGATTATTGTTCTTAATCAAACCAAGAATAATGTCATGAATTACGTTGGAGCAAATACCCTTGTTGAAATGGGAATTGCGTTTTTTCTGAATAAACCTATTTATTTTATGCACCCCATCCCCGAGCAATCCAGCAAAGAAGAAATACTAGGGATGAAACCCATAATTCTGAATGAAAATCTAAATATTCTCCCCTCGTGAAAGGCGGGCTTTTAACTCTTTATCAAACCTTTTCTTGGTAAGGCCCCGTGGTCTAACGGCTAGGATAGTTCCTTTACATGGATCGGGCGGCAGTTCGACTCTGCCCGGGGCCACTTTTCTATTACAATAAGGGCATCTTTTTATTGGTCTAGAAAAATAGAATAGGAATGAACGACCTGGTGTTAGTAAGAGAGTATTGCGCGGACCCCACGGACCCTACTGTTGCATCGATAGGCCGAGACATCTACGAAGCGTTGTCTGGAAAATTACTAACGGAAAGAGCCAAGCGATTTGCAGAAATTTTTAGACAACAACCCAAGTTGAGGGTAAGAGCGGAAAAAGCCATTATTTCAAGCGGCGTACACCAACGAGAATCGCGATCACAAATAGGACACCGTGAGGCTGAACGATTCAAAAAAATAAACCAGATGGAAGAATATCAACGCGCTAAGGGAATCATCCCCACCCGAGAACCCATGCGGCAGCCCGATCCTAATTACTTCAAGAAAATTAAAGCCGTCCAGGAGGCCGCACGCGCAGCGGATGCGAGACGTGAGGCGGCGAGAAAAAAAGCAAGAAACCCTCGAAGACCCCGCAAACCAGGCCCATGAGTACAGATATTCCAATTCAAAAAAAGAAAACAACCGTCACCATCGAAGTACTGATGGAGGGACCGGGAGGAGAGCTTTACTTTCAACCCATTGAAGCAGACCCGGAACATTTGGAAGAACTAATCGCGGCGACAAAAAACAGCATGATTAAGCACAACCTTGAGAAGCAACTGGAAAAATTAAAAAACAAAAAGGAAGAATAACGAACATGGATAAGAAAGAAATGGCATATTCCATTACCATCCAAGCCGCGGAACACCTGTATTTTCAGAATGAAAAAATAATCCCCACTCACGAGGCAGTAAGTGAATTTCTCCACAGCCAAAAAAAAGAAACCGATCCTGAAATAGTGAATTCTGTCGTGCGCATACTCTCTGCTCTTTTACAAGAAAAGGCACTACAGAATCCCGTTTACGCACAACGAATCATTTCCCTTCTACCAGAACAAATCCAAACACAATTGATGATTGCCGTACGGGTTATGCGTGGAGTAACACGACGAGGGAAGCCTAATATTTTTGCTACTACACCACCTGCTCCAAAAAAAAGAAAGACCAAAAGTCGCTCAGCCTGAGAGAGAATCCGTGGAGAATACGCTCTGGGAGATTATTACCACTCAGAATTATGCTCCCATTGATAAGAGGAGAAAGGATATTGTCACTCGACTTCGCCCAGCACTCAGCGAATATCCAACCGCCAATCCACATGTACTGAGTTTTCGCGCTCTCCTAAAAAGAGCACCACAACTTCGAGCGGCAGCCGTAAAGTATATGGCGGCGCGCGAGAAATACCTAAAGTCCCGTGCGCGCCTTTTCACAATAGGACGCCCACGTCGCAAGACTGGCCCTAAAGGCCCACGAAATGGAAATCGCTGACTGCCCGGATTAAAAAACATCCCCGCGGGTTTTCTTGTAGAATGCGGGAGTGGGCCAATGGTAAGCTTCGTCCTTGCCAAGGACGAGACCCGGGTTCAATTCCCGGCTCCCGCATTTTTCAAAACGAACACGGCGGTTTGGTTTGCTAAACTATTTATTCCATAAGTCA
>CAYHNT010000033.1:497-3812 GCA_964358055.1 uncultured archaeon | reverse complement strand
CATAGTCAATAGCCCGGTGTCGTGGCACAATTCCAGTTTCTAGATATTGCTTGAACTTATAGAGGTGTTTAGGATTAGCTGGTTTCACTTCATCAAAAAATCGAATGACATGACTTCGATCAAAAATCCAGATGTCTTCTTCACCGAGTTTTGCATTAAAACCAAGTTCACGAAAAAGTTTCCAAACTAAGTGAAGAAATTTTGGATCGAGTGAAGTATAGTGAACTTGGACACTGTGCAAATGATGTCGATGAACACCGCCATCCGTGTCAAATAGTCCGCGAATAAAGGCACGTTTATAATTGTCGTTTTCATAAATTTCGTTTGGAATCGACATTCTTCCCTTTTTTTCTCCAATTGGAAATGAAAAACTGTTAGAGATGTGACTGTGTACCGCCTTTGCCGTAAGCCTAGTATGCATTCCCTGTTTATCTTTGTCAAACCAAAGCCTTGGTTCTAGACCAAATAAAACACACAATAGCGGCTTGATACGAGTGGTGTGATACAAAAAGTCTGCTTTTGAATCGCCACAAATATCAATCAAGTACCCATAATTCCCAAGACATCCGTCCCCGTAAAGTATCCCCAAAAATTCAGCTAAATTTTCACTCATTGGTGGAAGAATAACTTTTTGTAAAGAGTAGTTCCCTTTTACAAAGGGTAAAGTGTGTATATCCAACTTCATTTTTGATAACTGAATTGTTTTTTCTAACTTATCTTTTGGTATTCGACATCTTCCAGATTGGTAAAATAAGACCATCCCACGGGTTACTTGCAATTCCTTTGCAAGACCGGTCCAAGATAAAGTACAATTGTCTTTAAGTTCGCGAATTAGCCTTTTTTGCGCCTTTTTACCAATATTCAAATATTCAGTCATTTTATAGCAATTGATTTTGACTCAATAACTCTGTGTCTAGACCCCAAACCGCCGAGGAAAAGACCGCCAATCGCCCAATATTAAAGCTTATTCACATGCCAAACTTACTACGCAGCGATGGTGTATTGGTTAGCATCAAACCTTCCCAAGGTTTAGGGCCGGGTTCGATTCCCGGTCGCTGCATCGTATCCAGCGTTAGAGTGCACCCCTAATCCTTTTAACCAACCGAAAGAGGATGCACCTATGTCTGAGACCAAAAGTTTCCACAACTACGAGCGCCAATACACGCTTTTGTTAAATCGAATTTTCCCCGACCAATATCCCTGCGAAGTCAAAGCCACACACGGATACGCACGCAAGCCATTCCAAATATCAGATGCCAACCGAAAACACTTATCCCGCTACCGCATCAACCTTGAAAACGAGGGCGGCACCAGCCTTGCGCGTAGAAAGCGCATCCTACACCTCATGGCGAATCTGGCCGAGATGTTGGGCACCGATTTTGAAACTGCTACCAAAGAAGAGCTGGAAGTTTTGGTATCCAAAATAATGAACTACCCAAGTTGGAATGAAACCACGAGGACCATGCACAAGCAAACCCTCAAAACGTTCTACAAATGGTTTCAAGGAAACAATGAATTCTTCCCGCCCAAAGTAAGCTGGATACGCTGTCTCAAAACAGCGAACTCCAACAAGCTTCCCGAAGAAATGCTCTCCGAAGAAGAGGTCCAACGAATCATCGAGGCTTCAGACCACCCTATGAAGAAATCCTTGATTTCAGTCCTCTGGGAAACAGGGGCACGAGTCGGGGAAATTGGAAATGCCAAAATCCGTTCTATTCAATTCGATGGAACCGAAGCCACGATAATGCTCGACGGCAAAACGGGAATGCGCCAGGTTCTCTTGGTCTCCAGTGTCCCTTTCCTAAAGGAATGGCTGGCCATCCACCCCCTGAAAAATGATAAGAATGCCCCCTTAGTTGTCATTGTATCCAATCTCCATCAAGGAGAAAGACTATCCTATGCCTCCATTTGTAGAATGCTCACCGAGACCATCGAGAAGGCCTCAATCACCAAGCCATTCAACCCTCACCACTGGCGCCATTCAAGAGCAACTTATTTAGCAGGACGCTTGACCGAGTCCCAGCTCTGCAAAATAATGGGCTGGCGAATCGGAAGCAAAATGCCCGCGACCTACATTCATCTAAGCGGTCGCGACACCAATGAGGCCATTCGAAAAATTTACGGCCTTGGGAAAAAGGACAAAGAAGAAGAGAGCAAACTCAAGCCACGCACCTGCAACATCTGTAGCGAGACAAACGAGTTCACGAATCTCCTTTGCAAGAAGTGCAATAACCCACTCACTCTTGAAGCTCGATTGGAATACAAGGATAAGTTGACTCAGATGCAGGATGAAAATGCGCAAATAAAAGTTGTACTGAACGCAATGGTTGAAGCAATGAACAAAATTAACGCACGAATTGAAGAGATACCTGCAAGAGAGGCACGCGCGATTATGGAAAAAGCAAACTCTAACTAAAAAATCTCCTTGTCTTATCTAATGCAGATTCAGCATACGCGACCTCTACGATTGGTAACCGCAAAAAAGCATACGGTTTCTTTACTGGCACTTCTTTACCAGAAATATCGTGTGGTGGATTGTATTTTTCCCGTTCTGCTAATGTGTCTTCCCAATCTACGAAAACCGCATACCCAAGCAGCGGCGTTGAAATAGAATCAAACGGCCTTTTGACGTCAACATATTCATCAGTAATAAAACGATTCTCTTTAGCAGTTGTGATTCGAACTAAAAGTGAGAAAAAATCTGAGAAAATATGCACTTTTAATTTTGGATTCCGTTCAATCGTTTGTTCAATCATTGAGTTTGTAAGCCCCATAATTTCAGGAAAATCTTTTCCCGTTTGCTTGACATACAGCGAATTCAAAAGCATCAAGATGTTTTCAGCATATTTCGGCCAAAGGTCGCGATTGTTTGGAGAAATTCTGTTTTTTGCCGCACGAGTAAAAGCAATGAAAGTGAAAGCCATCGCAGTATTGATAAAACCAGGAACCGAAATTTTTACTCCTTTTTGAAATAAGGGCTCGTAAATAGTATAGTCAAAAATGTAATTTCTTAATTCCTCGAGTTTTACACGATACGGGATTAGGTAAGTATCATCATTTTGTCCAAAAAGAGTTTTCCACCCCTTATCAGGTTCAACTCCTTTAGCAAATGGAATTTTCTTTTTACAGTCGGCAACCCAATATTCAAACACTGCATCGAAATCAATGTCAACCATTAGAAATCGTTTATTCTTTTTCTCCTTCTTCCGTTCATTAATGGTCACTTTCCCACGTTTTGCAGTTACTAACCCCAGTTTTTTTAGAGGCTTCAACACGTCTCGGTCAAACACCCCATTTCTTTGTTGGACAAAGGAA
>CAYHNT010000033.1:0-487 GCA_964358055.1 uncultured archaeon | reverse complement strand
TTGCCAGATAGGTTGACTGAATAATAAACCATCATCAAATCGGTCTTTGACATTGGACCTGAAAGTAAACGTATGACCAGCCCCTCTGCGCTTGGCTTCTTCGCTAAGAATGCTGAAACGTCATCGTAGTCCATACAATACAATACTTAGACGTATTGTATTAAATATGTACTTTAACCACCCCGACACCAAGGTATTCAGTATGAGAATCACCATCTTTGTTCCCGAGGAATTTGCCAAAAGGACGAAAGCCTACTGCCAGAGGACTGGCCGAACCTTTAGTGGGTTCGTTAGAGCCTCCTTGCAGAGGGAAATGGAAAAAGAGGCCACTAATGAGTAGCCAAACCCGTATGGGTCTTGACCATCGCTTTCGTCCCCCGATAGAATTCGTTCAGTTACTTCGGCGGGCCAAACAAGGCGGGTATTCGCCTACTAAAAAAGAAGAAGAGTGGTTGGCGGACAGCCAACCACAGGACGGACAATATGA
>CAYHNT010000032.1:0-7839 GCA_964358055.1 uncultured archaeon | reverse complement strand
GAATTGGTTAAACAGGAAGCCGTGTGCGTACGCAATAGCGGTAGCAAAACGGAATTCTTTTGGAACCCCAAAGAAGTATTGAACGCCATTGAGAATGAAGAAAAAGAAGCCGAGACGGCGTGTATTGTGAAGTGAAAAATGGTGATTAAAACATGAACAAACTCCGAGGAACACTACGACAGATTGTGGATGCCGAAATCAAAATTGGTACTGCAAGGAACCCAGACGCACTGCGAAGCAGCCAGGTATCGCTCATCAACGCGTATAACCGCGAAGCCAAAGCACAAGGAAGAAAAACGATTACACCCGCATACGTTGAACGATTAGGACAGCGTGTTTCACGCGGAGTAAAAAAAGAAACCCCCCATCACTTTCGCACCGATGAAGAAAAGGAAAAAGCACGCGTGGCTATCGCGCACGCGCGGACAATTATTCCAAAATATGAGCAAACCATTAAGGACATTATGCGTTCTTATCGCGAAGCACTCGCACGAAGCGAGATAGGTATTGCGGAAGGATTACAAGGGCGTGCATTAGGCCTGCTCGAACGAATGAATGAAAATTACATTATCCTCGGCGTGCCAACGGTTGAACTCACACAACTTTGGAAAGGAGTCTCTTTACTCAAGGGCGTGGAACCCATTGCGCCTAAAGGAAAAGTTTCAGATGGACTCATCTCATTTGACCAGCAAACAAGAGAAGCCATCACTGCTTCGAAAAAACGACGAGCGCGACTCGAGGATAAGCCAACTAACACTGTTCCAAAAATTATGGGGGCAAAATCGGACGGAGACCCTCGAACTACGAAACGAAGAAACCCCTACAAATTAGAAAAGGGCGATAATCCCGCTACAGTCTTGAGCAAACTCACTGCGTTAGCAAAAGCACAGGAAGAAGTTGCTATGCACCAACAGCGTCGTGTCGAAATGCTTGAACGGCAAGGCGCGTCAAGAGCCGGCTATGAGAGACGGAATTTGGAAGAACAAAAAAGAACCATTGCGAAAACACATGCGCAAATCGCGGACATTCAAAGTAAGATAAAGCCTGCTAATAGAACGGGAGCAAAACCCTTAGCTCGAGGCAAAACGGGAAAACCCAAGTTCCCGCGCCCCATACGACGACGTCGAAAGCCGTGAAAGCGTGTTTTCACTCAACCTTTAAATAGCCAAAAACCCCGAAGTTCACTGAAGAAGGGGAATGGATAGATGGGTCTCAAGGATAGCTTTCACGCGGGAGAAGACAAATGGTATATCCTCTTGGACAAGCTCGACCAGAACGGAATACCCGTGTATCGCGTCATTGATCCGATTGATAAAATTGTGCCCAGCTTTGCCGTGGCACTAGGACTTGCTGTCGTCGTACTTGGACTTATTTTATTGCCCCTATTAGGAATCGGCGGCGGCACTACTGTTGTATTATCCTTTGCCGACGCGCAAGGACAACCCATTCCACAGTTAGGAGTGAATGTTTCATACGCTGAAAAAAATCTCACACTCGCAACCAATTCGGTTGGAAAAATAGTGTTACAAGGAATACCCATTGGAACCACATTATCCATCAACGTAAATGACCCCCAATACCAAGTGCTCAAGGAAAGCAAAACAGTTAACTCAGGAAACCCCACTTTTACATTTGCACTCGCAACAAGAAGCCTACCGCCTTCTCCTCTAACTTTCCAATTTGTGGATGGAGGAAATTTGAGTCTAAGCGGAAAAGAAATCCACGTTAGTTTAACCTGTTCAAACGGTGTACCGCTTCCACAGAGTCAATACACCACGCTCAACGGAATACTCACGCTTACAGCACCTGAGGGATGCGGAAACCTCATCGGAACCGTATCAGGAAATGGATTATTGACAAAGGATGGAGTACTTTTCACCAGCGGAAATAACATCATTCACTTGCAAGGAATCAACACCGAGAAAGGAAAAGTAAAAGTAACCGTGAGAAGCCAAACAGATGACTCAATATTAGAAAACATGGACGTGGAACTCATTTCAAGCGAAGGAATCTCCACGCAAACACTTTCAACCAACTCATTTGGAGTCGCCATATTCAACGACATCCCCACAGGAAGCTATTACGCCAGCGTGAGTGACCCATTAGGAAACTTTGCACTGGAAACAGGGAACAACTTCACGGTATCCGCTAACCAAACCGTGTCAGTGGATGTAGAAATGGGAAAACAAATCCAAGGAACACTCACCATTAGCGTAACCGATAAAGCAACCCAAGCATGGATTGCAGACGCCACCATTAAACTCATTCGAAAGAGCGACAACCAATTACTCGCGAGCAAAACAACACCTACGTCAAACACCCCTATCACATTAGATGTGGATGAAAAAGGGCCCTTCATCCTTACCGCTTCACACCCCACGTATTTGAGTGAGACCAAAGAATTAGGCACGTTAAACGGGAATCAAACCATCACGTTTGCATTGGAAAAACTAACTGCACAAAACTCAGGAAAAATAACCGTGATGGTAAAAGATGAAGATAATTTACCCGTGGATAATTCACAAGTCATATTGTACAGCGCCGCATCCGGATTCATTGTGCACGCAGTCAATCCCAGCATTACCGATTCAAATGGAAACGCACAATTCACGGGCGTTCCCAGCGGAACCTATTTCGCACGTGCAACCAAATATCCTGCGGGGCCGAGCGACTCGAGTGTTTTCACTACGGATAAGAGCATCCCCG
This sequence comes from uncultured archaeon, assembly GCA_964358055.1. GTDB lineage: Archaea > Iainarchaeota > Iainarchaeia > Iainarchaeales > VGJJ01 > VGJJ01. Next base: position 5,133 of record CAYHNT010000032.1, on the reverse strand, counting down.
CACAAACGAATGTGGTACTCAAAATAGGATTAGCCGTAGTGCAAGTCACCGTGAAAGATGTGGAAGGAAACCCCATTCCTTTTTCGACCATTGAATTTCTCACCGCAGGAAGCGACGAATGTACTCCCGGAAAGTGCGTATTACAAAGCGACGCCCAGGGAGTCGCATCCAAATCATTCAAGGCGGACCGAAAAATATACGTGCACGCAAGCGCATCCACGTTCAGTTCGTACACGAGTGCCTCGTATCAATTATTCCCAGGAAAAACACAAACCATTGAAGTGAAACTCCCTAAGACTGTATTAGGAAGTCTTCCTAAGCTTAATTTTGTGGACGTGAGAGATCCTCTTACGGGAGCAAGTGCCAAGGAAATGAAATCAGGAAAAACATACGCTGCAGTGTTCCAACTACACGTGCCTAGTTCATTGAACGACCTAGAAAATGGAGGCGTGCACATCCGATTGGGAGACGAACCTTTCATTGAAAATGATGTGTTGCGCATCACGGGAATAAACGCTCCCGCAACGGTGGCAATCAAGGGGACCAGTTACCAACCTACCTTAGGATACGTTGAGGATCAGGAATTCCTAACCAATGGAGACGCCAAATGGACCAACATCGAATGGAACGTATTGGAGCCCGGAATCTATGAAATTACAGTCAACGTGCGCGTAGCAGACGAAGCTGGGCCTTTGGACGAATTGCCTTTCTATTACCGTGCATGGGTGAGAGACGGAAGCACGTATTTGCGCGACCCCGTGGACAACGTATTAGGAACTAGTGCAACAAGCCCGCAAAAAGAAGCCCAGTATGCCGAAGCGTACCAAAAAATTTACTTCAATGGAAAAAGTATAGTGTGTGACGAAACATTTTGCTACAGCGGAGAAAGCATCCTGAATGAGGACGACGAATTATTGATTGATGGGCCGCCTTATCCTATTTCGGTGAACAAAATATTCACGTATTCCTTCGTTCTCACGTCCAACGGTCCCACCATTTACCAGTTTGCCAAACTCCGTGCATTCATTTCCGAAGAAGGAACGTTACCCAGTAGTGAATTGTTGTTTAGCTCCTACACCGTGACACGACCCGATGGGCAAACGCTCAACGGGAGCAACCTTTCCACGAATGAAATTCCCGCAGGAGGAGAAGGAAGCGGATTGGACATGGGTAAATTGGAACAATTCAAAACCATTGTAGGAGAATACTCCTTCTTGTCCAAAGTCGAGGGGCCCACTAATTTAGTCGTGCAACTCATTAACGAAGGAGACATTGTCTTCCAACAAGTCACTCCCATTTCCGTTTCAAGTAACCAAAGTTTACAAATCAGCGTGGATCCTACCACTGCCGCGGCGTTCGTTCCCACCACGTTTACCGTACACGTGAAAGACCAACAAGGATTCGACATCCAAGATGCATTGGTTTCATTGCTCAAAATTGACCCCAACAAAAACCAACAATTCGTCATCAAACAATTCACGGACATCACGGGAAAAACCACCATTATCGCCCCGCCCTCTTTGCCCAACACGCATTTCGTTTTCGATGCAGTCAAAGGAGGATACGCCTCTACGCCCGTTGAAATAGTAGTGGATGAAAACATCGTGGCATTCGATCCCACCAAACTCCAATTCACCATGCCTAATGCCCCCAACACGGACCAATTCTTGCCCTTGGACATTACTAATCAGACCCAGCAAGGAGTCAAACTCACCAAGGCCGTGCTCACGGGAGACTTCCAAGGACTTTTATCCAATGGGGAGATGCAAAACTATGTGGACCAGTACGAAAACACCACCACCATCTCCAGCCTTGAAACCAAGACCATCCAGGTGAAGGCCGCCACATCCAACGTGGTTAATTTGGTGGCCAACAAGGCACTGAAAGGCGACCTCATGCTCACCTTCCAGAGCACGAATACCCAACAAGAATGGGTGCAGCATGTGCCCTTAGGAATTGACATCAAAGTAATCGGCGCCTGTGATGGAGAAGCCATTCAACTCTCAGGAACGCCCACCGCAGGACAAGTCAACACCACGGCGTTCGACAACAAGTCCCAGATTCCATTCCAAATAGCCAACATTTGTCAAGTCGACGGAAAGCCCTTCCCGTTAAACAATCTCAAGGCCAAGATTGTGTGGAAAAGCAACCCCGTAGGAAACGTTGAATTAAGCGTCACCGACATTGAAGGAAGCAACCAGTCCCAGGAGGTACTGAAGAGCGGCTCCTATGTGACATTGTTTGACCTGTTCAAGAACGTGGAAGAGAGTACATACGAAACCGTCATGACATTCACGCCGTTCCCTCAAAATATTGGGCAGACGGCAGACTTCACTATTTTCATCGCAGGAGAAATTGGAGCAGGGAACACTATTCAAACCATTGAAGAAGAATTCGATGTGAAAATTAAGATTACTAATTTGGAAACCTGCGTCAAGTTCGACCCGGAACCCGAACAAGAATTAGTGTTGGAATCCGACGAAGACTCCGTCGAGTTTGACGTGGACACCTCCCAATGTGGAAGCATCCCGGTGGACATTGCATTCTGTACGGGAGCCAACAATAGTAATTGTTCCGGTGGTTCACCCGAAGGACGATTGTACTTGTCACAATATACGATTAACAATTTGAATGGAAGCAAGACCATCACCATTGAACGACAAGGAGGCACTCTTCCCGGAAGCTACGACTTAACCGTTGACGCATCCGTGCCGGGTGTCTCGCCTTATCGCATTGCCGCGCTGAACGTTAAAGTGGAAAGCGACTCAAGTTATGCATTCGAAATGGAGAAAAGCGCCTTCACAGTATACCAACAAAACGCCAAAGATGCTACTACCGTCCTCAACCGTGTTGTAACCGAACTCATCCAAGTTACCGCCAATGTGTGTGACTGGGAAACCGTAGCAGGGAAACCCTCCAATACCGCATTGGCATTAGCCGGTGGAGTGGGCGCAGGAGCAACTGCGGGATATCTGGCAGCTACCTCATCCATTATCATCGAGTCCGCATTCTTCAGCGGGCCCGCATTCCCTATTGTCGTGGGAGTGGTAGTGTTTGTTTTGATTTTAGAACTGTTCGACGACGACTGTGAAAAAGAAGTCACGAATGGACTGTTAGACTATGTCATTAATCTCTCAGGATCGGAAGACAACAATCTGATTCCACCCGATGCAATGGACATTCGTGTATCCGAGAACATCAGCGACGTTATTTCCGCCGAATGGAATACTGATGCAGCTAATTTCTTCAAAGAAGAAAACGAAACCCACCAAACGGTTGGAGCCGTGTTCACCAACCTCACAGGTTACTCCAACCCTAATCCATTATTTGGCGTTGTCACGTTACGCGCAATTGAGCACGTGCACGGAGACCCTTCTCACAGCGGTGCTGCTAAGACCACGTGTCATAATAGTAATTTTGAAAACTTCCTCATTGGACCGAGCTTGGACCAAGGAGCATGTTCTCCGGCCAACGACACCATTCGTGAGGAAAAATTCCACATCAAATTCAAGACACAAGACACGAATCAATCATTGCCCGATTTGGAATTTGACTCCGTGGCCTGTGTAAGCGGTAACACGCTTGGGGCGGCTGGAAAAGGAGCATTGCCCCAGGTAGCATTTACGTGGAACTGGAATGACAATTCAGGCGTTCCACTATACGCATGCGACGCAACCAATCCCAATGGAATATTTTGCGACGCCACCCAATTCAACATTGACATGATGAAGCGTGTCAAAGCATTGGATGAGTTTTTGGCCGCAAACAATTATCAATTCACATGCCCCGATAACCCGTTGACACAACCGCCAACAGGAACATTCCCCAATTCAAGCACCATCCCCAGCGGATTCATTGGATTCACGCAAGTAGGGTATTCGTTCCAGAATGAACAAGTAATTACATTCAATGCCACGGTAGGAAACCAAAGCGCTACTCCACAATCTGCCACGCTCAACGTTACGATGACCCCAACGGAAAATCAGAACGCGGGATTGCTTTCCTTTGAAACTAAATCCTGTACGCAAACCGTTAATGTGACTGCAGGAAGCACGCAAACAGTTTCGTGTGTCGTTAATGCGTTGGACAAAACAACGTATACAACTAAATGGGAACTTTCAAGCGACAGCACGGCCAACATTGCTTACTCCTCCAACACGCTCGTGATTAACGTCGAAAGCTACTCCAACACGGCACAAGGAACATGTGAAGCGTTGCCTAAGACAACTGCCATTGTGGGTGGAAAACCTGGAATTAATTTATGGATTGACGCCAGCGACCCCGTGTTTGGACAATATGTGAATGATCAAAGCGTGGTGTTCACCGCTGCTGTGCCCGATGTGCAAACATTGAATGATTTGCTCCACTATGACGCTTACTTAATCCGCGACGGATACTCACATGACTTCGAAAACGACTTTAGGGATTACTATTCCGCATCCTTTGCAGACGCTCCTACTTGGTTTAAGGGCGGCGGAGGAACCGCGGGATTCAATTCATTCTATGGAAGCGACGATACGCTTGTGTTTAGCAACAAATACTTCGAGGACACCACGCTTCCTGCCGCAGGAAAATACCGCATTGACTTGAGTTTGTTCTTCGGAGAAGACTGGAAGATATTGGATGGAAACGGACAACCCGCTGCCACCATGGGAGTGGACTTCTATCACTTGGAAAACCCCTCGCCTAATTCACCCTTCTATCGATTGCCCTTCAACGGGCAAGTGGGATTGCAAAACACCGTGTACGAACGTGTGGGGTATGGATTGGAATACATCAATGAGACTGTGCCCGTGAAAGTGAATGACAGTCTGGTTCAAACACACTCCGGAGAGGGAAGCACGGCCCTTGAACAAGTGAATGTGGAACTCGAAGATGACTTGCGCGTAATGAACAGCATTCCCTCCACGAGAGGAAATATTCTCGAAGTCACCGCACCCTCAGGAAGCGGAACTCAACGAGTGGTATTCACGCCCAGTTTAGCCACACCTCTTGTCATGAAAATCAACCACGACATCACCACGCAACCCTTTTCCACGTTCTACCAAATTGCACAGAACGGCAGCCCAGTTGACACCGGAAATAACTTAACCTTCTGGGAAGGCGCAGGCGTATGCTACGACTTCACAGGTG
>CAYHNT010000031.1:0-8206 GCA_964358055.1 uncultured archaeon | reverse complement strand
TCCGAGATGGCCGAAATTCGCATCAACATGAAGTTTCCAAAGGAAGTCATTGCACTCCCTGTGAAAGGCGTGAATGTTATTTTTCCTGATTCACATAAAGTCAAACTCACCGAACAAGGATTCGTGTTAGAAAAACACGCATTCGAAAAATGGATGGCACAGGAAGCACAAAACGCAGGGGCGGAATTACACTTATCTACGCGTGTAACAAGTTTGAAGAGAGAAAATGACGTGTGGGAGATTCAAACTTCTCAAGGACCGATCAAAGCACGCATGGTGATTGACGGAAGCGGCGCTGCGGGTGTAGCAAACCGCATGTTGCAAATGAATCCACGCTTTTCTGTTACAACAGGTATTCAATACGAGATGTTGGACATCCCCAATGAGGAATATTTAGATTTTTACTTATGGCCACGACTCGCCCCTGAGGGATACTTGTGGATGATTCCAAAAAACGATGGAAGAGCCAACGTGGGTTTAGTTACGCATGACATTACCAAAGCAAAAGTATACCTGGACCAGTTTGTCAAAGAAATGGGATGGGAAACTAAAACGAAGGTCAAAACATTCGGAGGCCCTATTCCTTCCTCGGGTCCTGTGCAGAACACGTATGATAATGGGATTTTGTTAATCGGTGACGCTGCAGGATTTACTTCACCTTTATTCGAAGGAGGGACCCAATTAGGTTTAGTTAGCGGACGCATGGCGGCAGAAGTGGCGAAAGAAGCGATTACGCAAAACAAACTCGACAAATCCTCTCTTGCAGTTTACGATAAAATGTGGAAGAATGAGTTTCCTGCGTATGGTAAAATAATCAAGGGGAAAAAAGCACTGTATAATTTCACCGAAGAAGAACTCAATCGTATTGGTCACCTGATGCCCAATGAACTATCCAACCTCACCGCAGTAGATAAGGCCAAGGTCGGATTCAACGTGCTCTCGCACAACTATGATTTGTACCGTAAAGGAATTGTGGATGCATTCCTGGCATTCGGCTACTCGCGCGCAGCCCACTACGGCTGGTAAGTATCTCGACCAAAGATAGCATCGCTTTTATTAAATCCAAGAAGCCCTTTTCCGTTTATGGAGTCCCTCCCTTTCTCCGCATCCAAGGCCCTCTGCGAAACTCACGCGAGCAGTTTTTCGTTGGCCGCCCAGTTTTTACCTGAGGAAAAAAGAAACGCCTCATACGCACTCTATGGCTTCTGCCGCGCCACGGATCAATTGGTGGACGGGAAAGGAACGCTCAAGGAAAAAAACGAAACACTCAATCAATGGAAAAGCGCGCTGGAAAAGGAATGGACAACCAAAGATTCCACTCATCCTCTCCTGGGTGCATTTGTATCCACGTGCACTACCTATTTTATCCCCCGCGAGTGGGGATTCCGCTTGATTGAGGGACTGCGAAAGGACCTAACGAAAAAAGACTATGAGACGTTTGATGAGTTGTATGGGTATTGCTTCTCCGCAGCCGCTATTCCGGGCATTCTCATGGCGTATGTGATGGGGGCGAAAGAAAACGCCATGGAGTATGCCATCTCATTGGGCATTGGTATGCAGCTCACCAACATTCTGCGCGATGCAAAAGAAGACTTTGAGATGGGACGCGTGTATTTGCCCCAGGAAGAAATGAGACAGTTTGGGTATTTTCAGGGCGATTTGAAAAACCACACGCAAAACAATGCTTTTCACGAGATGATGAAATTCAACATTGCGCGTGCTCGTGATTACTATACGCACGCAGAGAAAGGAATTGAAATGCTAGATGAAGACGCACGATTGGGAATGCGACTGTGCCTGGTTTTTTACCGCGAAATCCTATCTGAAATCGAACGCGCCAACTATGATGTGTTCTCCTCGCGTGTGTTTGTTTCCGAGAAAACCAAAAAAGAGATTTTGAAGGAACAGCTCGCAGATGTCGCAGTTGCCCGTACATTTAAGTAAATGAACGTCTTGCATCCACGTATGGGCGCTACAAACTCTTCCACTCGTTTGCATGTGCGAAGAACGATGTTTCGACGAGCCAAAGAACTATCTTCAGCTGTAAACGCTTTTGGGCGGAGACGCAGACAATACTTGAATGCAGTTTTGCAAGGAAACATTTCAGATGCAGCCGCAATCGAGCAGAAAATTATTGTTTTGCTGGAGAAGACACACCGTCCTGAAATACAGGCCATTTTAGCCAATGCTAGATCAAGACGCAACCTGCTTCAAATGCTTCGAGAAGGATATCCCTTGGCGAATGCCATCACCATTGCAGTGGCCAAGAGTAAAATGCCCACTACCTATCTTCATTTGCCTGGAAATCCCAATCATCGCAAGCCCAAAATATTGAGAAAGGAATTAGAAATCACCATCTATGAGTATCAAACTGCACGCCTGGTGTTGCGCAAAGCAAAGCAAAATGGATTAACAGGCCTATTACCCGAACTGCATAAGAAAATAGAAAGAAAAGCACAACAAATCTTGGCCTATCAACACATTCTATCGGATGCCCATCGCGTCGAATAGCGCGCTCCGATTAAAAGCTGAATATCCACACAAACTCTACATGGGTACTTCGCGAAAAGCAGTCCGTCACGAACTTCAACCAGACGTGCTTGTCATTGGAGCAGGATTAGGCGGACTCGCCCTAGCCTGTCGCCTCGCCAAGAATGGAAAGCGCGTGGAAATCTATGAAAAGAATGCTTTTCCGGGTGGAAGAGCGGCACAGAAGAAGGTAAAGGGGTACACGATTGACTTGGGTCCCACGTTCTTGTTGATGCCCCTGGAATTTGAGGAGTTTTTCGCGTATTGTGGGAAAAAGATGGAGAATGTGCTTCCTATTTCCCCACTCGAACCCAACTATCGCCTTCACTACTGGGATAACACCCACTTTGATGTGAGTTCAAACCTTCCTTCCATGCTGAAAGAAATCCAACGGGTTTCCCCACAGGATGAAAATGGCTTCCTGCGCTTCCTCACGCATGAACAGCGCGTGCATGACGTTATTTACCCTCATTTCATTGCACACTCTCCTCGTTCTATTTGGGATATTGTGTTTTCCACACGTATTTTTTCCTTTTTGCGCGCGGATGGGTTTCATTCCATGTGGGAGCACATGGAGAACTTCTTCGCGAGTGCCAAATTGAAACTGGCATTTAGCTTCCAAAGCATGTACCTGGGGCAAAGCCCACTCTTAACCCCGGCAACGTATGCGATTATTCCGTATGTGGAATTAGCTCAGGGAGTATGGTATCCCTCCAATGGAATTTATGAAATTGTTTTCCAAATGGAAAAGCTCGCCAAGGAATTAGGGGTCAAAATTCACTACAATGCGGACGTTTTGGAGATTGTAATTGAAAACAACACTGCAGTAGGGGTCAAACTCCAAAATGGAGAAATCATTCGAGCGGAAACGATTGTTTCAAACCTAGACCTACCCGCAGCCTATTCAAAACTCATTCCTCTCGAACTACGAAAGAACTATTCGGATAAGAAACTCACCAAAATGGAATACGGGTGCTCCGCATTCATGCTCTATTTAGGTATCGATAAAGATTATCCTCAACTATTACACCACAACGTGTTTTTCTCTGAGGATTATTTGAAGAATTTTGAGGAACTGTTCGAGCAAAAGGTCTTGCCAGAGAACCCAAGCCTCTATGTGAACGTTCCTACGCGTACGAATCCAAAATTTGCACCAAGAGGAAAGCACTTACTTACCATTCTTGCCCCAGTTCCTACGATTGAGAGTAAAAACAAGCAACAGGTTGACTGGGAGAGCACCAAGAAAGAATTTGCAACCAATATTATTGCTCAATTAGAGAAAAAGGGACTCGTGGATTTGTCCAAACACATTCGGATGATGGAAATCATCACCCCGGATGACTGGGAGAAGTTAGGGGGCATGCACGCAGGGGCAACATTCGGACTCTCTCCTACCTTCCTACAAAGTAGCGTGTTTCGTCCACAACAAAAAAGCGAGGAATTCAAGAATTTGTTTTTCGTGGGAGCAGGAACTCATCCTGGAAGCGGAATGCCCATGGTGCTTATTTCTGCACGCACATGCGAGAAAATCATAGTTTCATAGTGTGTTTTACTGGCGTTTTCTCATTTCCATGAGTTTGTTCATACTGCAACACTATCTTGGTCCACTTGCTGATGTGCGGCAGTAATTCACGCAGTTTTTTTTCTTCCGCGCCAGAGGATAGTTTTCGCTTAGAGAGCATGAGTAATATCTCAATTTCATCCATTTGATTACGAGCCTGCTGGTACTGTTCCGGGCTTACTCGTTTTTTGCGTGCGCGGAGAACCTTTGCGTATGCTTTAGGGGATAGTGTCGCGCGAATGACTCCTTTTAGTCCCTTCTTTCTCTTTTCTTGTTCTTTTCCTAATATGATTCGGTCGTGTTTGATTTGGCTTTGCAGTTCCTTATAGAGCACCATGCCTGGGACCGAATCATATTTTTTATTTTTCAACTCCACCGAGTTGTCGTGAACGCGCGAGGCTACTTTATTCAGCGCTGAAGCAAACAGACGTTTTTGCAGCACACGGGGTTTTCGAATTCGAAGAGTCATGGGGACCTACTCCTCTGTATCATTTTGGTGTATAAAATAAGAGTACCCCAGAGCAATACCACTCCAAACAGGAGATTCTCGATTGGAATGAAAGGGACGAAAATCTCAAGCGTCTCACTCTGGTTGAACACCCATAATCCTTGGAGTGTAAAATAATTATCAAAAATAAGCTGAAAAATTACAAACACGATCGTGGTGTAAAAGAAACGTGCATTGGGACGAATCACTTTTGTTCTGAGAATAAAATCAAGAATAAGAACGGCGAAGAAACCTGCAATAACGGAATACGTGTAGAGGGTCATAATTTCTTCTCACCCATTTTGCGCTCCACACGTAACGCGTCCATCTTGTTTGCAATCTCCCACAACACAATTCCAAAGAAAGGAATGATAAGAAAAAATAGAATTTCTTCCACAGGCTGATTCTCAATTAGTATTCCCAACATTTGTTCTAATCCAAACTCCCACACGTTTTGAGAAACCGCCCAGCTGTCCCATAGAATAAAAACAATGGCAGTGGGAATGAGTGAAAAAAGAATGGCTTTTTTCTTTCCCGCGAATGAAATCCCAAAAACACGTGCGAGCAAGAGGCTTCCAATAAGTGCCAGTGTCAAATACCCCAGATACAACCAACTCATTCGTATTCACCCACTCACGCGCGTGCTGGAGAGTGCGCGGGAGACGGGGCGTGTCGTGGAATGGGAGTGGAGTGATTCTTAGGCTGAGGAGACAAACGATACGCCACCCAAGCAATCGTCTTTAGTGCAGCATGAATGGGAAGCGCAAGGGCACTCGAGAGTTGATACACTCCGGGCAAGCGCACAAATTCGTTTTGCAACTCCGGCTCGCGCAAAAATGCTTCCACGTGCTCGTGTGTTCCTGTAGGCAAATGCTCGCGCACCTCGTGTGCGGGAAAGAATTCTTCCAATTGATACAAACCCACCATGTGCTTGACGCTTTTTCCTGCAAACTCCAAAAAGTTCTTGGGCGATTGCACCGTGACAAATGCATCGGGGTGAGTTTCGACGGAATCCATTCCCAAATACATAGACAACCATAAATCGTCTGCCATGACGTGCTCAGGGAAGCGCACTCCCTTCACTTTGGATGCGCGTACGGCCATACACGATGACTTACGGTCGCGCAAGGCCAAGGATGAAAGCGAAAGTTCGCTGACTCCAAATAATAAGTGGGACAAAATAGAGTCGCTTTGTGGGGGCAAACTTAATTCGTTGGCTGAAACCGCGTTCAAGCTTTTGTCGTGCTTGAGCATGATGGCTAAATCCGAAATAGTGTTTTCTTGCACCTGTGCATTGGCATCCAAAAACAAAACCACATCTTCGCTTCCCATTCTGTGTGTCATTTCAGCACGATCAAGTAGTGCGTTTAATGCGCGGGGCTTTCCAGGAACAGCTTCCATCACGTATTCCAAACTTTTGTGTTTGGTTTTGAGTGCTTCTAACACTTCGACAGTGTTGTCCGTGCATGCATTTACTCCTACAATCGTATGCAAGGAATGATTCAAGTTTTCCGAAGAATTGACGGCTTGGATGGATGCTGCAATAGTTTGGGCTTCGTTATGCGCAGGCATCAGCACAACGACTTCGTTTTGGGATGAATTGGGAGTAGACATACGCTCCAACCGATTAAATTGGCCTATAAATACCTTAAGGTTTGTATAGGCGCAATTACGAGGGAAAATCCGCTCAAAACGGGACTTGTTTTTTATTCTCCAAACACGCACAACGGGGATGCAACGGTATGTTTGGGGCGTGGCTATTCTCTTGGTGTTGGGAATTGCACTATTTTTGGTGGAAACCCATCGGACGTGGGGAGTGATCCTGTTTCTCCTCGCGCTTATTTTCTATGGATTATTCGCCAATCCCATGCACATGGTCCACAAGGCCACTTTCGGGGAAAAACCCAAGTCTTCCCGTCGTTCAAGTCGAAGAAAGAAGAAATAAGCCAATAAATGACAAAGGAGGGCTATAATCCTCGGTGGCCGTCGAACAGTTTTATAAGCGTTTTCCATGATTTTTGATTATCCTTTCGAGGCTTGTGGAACGGTTTGGTCAACGTTGAACGTGGGGGAGCGATTTTTTCGTTTGAAATCCGTGAAAAAACGGACCCTTTCTATACCAAGTGTTTCACAGAAGTAGGAGTTGAGCGTCCATGTTGAAGTCCCTATCGGAACACCACCTAGTCCCAAAACACGAACTCCTTTCAAAAGAGGAAGCACAGAAGCTCCTTACCCAATTCGGTCTTGATTTTGATAAACTCCCGCGCATGTCGCAGGAAGATCCCATGGCTGCGGAAGTAAACGCGCAAGTCGGGGATGTTATTCGCATCACACGCAACTCACTCGTCGCCGGAGAAACACTCTACTATAGGAGAGTGGTGTAACCATGTCACTCAACTGGGACCAATACGCACTCGTTGAAAGTTGGTTCAAAGGAAGAAACTTTGCCCAAATGGGAATTAGTTCCTACAATCAGTTCGTGGATGAAAAATTGACTGAGATTATTCACGAAAACAAAACGATCACACCTAAAATTGAAGAAGTGCGAATTGAATTAGAAGATATTGAAGTGTTGAAGCCCCGCATTGTGGAAGCGGATGGTTCACCTCGAAACGATTTTTATCCCATGGAAGCACGCATGAGAAATCGTACGTACTCTGCTCCATTATTTTTGACCATGCGTTTGTTACGACGCGATGTGGAACAAGACGTGAAGAAAACATACATCGGCGAACTCCCCGTGATGCTCAAATCAAAACTTTGTCACTTGCAAGGAAAAACAGCCGAAGAATTAATTAGCATGGGAGAAGACCCCATGGACTTTGGCGGGTATTTTGTGATTAACGGAAGCGAAAAAGCACTCACCACGCAGGAAGTGCTTTCATCGGACCGAATTTTGATTACCGAAAGCGCAGACGACAAGACGAGCGCGGAAGTTATCTCCACGAAAGGCGCATTCAAGGGACGCGTTCGTGTTACACGTGGAAAAGACGGAATGTTGAGCGTGAGTTTTCCTGCATCGCCAAGAAAATTACGATTATTCATTTTGTTGAAAGCATTGGGATTGAAAGACGAAAAAGAAATCATGTTCGCATTCCCCGACAACAATGCCTCCATGAACGATGTACTCATCAACTTGGAAGCCATGGACGTCAAGGACGAAGAAGAAGCATTGGATCGAATTGGTAAGTACGTTGCACCCGGACAGGTTATTGATTATCGTTTGCGCAGAGCACAGGAAGTAATTGATGCATTCTTATTGCCTCACATTGGTAACACCAAGGAAGAACGCCGAGCAAAGGCCTACTTCCTCGCCACCATGGCCACGCGTGCAATCGAACGAGCCAATGGATTACGCGGACAAGACGACAAGGACCATTACGCCAACAAACGTTTAGAGTTGCCTGGAAAATTAATGGAGCACTTGTTTAGACACTCATTCAAATATTTCATCAAAGACCTAACATTCCAGATTGACCGAACGGTTACGCGACGCAGAAAACTAAACATTTCAACGGTTGTGCGACCCGGTGCCGTAACGGAACGTATTTTGTTCGGAAGGAGTACCGGAAACTGGATCGGACGAGCAACAGGTGGGTCACGCTTCATGGATCGCGTTAACTATTTGG
>CAYHNT010000030.1:0-8935 GCA_964358055.1 uncultured archaeon | reverse complement strand
ACCCCGGAATGCCACGACAAGTGGAAAATGCTAAAATTGCATTAATTGATGTGGCATTGGAAATCAAAGAAACAGAAACAGACGCAAAAATTGAAATCACATCACCGGATCAACTCCAAGCATTCTTGGATCAAGAAGAAGGAATGTTGAAAAAAATGGTGGATAACGTACAAAAGTCAGGAGCCAATGTATTAATTTGTCAAAAAGGAATTGACGATTTGGCCCAGCACTTTTTGTCGAAGGCCGGAATACTCGCAGTAAGGAGAGTCAAGCAAAGCGATTTGCAGAAGCTCGCCAAAAGCACCGGAGGAAAAATCGTTTCCCGCATACAAGACATGAGCAAGGACGACTTGGGTCACGCCAAGTTAGTCTCAGAGAAGAAAATCTCCGGAGACAACATGGTGTTCATTGAGGGATGTAAAAATCCTAAAGCCGTCACCATATTGGTCCGCGGAGGAACCCAGCACGTGATTGACGAAGCCGAACGCGCATTGAACGACGCGTTAGGATCCGTCACATCCGCCATCAAGGACGGAAAGGTCGTAACAGGAGGAGGAAGCACCGAAATAGAAATCGCCATCCAACTCCAAGAATACGCCAAGAACGTCGGAGGAAGAGAACAATTGGCCATCAACGCATTCGCTGAGGCACTTGAAATCATTCCCAAGACGTTAGCAGAAACGGCCGGAATGGATCCTATTGACACACTCGTAGGGTTGCGCGCCCGACACAAGGGAAAGGAAGGAAAATACTTAGGAGTGAATGTACACGATGCCAAGATCGACGACATGAGAAAATTAAGCGTCGTTGAGCCCCTGCGCATCAAAACACAGGCCATCACCTCCGCATCCGAAGTCGCCCAAATGCTGTTGCGCATCGACGACATCATCGCCGCTACTTCAAGTAGAGGCGGACCCAAAGGCGGAATGCCGGACATGGGCGGAATGGGAGACATGGACTAAAGTTTAGTCCATTTCTTTTCAAACCAAAAAAAAAGAACTGCTTGCGGGAGAAAATCCCGCAGTAGAACTTTTACTTTCTATTTCTCGTTTCTCGTATTACACGAAGACCCATTCCTCTAATCCATTCCTGCACTAATTCAGGAGATAACTTCAATTGCCGTGCAACCGCATCAACCGTCACAGGCACACCCCTTTGTCCACTTTTGGTTCGAAGCTTATGAAACTCACGAATGAGATTGGAATAGACTACGTGCAAACGCACAATATCTGTTTCTGCAATATCCAGTCGCCTCGCCGCCTCAGGCTCACTCATCTCCAAGTTATTACCCACCAATAATCCATATCGAATCGCATACCGTACAAGGGTTGTGCGCTTATCCCAATCCACTCGGCGTGCGCGACGAGTATGATCTTGAAACTCCCGATTTTTCTTTTCGCGCGAACGCGCAAGTAGAGTATGCCGAACTTGATCGGCATCGCTTCGCCGATGAGCAGGCGGCTTTGCAACAATCCTTCCACCCCTTTGGACGACGTTTTTTCCTCTAAAAATACGGCTTGGTTTGGAACCCATCTGGACACCACTCCCCCTCCCTATAAAATCCCTCGTGAATACCAATTACTAATTGGACCCGTAGCTCAGGGCCTGTCCAATTTCGATTGGACTAACCGAAAGCTACGCAGTGGGTTTTACAAACCCACGATAGGTCAAAACATACACGGGACCCGTAGCTCAGCCTGGTAGAGCAGCGTTCTTATACAGCGTCCGTCGGTGGTTCAAATCCACCCGGGTCCATACATAGTTCAAACACCAATGCCAATTTTCCGTAGCTATAAAAATCATTCGACCACGCTTCACGCATGGTTTTTGAAATTAGAGAAACAGATGAATTCCATCACATTTTTGAGGAATTGGAACCTGCTGAAAAAGCATGGGTATTGAAAATAGTTGAACAGCTCAAACTAAATCCGTATAATGGAAAGCCCTTGGGCTATCGCTGGTTTCGAGAAAAGAAATGGGAAGGAAAACGTTTGTATTATTTGATATACCAAAATAATGAAATTATATTACTCGCATCCTATGGTGATAAGAAAGACCAAAAAGAAATCATCACATTTATTTTAGAAAATAGAGAACGATTTAGAAAATTGGTTGAAGAAAATTAGTGTTGAAAACGTCTTATGCGACCAGCCTCAATATCCTTCAGGCTATTCTTCAACTGTTCAATCACATCCGGAAGGGGCTTCGAACGGTTCAAGGAAACGGTGCGGGCTTTAGAAGCGGTTTTAGGTTTCATATACCGAAAGGGGTGCCTCTCGAATAAAAGCATATGCGGAAAAAAGAAGCCCTGCGCGTCCACCCTTAAAAACAGTCTCCTGCCCAAATCCTATATGTATTCCCCACAAAACGAACACCAGTGGATCGAGTTCTGGGAAAAGAATCACACGTTCAAAAAAAGCGTAGATGCACGAACGGGAAAAAATTACGTATTCTACGACGGACCCCCCTTCGCCACGGGAACACCCCACTATGGACACATCTTAGGATTAACCGTCAAGGATTTGTTTCCACGTTATTTCACCATGAAAGGATTCCGTGTCGAACGAAAATGGGGATGGGACTGCCACGGGTTGCCCATTGAAAACAAAGTCGAACAATTATTAGGATTGAAAGGAAAAAAAGAAATAGAAAAAATGGGAATCAAGACATTCAATGACAAGTGTCGAGCGCAAGTATTAGAGTACGCCCACGAATGGGGAAAAACAGTAAAACGAATGGGAAAATGGATTGAATTCGATAACGCCTACCAAACCATGGACAACACGTACATGGAAACGGTGTGGTGGGCATTCAAATCATTGCATGAAAAAGGACTTGTATATGAGGGAAAAAAAATACTCATGTATTGCCCCCACTGCCAAACGCCATTGGCTAAAGCCGAAATTGCCATGGACAATTCCTACAAAAATGTAAGTGAGCCCTCCGTGTTTGTCAAATTCAAATTAAAAAAAGAAACCAATACGTATGTGCTGGCCTGGACCACGACACCGTGGACACTGGTAGGGAACGCCGCGCTTGCAGTCAATGCAAAATTAACATATGTTAAAATCAAAATGGGAAACGACCATTTCATTTTAGCCAAAAATCGATTAGGGGTTATTGGTGAAAAGTTTGAGACTGTCCAAGAATATGCGGGAAAAGAATTGGTTAATCAAGACTACGAACCACTATACAAACTTGACACCCAGAAGAAAGGACACTACATTGTAGATGGAGGAGATGGCGTTTCTTCCGAAGAAGGAACGGGAATTGTTCACATCGCATCGTATGGTGAATTCGATTTTGAACTAATCCAAAAATACGACCTGCCGTTGTTCACACACGTTCAACTCGATGGAACCATTCAAGGAGGACACGATGATTGGAAAGGAATGTGGTTCAAGAAAGCCGATCCATTAATCATCAAAAATTTAGAATCACGTGAGTTACTTTACAAAACAGAGAAGCACACGCACTCGTATCCATTTTGTTATCGCTGCGAGACACCATTGTTTTACAACCCCATGAATTCGTGGTTCATCCGCATTCAAAATGCAAAGGAAAAACTACTCGCACGAAACAAAGAAATAAACTGGGTTCCTGAAGGAGAAGGAAAGGCGCGCTTCACTAACATTCTTGAAACGGCACCCGACTGGACAGTGTCACGTAATCGTTATTGGGCCACGGCATTACCCATATGGAAATGCTCCGCGTGTTCAGAAATGAAAGTAATCGGAAGCGTAAAAGAACTGCAGGAAAACGCCATCGAAAATGTCCCCGCGAATGTCGATTTACACAAGCACGTGGTGGATGAGATTCATTTGAAATGCACGTGTGGAAAATCAATGACACGCATACCTGAAGTAATTGACTGCTGGTTTGAATCGGGAGCCATGCCTTTTGCAGCCAAACATTATCCATTTGACAACCAAGAATGGTTCAAGACCCACTTCCCTGGAGACTTCGTTTCAGAATACGTTGGACAAGTACGCGCGTGGTTCTATTACATGCACGTGCTGGGAGTGTTGCTCTTCGACAAGGCTCCATTTAGAAACGTCGTTGTGAGTGGAAACATCCTCGCATCGGATGGAAGCAAGATGTCCAAGTCCAAAGGAAACTTCACCGACCCCAATGCGTTGTTTGAACAATATGGCGCAGACGCGATGCGCTTCTATCTGATGTCGTCTCCATTGTTGCGCGCAGAAGACATTAGTTTCAAAGATGATAATGTACGCGATATATATCGAAAAGTCATTTCGCCCCTTGCAAACACACTGAGCTTTTACCAATTATACGAAAATGGAAATACCCACTTGGGAAATCCACACTCCAAGAACGTATTGGACGAATGGATTATTTCACGCTTGAATCAGACCGTTGAAACAGTGACTAAAACATTGGATGCATATGACTCCATCACAGCGTGCTCCACTATTGTTTCATTCATGGAAGACTTGTCTACTTGGTATTTGCGCCGCTCACGCGAACGATTCAAAGGCGATGACGAAAACGACAAAACAAATGCCATCCGCACGCTCGGACACGTGTTGCATCAAACAAGCAAACTCATCGCACCCATTTCCCCATTCATCGCAGAGGAAATCCATCAGGCGTTGCACACGCACAACAAAAATTTGAAAGAAAGCGTACACTTGGAAGACTGGCCCACGGTTGATAGCCAAGCGATCAATGCTGGTGCTATGAGTTCCATGACTGCTGCACGCGAAATTGTACGCAAGGGACTTGAGCAGCGCGACGTTCTCAAATTACCGGTACGTCAACCGTTGAATTCCATTTCTTCAAACGTACAATTGGCACCCGAATATTTCAACGTGATTAAAGACGAATTGAATGTCAAAAAAGTAATTCACAATGACACAGGAAAAGACGCTGAATTGGCCGTAACATTGGATACCCACCTCACTCCCGAACTCCTCGCAGAAGGCGCGGCGCGCGAACTCATGCGCGTGATTCAGGACTTGCGCAAGCAGGCCAAGCTCAACCCCACGCAATTCGTAAACGTGCACATCGAGGCTTCCCCTGCGTTCCAAAAGATGCTCCAGGCCCACCTTGGGGAAATCAAAGAAAAGGTGCGCGCCAAGGACCTTCTTTTCAGTAAAACCGACCAAAAACCCCTTTCGGAGGCATCCGATACCATCAAAAATGAATCCGTGAGGGTATCTATAACCGAGGCCTAAAACCATGACAACTCCCAAGGCGAATGAAAACCCTAGTTTTCACCGCGAACAGACCCAGAAAAGCATTGACACTAAAACATTGACCGAGATACGCGGATTCGAATTCATCCCCACGATGAACATCAAGGACATGATTACGCATTTTCGTCACTTGGGATTCCAAGCCTCACACTTAGCACAAGGAGTAGATGTCATTCGCGAAATGAACGAAGACAAATGCACTATTTTCCTCTCCGCCACGTCCAACATGGGATCGAGTGGTTTGCGCGAAATGATTGCACAATTAATCCGAGACAAAAAAGTTCATTGTTTGATCACCACAACAGGATTAGTTGAGGAAGACATCATCAAAACATTTGCACGATTCAAATTAGGCGAATTCGATGTCGTGGATGAAGAAGTTAAAGCGAATAAAATTAATCGTATTGGTAACATTTTCGTTCCGGACGAATTCTATGTGAAGTTTGAAGCATGGCACAACGAATTCATGAAGGATTTGCACAAAGAAAAAAAGATTTGGCCCGCACACGAATACGTTGAACGAATGGGAAAGAAAATGAAGGACGAAAGTTCGATATTGTATTGGGCCACCAAACGAAACGTGCCCGTAATTGTCCCTGGACTTGTGGATGGTGCGATGGGCGACCATTGGTTCTTTTTCAATCAAGGAAAAAAGCCCGAAGACAAACTCATTATTGATCAAACTGCCACATTGCAAAAATTTTATGATGTAATGATTGCCGCCGAAAAAGTAGGTGGAATTATTTTAGGCGGAGGAATTGCCAAGCACCATTTGATTGGCGCAGCCATTCTTCGCGATGGAATGGATTACGCGGTGTACGTCAACACGGGAACACAATACGACGGAAGCTTGTCCGGCGCACATCCCAAAGAAGCCATTTCATGGAACAAACTCAAGCTAAGAAAAAATAGTGTCCACATTGAATGCGAAGCCACGATTGCATTTCCATTATTGATGACGGGATTTTACTAATCCAAAAAAAGAATTAATTCCTTCTATCCGAACACGTTGAATGCGTGCAAGGCAATGAAAACGACGATTACGAAAAAAGCAAAGCCAAAAACCATCACGGGAGTCAATTTTGGTCCGCCTTCGTCGGTGTCGAAGAAGCGTTGAACGCCAATACCACTTGAAGGGCCCTGTGCAGTAGGAGCGGATTGAGTAAACTTAACCATAATCAATCCTACTTAGCTCATTCTTTTAAATCTCAACCCTCGTCGTTGGTTTCATGGCCGAAATGCGACCCATTCTGAAAGACGTGTATCACGTAGGACTGGCCGCAGTCATGGTATTACTGATTCTCGGCTTAGTTACATGGTCCGGTCTCCTCCCGTGTAGGGACATTCCCGGATGGTGCGATGTATACTATGGTATTCGAGGCCAGCCCAAAACACTCATTGCCTATGGTGATACTGGATTAGGCGATCCGGATGCACTCGCACAATTCCTCCGCGACCCGCGCTACACCTCCGCAACGAACATTTCACGTCAAGAGATTGATTTTATTTCCGCAGGGAACTTGAAACAATTTGATTTAGTGATTGTGACACGTGCTAAACAGATGTCCACGGACAAACTCCGTGCATTCATGGAGTATGCAGATGCCGGGGGAAGGTTGGTATGGACGGGTGATGCAGGGACGCAAATCACGGGCGACGATCAATTCCTTTACGCAGACGATGTGGATGTGAATGCTCAACACGAACTCATTTCTCCCTGGGCACGCAAGGATGTAGAAGAAGACATCGCGGTGCGCTTCGACCAATACATTTCGGTTGACTATCTTGGAAACTGGTGCGACCTACGTGAATGTGACATATCCAATCAAGCAGGAAAACTCGTTCCCGAATCGGGATCCGACCATCGATTAATTTTTGGAATCGCGCCTAATTTACGATTATATGGAGACTTTGCACTAGTAAACGATATTGGAATTGGAAGCACGCGCGTGATGAGTGTGGACACGGAAGCCAAAGTCATTGATTTAGAGAACAATGACTTAGGAAGAATATTTCCCATGATTGTCACGAGTGGAATTGGAGAAAAAGTAGTGTACTATGCCGTGCCCCCAGAATTATTGGCCATGGAACCCATGCTTTATCAACAATTTCTCGTGAACTTGTACAATGGAATGTTACGTTAAGTATTTTGTTTCACGCGACTTTCTTTCGAATCGATACTTTGATTCCGGCCCCTTGAAGGGACTCATATGCACTCCGAATGAGATCTTGAGCATTTCGCATGGTACGTTGATGTTGCAAGAGAATCTCTTCACTCCCCGCAATGTCCCGGTCGATCTGAGATAAAATTTTTCGATCTACCCGTTGATGCATGACTTCCTTCGTTGCGCGTGCGCGCAAGCGGAGCAGTTCCCTCAGACGATTGTTTTCTTTTTGCATGAACTTTTGCGTTTCAACTATTTCTTGACGACCTGCCCGCATGTTGGTTTTCCAATACTCAATACGTCTTCGCTGCAGTGCAACTTGATTGAGACGCGTAGGCGTACGTGCTTTCTTTACTACTCGCAGCAGCATGCACCGCCAACGAAATCGACATACTTAAACCGTGCGCAGCGCCCTACCATTGAGCTCATTCAGGAGTGCATTGATTTCAAGCACACAACCCCCATTGTTTATAAAGCCCGGAAGACCACAAACGTGTAAGACGTCCTTTTAGGACAAAAACAAAAGGATTAACGCGGGGAGGAATGACTATGGGATACGATTCACCAGGTGGAGGGGCCGATTTACCGCCTATGGACGACGAGCCCATTGGAAGCCGATTGCATTTCAACATGGAAGCAATCATCCCCATTGTACTGATTGTGATTATTGGATTTTTACTCCTCGCACGACTCGGAGTAATTGATTCCTCAACGCCCGTTATTGGACCCGTGGTGAGTGCAATATCTCCCAACTCCACAGCACGCATTTTGATTATTGGAGCACCCTCTCCTGAAATATTGGCGGTGATGAATGCCAATAAGGACTTAGTAGGGAATCCTATCATACGTGCGGCGGAAGCCTTCACGAATAATCCAGAAAACCAATTGGCACAATTTGATATTGTATTATTAGATCAAACCGGACAAATCAGCAAAGCGATTCCACGACAATTAGGAGATGCGTTGCAGAGCTATGTAAAGACCGGAGGAAAATTAATCATTATCAAGGATTCAGGAATTGAACAGCCCGGTGCATTGGACGTATTAGGTTGGAAGGCTAACTTCGGAAACATTGTCCCAGTGAACTGTGACATCATCTTAGACGGACAGCCCACATGTAAGCGACCCATTGGAGTGATAGGAGTCATTTGGCAACAAGACTACAAGCATCCCATCATGTTGGGAATCGAACGCGTACCCGCACAAGCTGAGGCAGGATACTTGGCATTGGAAGTATTTGATGTAGGTGTCACCGGAAACGAAATCGCCTACATTGAAGACGCACGAACAGGAAAGAATTTCCCCGCGATTGTAGAACAAGCCCAATTGGGTGGAGGAAAAGTCCTCTACTTCAATTACAACCCCGGAATTACGTCCGGAATATTTCAGAACACGATTAAATATTTGAAGTAACAATTCAATCCCGTGTGAAAACGCACGGGTGCCTTTCTTATTTATCGAATGGGTTAATCGCGTTGATTCCTGGTATTTTTTCAAAGTCTTTGGTGTCTTCCGTGTAAATAATAGAAAGGTGGTTCTCTTGCATCGTGG
>CAYHNT010000029.1:0-9508 GCA_964358055.1 uncultured archaeon | reverse complement strand
GGAAATAACTTAACCTTCTGGGAAGGCGCAGGCGTATGCTACGACTTCACAGGTGTCCCCGTGTTTGAGAAATTCAACTTCTCACCCGATCGAGCCGCCACGAATACGGACAAAATCACGGGATGGCAATACTCGTATGCATTAGATTGGTCCTTCGCCCGCACAGGAGGAGACGAATACTTACGCACCATCTTCTACACGCCTGCCCAAGGAAGCTATGCCTTAATTTCAGAATCGGATACCACGACATTCTTCACAAGCAACTACGCCACGCCCTCCACTAGTCAAGTGTTGGATGGAATCTCCACGTTACCGTACAACAACATCAGTCTGACCATTGATTCCATGCAAGATGTGTTTGATTTGGTGGCGGATGGAAAGATTTGTGTGGCCGACTCCGGAAGCAAAGCGAGATTCTATTGGAACCCCGAAACATTGTACAAACAAACAAGTCAAACCAGCATCAGCGCATTCACCAATGGACTTGTGGCGGGGCAAACCTGCTTGGCTGCCCCCACCCAATAATGCCTACATAATTAGCGTGGCGCGGGACTCATTTTTATAGGATAAAATCCCCTTTCCCGTGCGCATGATTCCAATTTATTTGGCATTCTATCAACTTGGGTCCATCTTCTCGGACTTTGAAATCATCATGAAAATCGCAGGACTATTATTCATTGTTTCATTCGTACGACAGCACATCCAACATCCCATTCTTTCCGTATTAGTCATCCTCGGATTATCTGCATTTCTGCTTTTCGATTTTTGGAAAATATTCGGGAGTGCGTTATTCTTGTACATTCTCGTATCCTTCGGAGTATTGCACATCCTTGTGGATTTGTCCTTCTTGGGAGCATTCCATGCTAAGCCTAGTAAGGAAGACATGGAGCGCGCACAGAATGAACAGCGACGTGCACAGAAAGCACAAGAAGAATATGCGAGACAAGCCCACCAGGCGCAATATGCGGCCGCAGGGCAGTCCATGCACGAAGAATATGAACATGAAGGAGGACATGGGCACCAGTATTCACACGGAACACAAGCCCATTCTGGACCCAGTATGACGCAACGCGCGTTGCAATTTTTAACCAAAGGAAAAGGAGGTGGGCACCGATGAATTCATTTTCGCAGCGAGGAAACCTCATCATTGGAACATTATTCGTCATCTTACTCTTAGCCCTGCTTCCATTCGTCATCAAACTTATTTTTCCCCAGATTGATTTGATTTACAAAGTGGTGTTAATTTTTGCCATCTATTCATTCGTCACGCAAATGTTGCAGAGCAACAGCACGCTCACGCTCTTGATTACGGGCGTATTGGTGTATTTTATGGTCTTCAAATACGGGGATATTTTTACCTCTCTCTGGTTCCTGAGCATTATCTTCACGTACGTAGGAGCAACACTCTTGGTTACCTCCGCGAGGGACTTCTTTGGGTTTGGAGGAGAAGGCCATGGCGGAGGTATGCATCCGCCTCGATAGCGGGGACATTCGACGCATATTTATATACCCGCCCAAAGGCATATTCATTAGGGATAACTAAGTTGGGTAACAAAATGAATCTGAAATTAAACGACTTTTTAGCCAAACTGGGACTCACCGAATATGAGAGCAAAGCACTCTCAACCTTATTCTCCTTACGCGAAGCCGACTCGCCAGAGTTAGCGAAAAGCGCACAGGTACCTAAGACACGTGTATACGATGTGTTAGACAGTTTAGTCGAGAAAGGACTCGTGGTCAAAATGGCCACTCGTCCCAAAAAATATCGCGCACTCAAACCAACGGAAGCATTCCAAAAACTTTTGAGCGAAAAAAAGAACGAACTTTCAACGTGGGAAGAATTAGGAAGCCAACTCGGAAAAGAATTGGAAAGCGAAAAAATGGGACTGGTTTCCATGGACGAAAAAATACTCAAGGTTAAATCACGCACGGATTTTTACAAAATACTCGCACAAGAAATCGATTCCGCCCAAAAAGAAGTACAAGGACTAACCGCATTAGACGTGCATCATCATTTGCTCCACGAATCCTTGCAACGTGCTGCCCAACGAAACGTAAGCATACAGTTCGCTGGACAACACCCAGAATCATTTACAGAGAGTGCACAAAAGTGGGGAAAATCCGTACAACTCAAGGAAGTCACTCATGGTATGCACGCGTACGTGTTAGACGGACAAAAAGTAGTCATGTTGCTCTCTGACCTCAAAAAGGACCAGCCCGAATACCACTTTGCCATTTGGCCCGAAAACAAAGCCATGGCCCAGACGATCCAACAGGCGTTCGAAACGCACTGGAAAAAATAACAATAAACCAATTACTCGCACAAGGGTTTCCTTTTTAGCCCTAAAGGAACTAGAAAACACTATGTCCATGGAACACGACGCCCACCGCTATGCCATACGCAATGCCTATGACCATAAAGGAAAAGCCGACATGGGTGCATTAGTAGGCAAACTCAAAGCACTCTACCCTGACTCTAACCCCAAAGAATTAATCCCGATTGCTAAGGCCGCCTGTGCCAAAGTCAATGCCATGGGAATGGACGAAATCCAAGAAGAATACGAGAAATTCCAACAAGAAGGATTCGAGCTAAAAATACCAGAAAAGAAAGTAGGCTTATTAGATTTAGAATGGGCCGCAAAAGAACCCGTGATTACGCGCTTCGCACCTAATCCTAGCGCCCCCTCGCATTTGGGCCATTTACGTCCCGCAATCTTGAGTGCGCTCTATGCTCGAAAATACAATGGAAAATTCATCCTGCGATTTGAAGACACCGACCCCAAAATAAAAGTGGCTATGGAAGGAGCAGAGAAACTCTACTTGGAAGATCTACATTGGGTGCGCTGCCCGCCTGATATGATCGTGTATCAGTCGGATAGACTGGACATTTATTTCGACTACATGCATCAGCTTATCAAAATGGGACACGCGTACGTGTGCACGTGCGAAGCGGAAGAATGGAAAACGAAGCGAATCAAAAAGAAAGCATGCCCGTGTAGAAAGTTGAGCACTGAAGATAACCAAAAACGTCTCACTAAAATGTTCGCGCACGAATACAAACAAGGAGAGGCCGTGCTGCGAATCAAAACGAACCTAGAAGCCGAAGACCCTGCGGAACGAGACTGGGCAGCCGCACGAATCGTGGATAAACCCCAGCATTACAAAATCAAAAACGTGTACGTGTGGCCCACGTACAATTTCTCCGCTGCGATTGACGACCACCTCATGAGCATCACCTTAATCATTCGCGGGCAACAGCACGCAAGTAATGTCAAAAAACAAAAATGGATATTCAACCACTTTGGATGGGAATACCCTCATGCGTTCCACCATGGAAAATTATCCATGCCGGATGTTGAACTCAGTAAAACCAAGATGATGGAAGGTATGACGAGCGGAAAATATGAAGGATGGGATGACCCTCGATTGTTTACTATTGCTTCGTTGCGAAGAAAAGGGTTCAAACCCGATGCATTCATTGACATGATGATTGATTTGGGAGTGAAGCCCAGCGATACCGAATTAAGTTTGGATTTGCTTGCATCCTACAACAAACCCTACGTGCAAAATGCCGTTCCGTATTTACTCGTGCAAGACCCTATTCAATTAGACGTGGATTTTGGCCCCGAGATGGATGTGAAAATGGAAGGGAAAACATTCCACCTCAAACAAGGAATACAATCCTTCTACATTCCAAAAAAAGACATACAACAAGCAAAAATGGGAAGTACGCTACGCTTACGCAACGCCTACGTCATCAAAATCAATCACGTGGAAGAGCTCAAGCTCAACGCACAATTTGTAAGCACGGCCAAAATAGAAAACACCACGCAAACGCCGTGGTTAATCGGAGGAGTGGACGTGCGCATTACCATGCCCGACGGCTCGTTCACATTTGGAATCGCAGATGATGCACTACGAGAAAGTGAAGTGGATAATATTGTACATTTTCCCCAATTTGGATACTGTCGCGTCGATGAGAAAACGAGTAGAGAAATACGACTGTGGTTTACGCATCCTTGACTGGACGCACCAACAATTCATAGAAGTCAAGGAAGGCCTTCCTGAATGCTACAAATTCCTCTTTTCCAATTACTTTAACGAAACGCCCCAACCATTCCCTCGACTCACGAGTGGGTGCAGACTGGATGAAGCGAATGGCATCCGGAGAACGAAAAAGCACATCCACCTTTTTCCGAATCGCCACATCATTTTCCCCCTCATATCCATAAGCCAGCGTGTCCAGGGCAAATTTGGCTGCGGCGCGGTGGGAAATCTGCTTGATAAAACTGCGCGTGCTGGGGTATTTTTTTCCAGGAAACATCTTGCGCAGACGCTCCATTTTTTTGGTCTCCTGCTCAATCTTCTCAACCGTATGCAGGAGATCCTGAAGCGCCTCCTGGATGTGGCGCGGACTATTCTTTTCTCGGTGCTTCAATCTTGCACGCGTGGCGCGGACGCTCTTCACCAGCTCCTCAAAACGTACCTGATAATTGGCCGCCCGCAAACTCGCTATCCGTTGAATGGCCCGGCGATGGCGCTGAATCAGAGGCGAATGGTCCTCCTGTTTGCGCGCCACCACAATGCGCCGATGCGCCGCATCGGATGATTTGCCTTTCATAGATAGACGTAAGAATATTCAGAAATATAAGTCAATGTTTAATAGCCATAAGTCCCCACTCCCTCTATGAAAAAGGACCCCTCGAACTCGAGCATGTGGAAATACTCCCAATTCCTACCCATACCCAAAAATGGAGAAATTGTCACGCTCAATGAGGGGAATACCCCCTTGCTTGAAAGTGCACACGACAAGGGACTGTTTTACAAACTCGAATACGAAAATCCAACGGGAAGCTTCAAGGATCGTGGCTCAACCGTTGAAATATCCCACGCCAAAGCCAATGGATACAAACGCGTAGTTTGTGCAAGTACAGGAAACATGGGTGCCAGTATTGCCGCGTATGCTTCGAGAGCAGGAATTGATGCTACAATTTGTGTACAGCATCGCGTTCCAGAAAACAAACTGAAACAAATTGTATCGTATGGTGCACGCTTAGTCAAAGTAAACGGCGACTATAATGATGCACTCAAAAAAACATGGGAAATTGCATCCAAGCAAAAAGGATACATGCTAACGGGAGATTATCCCTTGCGCATGGAAGGACAAAAAACAATGGGATTTGAAATCGTCGAACAATTAGGAATGAAGAGTCCGGATCAAATCATTTGTCCGATTGGAAATGGTACTCTCGTCACAGCATTGCATGCATCGTTTGTTCAAATGATCCAAAAGAAATGGGTGAAGAAAATGCCCGCATTGATTGGCGTGCAAGCACTGGACTGCGCTCCCTTGTATGGGGCGTGGAAGAAAAACAGCCTAATGTTTACTCCCATCAAAAATCCTAAAACCATGGCGGGCGGCATTGAGTGCGGTAACCCCATTTATGGACAAGAAGCACTGGCGAGCATTCATGCAAGCAAGGGAAAAGTAATCGTGGTAAGTGAGAAACGCATGCACGAGGCCAAATTAGAATTAGCAAAGAAAGAAGGCCTGTATGCCGAGTACTCCGGGGCCGCCGTACATGCCGCCACGCACGACCACACATGGAAAGGCACCACGGTGGCACTGTTATGCGGACATGGACTGAAAGAATAGTTTGCGTACTTCCCCTTAGTGTTATTCCTTCCCGTTTAGGTGCACATTAAATACCTCAAAAAACATGGATAAAGGTATATGCGCCTCGTTCTGGTGGGATTACTCTTTCTTCTTTTCACCCTCCCCGTGCACGCGGTCCTATCTGAGTCCTCATTGAAAGTATTTGCCGTGGCCCCGGATGGAACCGCATTGGATGCCGATTTACAGCTTAAAATTGTTCCAGGAAATGGAACCGTGTGGTCGAGCGTATCCGGACCACTTGTAGGTACGGCCACGCAGAGCACGGAAAAGATTGCAGTAAAAGTAGCACGAAACTATTTCGAGGACGTAGACCTGTATGATTATTTTTTCTCCATTGACAGCGAAGCCAGCGTGGTAGATGGACCCAGTGCAGGAAGCGCCATGGCATTACTCGTTGTGAGTGCATTACAAAACAAAGAACTCTCCCCCCAAGTAGGACTAACCGGAACCATTACCAACATGGGAGAAGTAGGGCCCGTTGGGGGAGTATTTGAAAAAGCAAAAGAAGCCAGCAAAAATGGAATCAAACTCTTCCTCATCCCCCAAGGAGAATCAAAACAAGTAGTAAAGTTCCCCGACGGAGTGAAAAATATTAATTTGCCCGAATACGCCATGGAAGAATGGGGAATGAAAGTAGTCGAAACAGGAACACTCGACGATGTGTTACATTATGCATTCGCCGATATTGAAAGCATTGACATTAGCGAAACCACGCAGCCTGAAACACCCGTGTACATTCCTCCCAAACTCGAAACCGGAGACGCCGTCAAACCCATGGGAGAACTCAACAAAAAATTCATTGAACAAACACGCGTCGCCATTACCCAAGCACAAGGGGCACTCAACCAAACACTCTTAGACGATGTGGGATTGATTGAAGTGCTTTCACGAAGCTTAGATGACTCGGAAAAAACAGTCAACGAAGCCGAACTACTCACGCAGAATGGATACCATTATTCCGCAGGAAACTATGCGTTTCTCGCTAAAGTAAATGCGTACTTTGTGAAAGACGTGTCGGATAATCCCGATTTAATCGACTTGGAAAGCGACCTACTCGTAGAATGGGCCAACGAACTAGAAAAGAAACTCGATGTACACCAAAAAACACTCAAGAAGACGGTTCCCGTAGAAGGAGTAGAGTGGTACATCGCGGCCCAACAACGATTGACGTGGGCACAGCTTGAGATTGACAAAATACAAGACAACACCACTGTCATTGTGGTAACGGAAGACGCCATTCACGTGGAAGCCATTCAGCGCGTACAAGATTATGAGTTTGCCAAATCCTGGTACGAATCAAGCATTGAATTCTATGGAATTTCATTGGCCCAAAGCACGAAGGGATTGGAAAGCCAATCTCCATTTGTTGACTACTACACGGAATTTTTAGAAAACGCCCAAAACGGATTGAATATTGTATCGGAAGGAGAAGGAGAGGATGCGCAACGACGACTCAACGCCGCTATCTTGGACCAACAAGATGACCGACACTTGTCCGCGGCCATGAACTCGGCCTCCTCACTCGCACTCATCAATGCCATCCTGATTGAGAATGATTCCGAAAGTGATGTGCGCGAGAAACTCGAAAAAACAATTGCAATTTTAGAAGCAAAAATGGATGCCCAATCCTCACGTTACGCATGGGCACGGCTCTACTTGGACCACGCCAAGTACTATTTGGAATCGGCCAACTATTATCAGGAAACCAACCAAGGAACAGCCGTCGCAAACAGCTTGAGTTCAGGACTAAGCTTGGTTTTACTGGCAGAAAACACGTATGAAGTAACGAAAGATGTGGTGGATTATTACGAAAGCCTCCCGACCTCACGCTTCAGCACCCTTGCAGGAGTAACAAATGGAAATGGTTCCTCCGTTATTCCCATTTCAATTGGAGAAGATGGGAAAGGAAGCATTGTGGTAAGTGCGAATGGAGAAGACATTCCAATTCGAGGGATACTCCTTGCACTCGCATTGTTCTTGGGAGTCGTATTAGTCATTTCATTTGTCCAGCGCAAGGCACAGCGCACGTTGGATACGCCCATCTTAGGGAATGTCATTCATGGTAAAACTCACGCGGGAATGAGCACTCGCTTATTGAAAGTGGATCAATTAGAAGCCCAATTGTTCGCCGCACGACAAGGATTGCGACACGCACAACATCAGTATTCCACTGGAAAAATATCCGAGGCTACGTTCAAGGAAATGAGTACGAATTACAAAGACCAAATACGCTCAACTAGTAAAGAGTTACGAAGCGCCGGACTTGATTTGCGCGCAGAAGAAAAAGTGGTGATGAAAGAAGAGAAAATAACTCCCGTTAAAAGCGAACCAAAAACAAAGAAGTGGCCGAAAATGAAAAATAAAACAACTAAAACGCAAGTGAAAAATAAAAAGTAAAGACTCAGAAAGATGCCCTGAAGAAGAACTGTTATAAAAAAATTATCTTTTAGTTGACTTAACCTGCATAATGTCTAGTTTAATTTTTTGTCCTGCAACTGTTTCAAAGTGTAACGGGATTTTTTGGGATCTGCTAATTTTATTTGTTGAAATTAATCGTTCAATTTTAAAGGCATCCAAAATGCTTCGTGGTACGTTTTCTTTTTTCATATATTATTCCTTTTTTCCTCGTTTATAACCCTTTTAGTTTCGCATCTATAGCAATTAACTCGCCAATACGTAACTGAATTTGATAAAGCTCGTCAATGCTTGATAAAAGCTCAGGAAAAGGCCTATTCACCTTTAGCCCTAGATTTTTTGCCTCATTATATTCTATAAGATAATTATGGTGGGTGTATCCTTCAGTTAATTTTTTTGAAATACCCTTAACGGTTGCTTCATTTGTGCCCTCTTTAAACATTCGTAAAGTTAATAGTGCATCAGCGTATCTTTTCGAAATTGATAGCGTTCGTTCAATTTCTCCAAGGTCGAGAGGGTCAAGTTTTTCTGCTAGTATTGCAACGGCTTGGGTATTGCCTGCTTGTGTTTCTTTGTTGAGTAAATCCAACATTGCTTTTAATGACAAAGCAGAAAATGAAGTTCCATCCTTTCGAATAATTTGTGGATCAATTGGCCCTAATTCTGCTGCGTCAAACAGTATGATTTCGTCTGCACTGCATGCTAGTAATGTTGCTGCACTTTTTGCAAACCTTGGGACGATAAACGTCAATTTTCCTTTTGTCCACTCGGATAGAAGGATACCTAAATGGTATGCTGCGTCCGGATCTCCTCCTGGGGAATGAATGATGACATGAGTGTTTCTATGAGGGTCTTTAACAGTCCTACTGTATGCGGAGAACCAGGTAACTAACTCACGGTTGATGTCTGTAAAAATTGAAATGAGATTTGCTTGCTGCTTGGCCTTATACTCAGCGTCTTTTTGATTAAACTGGCCTTGGAGGCTATCAAATACTTCCTTTAGTATTGGCATGAAACTATATTGAACCAGTTGAAATTAAAATTGATGTTAAATTTTCAGATCGTGAAAAAAAGGTTTAGAAAAAGACAAGGGAATTGCTTCCCCTGTTTTTTCCAGAATCAAAGAATTTATCCGAATAATCCGGCCAATCCGGCAGCGGCTTCTTCTTCCGATTTCTTTTCTTCTTCCTTAGGCTTTGCTTCAGCTTTATGGTCTCCGTGCGCAGCGGGTGCGGCGGCAACGGGGGCGGCTGAAACAGCGGCCTTGGCAATAGCCTCTTCGATGTTGACATTCTTGAGAGAAGCAACCAGGGCCTTCACGCGGGCAGAATCAACCGTAATTCCGGCAGCTTCCAGGACCTTCGTGACGTGCGCGTCGTTGATTTCTTTCTTTGCTGAATGCAATATCATTGCACA
>CAYHNT010000028.1:0-12215 GCA_964358055.1 uncultured archaeon | reverse complement strand
CAATCGGAAGCTAAACTTTAGGGTGCATATTCAATACGCTCGAGACGGTGGTTGCATTGTATAAAGATGGCATGTCCCACGTCACGTTACGGGTTTTCTTTCCTGCTTCAATTATTTTTCTAAGCCCATCCTGAATATTGTCCGCTTTCAAATCCACCCCACTGCTTTTCATCCGCTCCGATGACGCCCGTTTATCAATTCCTGTCGGAGCCGAACGGTGAGGCATGTAAAGTAGGTCGATTGCGGCATATTTTCGAGCAGGAAAACGCACCGCATTACTTGACACGCCGCGCCCATCACCTACACCCAAATGAATGGTCTGATACACATTAGGAGGCGTGGGCCCACGAAAAGGGCGGCGACGCTGATTGGAATGGCGAAATGGACTCTTGCCAGGACGAGGCATGCGTTATACCACTTCCACCAAAAACAAATCAGGATCTTCCAAATGTTGAATCACTTCATTCAAAAAACGCACGGCTTGCGCCCCATCCACAATACGATGGTCAAATGTTAAGGAAAGTGCAACCATACTGCGCACCACAATTTTTCCATCTAGCACCACTGCTTTTTCTTGTATTTTACCAATCCCTAAAATCGCGACTTCGGGCCAATTAATGACGGGCGTGGCATACGTTCCACCCAGCGCACCAATATTGGTAATCGTAAACGTACTTCCTTTCAAATCCTCCATAGTGGTTTTGCGCTCGCGCGTCCTCACGGCTAAATCCTGCATCTCGTGTGCGAGGTTAGCAATTGTTTTCTGGTCCACGTTACGTACCACCGGAACAATTAATCCATCCTCTGTGTCCACGGCAATTCCCACATGATAATATTTCTTCAATACTGCTTCTTGGGTGGTGTCATCAATACTCGCATTCATCCAGGGATGATTTTGTAACGCCGCCACGCATGCTTTGGCAAAAAAAGGAAGATACGTGAGCTTGATTCCCTTCTTTTCCATTTTTGGTTTTTCTTTTTCGCGCAACTTTACTAATTCTGTGACATCACATTCGTCCATGGTGGTGACTTGTACCGCCGTGAACATACTTTTGACCATGCGGTCCGCAATGACTTTTCGTAAGCCCTTCAAAGGAATACGTTCCTCAGTTCCTTCACTTTTCCACGCTTGCTTGGTTGCTTCCGTGTGGGCAAGAGGGGAAATGGCATGCGTGCCATGTTCGGTTTCCATGGTGTTATCGGGATGGACATGAGGAAGGCCGGGTGGTTCGCCTATACTTTCCCAAGGTTCGCGAATCTCTACAATCGGTGCGGAAGGTGATGAGCGTGCAGGTGAAGACGGGGGTTTGCTGCTGACCATTTTTCCCAATGCAGAGGCGTTTTTCACATCTTCATCCGTGATTCGCCCTGCAGGACCAGTGCCTTTGATGGATGCAAGGTCAATTCCCATCTGCCTAGCCAATTGACGCGTAGAAGGGGCAGCTAAAACTTGTCCAAGGGGAGATGAGACTGGTTTAGATGCCGATGGCGCATTGTTTTTCGCACTATTTTGAGGAGGCGCGACAGCAGGTTGTGCAGACTTTAATGTAGAACTTGTTTCTCCTTGCTCTCCAATCGTCGCCAAAACACTCCCCACTTTGATAACCTCTCCAGGTTTTCCATAGAGTTTCAACACCACGCCCGCGCGAGGAGTAGGAATTTCCACTACCGCTTTATCCGTTTCAATTTCCGCCAGCACCTGGTCGGCCTTCACCGTGTCGCCTTCGTTGACACGCCATTTAACAAGCGTCCCTTCGGTCGTGCCTTCTCCTACGTCCGGAAACTTAAAATCAAGGGGCATACAGGGAAAAATGGTTTGCCCAATAAAAAGGTTGGGCATTTAAGGGAGGATTCTTGTCCTTTTGTGGATTAAGGTCTACTTAAATCTCAACGTAGGATACGTGGGATGAACAAAAACAAAACGATTCAACCCACACTACCATCCGAGACCGAATGCTGGGCCTATTCAGCAGGACGAGTTCTGCAGGAAGCATGGGAAAACGAATCAGACGAAACAATGGAAAAATATCTTGCACCAGTCGAAAAGAAGAAAAAATAAATTTCTAATCTAAAACGACATCACTTTGCGAATGCTAGCTTTGACTCGTTCAGCATTGGGCAAATAATGATTCTCAAGTTTGAATAAGGGCATGATGGTATCAAATCCCGTGACACGTTCCACGGGGGCTTTCAAATGCAAAAAATTCTTTTCCATGATACGCGCCATAATCTCAGAAGCTAAACCTAATGTGAGCGGGGCTTCCTGCACCACGACACAACGGCCTGTTTTCTGCACACTCGCATGAATCGCCGGCCAATCAATGGGAGAGAGCGTGCGCAAATCAATCATTTCAATGGAATATTTTTCTTCTTCCGCAACTTGTTGCACGGCCTCCATGCTGGTACGGAACATGCTTCCCCACGAAATGAGAGTGAGATCATTTCCTTTCTGCGTGACTTTCGCTTGACCAAGGGGAGTCACATACTGTTCATCTGGAACTTCCTCACGAAATGCACGATACACGCGCAAGGGTTCGAAGAAAATAACCGGATCCGGGTCACGCATGGCCGCGGTAAGTAATCCCTTTGCATCGGTGGGGTTGGATGGAATCACTACCTTCAATCCGGGCGTATGAATGAATAATGCTTCCATGCTTTCACTATGATGCTCAGGTGCCTTGATTCCCCCACCATAGGGGGAACGCACGGTTAACGGGCAACTGAATCGTCCGCGGGAACGATTACGAATACGCGACGCATGAGAAATCAGTTGGTCGAATCCAGGATACAAGAAACCCGAGAATTGAATCTCCGAAACCGGATGCATCCCATACGCGGCCATTCCAATACTCGTACCAATAATGGCACTCTCGGCAAGCGGAGTATCCACGACTCGCTCCTTTCCATATTTGGCTTGAAGTCCATCCGTGACGCGAAACACTCCACCGTCTACCCCCACGTCTTCTCCTAACAAAATCAAATTGGGATTGCTCTCTAATTCAAGTGCGAGCGCATGGTTGAGGGCTTGTACCATGTTGGCTTTCATGGGAAACCCGGACCTTCGCCTGCGTTTTCATCGCCTTTCTTCGCTTGATTTTGCGTGGCTAAAAAACTCAAATAGTTTCGTTTCTGTTCCGCCAATTCAGGGGGCATTTCGTTGTACAAATAATCAAACATATCATCGGGCTTGGGCGCGGGCATGCTCTCATATTCTTGCACCGTCTTTTCCACTTGCGCCACGGAATCCGCGTTTATTTTTTCCTCTAATTGCGGACTCAAAATGCCCATTGTCATGAGGTAATTACGCATACGCAGAATAGGATCCTTTTTTCTCCACGCTTCAATCTCTTCTTTCGTACGATAACGTGTAGAATCATCTGCAGTAGTATGGTCGCCCATACGGTAGGTGTAAAATTCAAGCAACGTGGGTCCCTTTCCCGAACGCGCTTTATCCAAGGCTTGCTTAGTCGCTAAATACACGGCCAACACATCATTCCCATCTACTTGCATTCCCTCAAAGCCAAACGCAATGGACTTTTGTGCAATAGTTTCCGCGCGCGTCTGCAAACTTCTTGGTTCGGAAATAGCAAACTGGTTGTTTTGACAAATCAACACGGTGTTGGATTGGAATACTCCCGCATAATTCATCGCCTCTAACGTGTCTCCTTCACTGGTTCCACCGTCCCCAAAATAACCAATCGCTACCGCATCTTTTTTCTTAAACTTCATGGCCATACCGCAACCCACGGCATGTAAGGGTTGAGATCCTACAGGAATGGATACGGGAAAACAATTCACATCCAGCATGGCCTTTGAACCACGCTCGTCGCCACCCCAATACTGCAACACATTCACCATGGGAGTTCCACGAACGAAAAACACGCCGTGTTCACGAAACGCGGGAAACGTATAGTCTTGTTTTTCCATGGCATACGCACTCCCTACCGTACAGGCTTCCTGTCCCAAACATGACGCATACGTGCCAATTCTTCCTTGGCGCTGCAACTTCAACGCTTTGTCATCAAAGATACGTAAACGAACCATGTGCGTATAGAGATCAAGGAGTTGTGTATTCGTTAAACGCGGATTCAGCTTCTCATCTACGTTGCCCTGCTCGTCCAAAATGGAGAGCCTGTACACGGAGAAATCACCAAGTTTGGTCAAGGGCATAGGTAACGGCGGAGGCACGGATTTTTACTATATAAAACGACGCCTCGCTCGTTTGGAGTCATAAGGAGAGTTTTATTAAGCAAAGTTTGGTCATTGAAAAGAAAAGGGAGGGTTGTGCGTGCGATTAAACGAATTGGGATTAGGCTGTCGTTTCTCAAACGACCAACCGGATGTACGATTTTTGAGCACCAAGGCCAAACCCCAGTATTCCCCACACCGAACATTCACTCCCACCCATGTTCTATTGGAATTGAAAGTGGATGTAAAAAAGAAAACAATGGAAGGAACATGCACTACGCAAATTGAATTATTCCAACCTCAAAAAGAAATTGCATTTGACGCACTCGAACTTAATGTAAGAAGCGTCCACGTGAATGGAAAGAAAGCCGCTTTCCGCGAGGATAAGGAAAACGAAAAAATATGGGTGAATATAGAGGGAATCAAAACAAAGGCCAGCGTGAAGTTCGAGTATCGCGTGTCGAATCCTAAACTTGGAATATTTTTCATTCATCCTACAAAAGATCAACCCAACAAACCCTATCAGGCGTGGACGCACTCCGAAACAAGCGAGGCGCGCTTATGGTATCCCTGTCAGGATATGCCCGAGACCAAGTGCAGCATTGAAATGAAAATCACCGTGCCACATCCCTTCAAGGCGATCGCGAATGGAAAATTAGTGAGCAGTAAATTGAACCCGAAGGGATCCAACACGTTCCACTGGTTGCTCGAGGAACCCAATCCCAGCTATTTGAACTCATTCGCCATTGGGGACTTTGCCGAGGTAAAGGATTCATTCGGAAAAACGGACGTATTGTATTATTGCGAAAAAGGAAGAGAGGAAGAAATCAAACGCGCATTTGGAAACACGCCCAAAATGATGAAGTTCTTTTCTGAATTCACCGGATTCACCTACCCTCATTCCAAATACGCCCAAGTGGCAGTGGCGGATTTCATTTACGGGGGAATGGAACACACCACGTGCACCACGCAAACGGATTTGTATTTACAAGACGAAATCGCCCACGCAGAGTACGCGTATGCCGGGGAAATGCTGGCCGCGCACGAATTGGCGCACCAATGGTTTGGCGACTTAATTACGTGCAGAGACTGGGCCCACGGTTGGCTAAATGAGAGTTTTGCGACGTACTTTGAAACATTGTGGATGGAACACTCGCTAGGAAAGGATGAGTTCCGCTACGAAATGTTTGCCAATTACAAAAGCTACATTGATGAGGACAAGAATCGCTATCGCCGACCAATCGTGATGAACACGTATGTGCAGCCCTCGGATTTGTTTGATCGACACCTCTACGAGAAGGGCGCACTCATCCTGCATGGCATCCGGAGTATGATTGGAGAAGAAGTGTTTCGAAAAAGCATCCAGGCCTACGTGAAAGCCCACGCTCATGGAACCGCTATCACCGAAGACTTACTCACGGCATTCCGTCACACGTCAGGAAAAAACCTCACGCAATACTTTGATGAATTCATTTATCGCGCGGGTCACCCGGAATTGAAGGTAGAAAGCTATTACGATTCATCCAAAAAAGAAGCACGCATGCGCGTTGTACAAACGCAATCTGGGGATCAGTATCATTTCCCCGTGAAAGTAGCATTCTACCCCGCAAGCGGGAAGCCCATTATTGA
Source organism: uncultured archaeon (assembly GCA_964358055.1). GTDB lineage: Archaea > Iainarchaeota > Iainarchaeia > Iainarchaeales > VGJJ01 > VGJJ01. The sequence continues at coordinate 6,398 of CAYHNT010000028.1, read as the reverse complement.
AGAAAAAATGATTAATGAGAAAGAAAACACCTTTACGTTCAAAACAAACGCGAAGCCCAAAAACATGGTGTTCGACCCCGAGGTCTCCATCCTCAAGGGAATTGTGAACATCAAATCAAGGGAAATGTGGTATTATCAATTGGAAAACGACCCGCATGTCACGCATCGTATTTCCGCAGCCATGGAAATAGCCAAATTCGCCTCGGAAGAGGATTTACAAAAACTCGAAAAATGCATGAAGCACGATTCTTTTTGGGGCGTACGCGCAGAGGTTGCATTAGCATTAGGAACAACCAAACTCCAAACGGCCTACAAGAAAATCATGCAGGCATTCGAACACGAGAAAGACAATCGCGTCAAGCAAAGCATGCTCCGCGCACTCGGAGAATATGCCTCGCACGACATCCATGACTTTTTACTCAAACAGACCAAACACACGAAGAGTTATCTCATTCCCTCCGAAGCGTACACGAGCATTGGACGCTCACGAAACGTGGACAAAATAAGCATGTTAGAAAAAGGAATCAACCAAAAATCATGGTTAGATTTGATTGCCGCAGGGGCCATTCGCGGAATAACCGCACTTCAAACAGAGGAAGCCATGCGCGTGCTCATTCGATATACCCACCCTAAGTATTCCAATCGTATCCGCCAAACCGTTGCATCAAGCTTAGGAATCATTGGAAAGGGACGCGAAGAGGCCATGTGGAAGCTCATCGAATTGACGAAAGATCCTTACATCAACTTGCAAATCTCCGCCGCTACAGCGTTAGGAGAATTGGGCGACTCGCGAGCCATTCCCACACTTAATGAGTTACAAAAAGGACTCCGCGATCCACGATTGATCCGCACAGCATTGGAAAGTATTCGCAAAATCAACGGAGTACTGGAACTTCCTGCTAAACCCGAACGCGTGAGCATTCCTGCTCAGCCTAAGAAAGAAAAACGAATCGTTCCACGCAATGAAAAATAAATTATTATCTTCCGCGTGAACGTGCATTTGTTCTTCGTATATGTTTACGTACACCTTTAGATGGACGTGAGGAACGATTTATCCATCGTTTTGCTTGACGTGTAGTAATACCAAAATCTTTCGCATTGGAATAGGCAGGATGCATCGAAAGAAATCCTGCTGGTTTTAACTTGGCCTTTGGATCATAGGCCTTCATGACTTCAAGCAAATCCATATAGGCCTCTAGCACATTCTTGCGCTTCGCCTGCGTGTAAGCTCTTCCTAATTTCTCTCGCGTGTATGGATCACTCAATCCACGAATATCCCTTTTGGTCAATTCCGCGAAAATTTTCCGCAACTGTGGAGATGTTAGCTCAATATTTCCCTCAGAAGTGAAGGGCATTTCATGCTTCAGAATCCCAAGTTTTCTCAAATCAGTAGATGTAATGAACACATTGCCTTTCTTCAATTCTTTGGAACGCTTAGCCATTATTGATTCCTCTGCTGAACAAATAATTCTCCTGCTTTATAGGAACTGCGTACAAGAGGACCTGAAGCCACGAACTCAAAACCTAATTCATGTGCCGTATTTTTTAGTTTCTCAAAACGCTCAACGCTTGAATATTCTTTCACGAGCAAATGCCAATCACTCGGTTGTAAATACTGTCCGAGTGTAAGCATATTCACACCGTACGCACGCAAATCTTTCATGGTCTGAATAACTTCCTCATCCGTTTCACCATGCCCTAATTGAATGGAAGACTTCGTATATTTCATTCCTTTTTCTCGCGCATATTTTAGCACATTCAATGTTTGCAGATAACTTGCTCTCCGGTCGCGCACCGTTTCCTGTAGTGATTTCACCGTTTCAATGTTGTGTGCAAACACAGCAGGATTTGATTGCAAAACCAAATCAATTAGTTTTTCGTTCCCTTGAAAATCACCCACTAGTGCTTCCACCAAAAAACCATTTTCTTTCAACGAAGAAATACACTTCGCCACGTGCGCGGCGCCTTGATCTGGAAGCTCATCACGATTTACCATTGTAATTACGACGTAATTTAGTTTCATTTGCTTGGCTGCCTGTACTAATTTTAGGGGCTCATTTTCATCAACTAAATCCCCTTTTGCCGAAGCATTCACTTGGCAGAATTTACATCCGCGTGTGCATGTTTTTCCCAATACCATAAATGTGGCAGTACCCGTAGACCAGCATTCACTTTGATTAGGACAATGTCCTTCTTGACAAATGGTTTTGAGTGCCAAATCATTCGTGAGAACTTTCAATTGTTGAAATTGTTCAGTAGAAGGAGGACGAATACGCGGCTTGTGCAAATGGGAACCCACTAACCCCACTTCCCTAACGTACTTTGCTTTTCATCCTCGGGTTTCTTCTCAATTTTGTTGAGCGCATTGCTCACGCGCACGTGGTCGAAGCCGTGTTTGGTGCAATAAAAATCAATGGCCTTCTCATGATCTAATTTGGCCTCGGGAAGCTTGTGGATTTCATGCACGGCCGGATGCAAAAACAAATTTTCTACTTCCTGAATGTCATACTCGACTTCTTTTTTCAAGTCCTTCAATACTTCCTCAAAACTTTTCTTTCCCTGCACCGCCTTCACTGCTTTTTTTGGCCCCACCAATGGAATTTTATCATTAAAATCCGTACCAATCAGCATGCCAATCCAAATGAGTTGATGCTGATTGATTTTGAGTTCATGCAACACCTTTGCAATTTCCACTTTCTCAGGTTCAACATTCACATAGGCATTGCGATACGGCAATTTTCGTTTACCCGTAACCGCCATGTTGCGCACAACCACTGGAGTGTTGAATAATAGTGCATCATAATCTTGTGTGGCCGCGGCGTACGCCATTTTGTGCTGAACCAAATACGCGGCTTGCGCTTCACCTTCTTGTGCACCTTTAATCACAGGTAATCCCAAACATTCCATGGCCTCTTGGGCTTCGACAATCATTTCTTTGTTCAAACTCACCGCACGCGCACCCATCAAGCGTGCTTTGTCCAAATCCCCTGCTTCAATAGCACGCTCCATTTCTTCTTTGGCAGCGGTGCGAATTTTTCTCCGCTTGTCCAGGGTGGCTCTCTTTAGTTCATGAGGAGGACCGTCAAACACAAACACGGGTTTGATTCCCGCTTCGATTAAGTTAGAAGTACGGTACAACAATCCGGCTAAGTGACTCGTCACTTGCCCCTCCGTATTCATCAACGGCCTACCATCAGGTCCGCGGATGGAGGAAAGAAACTGGTAGAGGATGTTGTGTGCATCCACCGCAATGGTTTTGCCCGTTAAGTGAGCAAGGTCAATTTTTTCGGTTGAAATTAAGTCTCCAAGAGGCGTTCCCATGCATTAACACCAACTAAAACCAGGCCGGAGATTAATATAAGGGAAAGGGGCTATGGAAAAAGGGGGCCGCCCGGCCCCGGTATAGGATAATCCTTTTATACAAGTTCAGCGCCAATTTCGAGTTAGCGTTAAACGCGCCGGACATTCGCACAGGTGAGCCTATCCCGAATGAATTGTTCGGATGAGCCGGGGTGAAAACGATTTTTTCGTTTTCATTCCGCTCACAACTTTTTTTTCTTTTGAGACGTGAGTAAAAATCAACACGATGAAAAATGAGTAAAATGTTTCACGTAACTACACGTACATCTTTCTCGCGCCTTCAGATTCCGCTTCTTGAGGCATGCGCGACTGCATTACTTTGGCGAGTGCTTTCTCAAAGTGCTTGTGCTGAATCTTATTCGCATCTTCTCTCAGCGCGTGCATTCCGGCTTCCATACAAATAGCCTTCAAATCCGCACCCGTGAGTCCTTGGGTCTTTTCCACAACCTTATCCATGTTCACGTCTTTGTGTAAATGCATCCCTTTCACATGAATGTCGACAATTTTCTTTCGTGCATTCACATCAGGTAACGGAACTTCTACAATTCGATCAAATCGACCCGGACGTAAAAGTGCGGGATCCATTACATCGATGCGATTGGTTGCGGCAATAATTTTGATGTTCTTTCGATCCTTGAAACCGTCAATCTCGGCGAGCAATTGGATAAGTGTGCGCTGTACTTCCCTGTCTCCCCCGCTCGTATCATCTGTACGAATGGTACCAATGGCATCAATCTCATCAATGAAAATAATGGCATGCTCTTTTTCTTTAGCCAGATCAAACACGTCTCTAACAAGCTTGGCTCCTTCACCAATATACTTGTGAACGAGTTCACTCCCTACTAATCCGATGAATGCAGACTTACTTTCGCTGGCCACCGCTTTGGCGAGCAACGTCTTACCTGTTCCAGGAGGACCGCACAATAACACTCCGGATGGAGAAGGAATTCCCAAGCGCTCGAATTTCTCAGGATGAGTTAAGGGTAAAATAACGGCTTCGCGCAACTGCTGAATCTCTTCCTCTAAACCACCCACCATGTCAAATGTTTCCTTAGGCTTCTCAACTAATTCCATTGCTTTTGCGCGAGAATCCTTAATGTCCGGCAACACATCAATTACAGCCAAGTTCTTCTGCGACATGGCGACGCGCTTACCCACATCTTGCGTACCTAATGCGGTTGCAACTTCGCTGAGTACTAAAAATTCAACCCCATTGGAATTGCGCACCACGCATTTTCCATCGGGCAAAATATCCTGGACCATCCCCACCATTAAGGGGGGTGCCTTGAATCGTTCAAGTTCACCTTTCAATCGCTTCACTTCAGTTTCCAATTGACCTGTTTTCTCTTCCATGGACGTGTTATGGGTCTGGAGCAAACGAACTTGTTCCTCCAACGTGTACACGTAATCGTAAAAATTAGTGACGCCTCTACGAGAGGTCGAACCTGCGTTCGCGTCCTTATCGCTAACTGCTGTAGAATCTAAATCTGCCATGATGAGCCCTACCTACTTTTACTCGAGAACGACTTTAAATAGTTTCGTTTATGCTTCACTTCGAGGAATGCTACTTCCCTTAGCGAATCCATCTCCCTAAAAAACCCACGATTTGTGAGTGAGTAATAAGTAATGAAAAAAAGGTTTTGAAATGCTGGATATTCTCGCGTGGATAGTGGGTATTTTTCTCGTCATGGCACTTGTGACGAAGTTCATTAAGAAAAAATTCCCCAACGCCCAAACATGGCATGTAGTAAGCATGTTGCGCTTCGCGAAGCCACTAAAAATATTTGATGCGTTCGTCAAACACCCCAACCTGGTTAACCGTCTCACGGATTTAGGATTAGTTATTGGATTTGGTGCCGTGGCAATTGATTTCTTGTGGATGCAAAAACGACCCACGTATCAACGCATATTGGTTTTTGTTTTCTCGATCATCGTGATGGGACTCTTGACATCGCAAGTGTTTCCCACCGAAAACCCCATCGTCCCAATCCCACTCATCGTCATGCAAGTGGCATTTGGTATATTCGGGTTGGCCGGAATCATTTTAGTGAGCTTATTCTTCTCCGGAATTGACATTTTCACCAAACTCTCAACAGGACAAAATGCCTGTGCGGGAGTTGCACCAGTAATTCCAGGAGTTGCACTCCCCGGTTCACCTATCACAGTACCTTTACACGCCTGGCTTTCATTCGTCATTATCTTAATCGTACACGAAGCCTCCCATGGTTTCGTTATACGTAAACTGGGAATGAAACTCAAGAGTTACGGATTACTCTTGTTCGGCTTCCTACCCATTGGAGCATTCGTTGAACCGGATGAAAAGGAATTAAAGAAACTCGAACAACAAAAACCACGCGAAGCATTACGCATGTATGCCGCGGGACCCAGTAGTAATCTTTATTTCTTCTTGGTGGGAGGACTCATTGTCACGCTACTCGGGAGCATGGTTATTGGACCCATTATTGATCCCACTATACAAGATATTCGCACCCAAATGGCGAGTGGAGTTTTCATTGCGAGTGTAACGGATAAGATTGATATTTGCGGAACCGAATTTGCCGCTCCGGCGTATGGAGTGTTAGAGGAAGGAGACCAACTTACGCAGGTGGATGGAGTAGGGGTGCATAATGTGCAACAATACTCGGCGCAAGTAAAAGAAAAAGAAACCTACACGTTGACTGTATTGAGAGAAGGAGAAGAGAAAGAATTTACGTTTTCCCCTAATGAGTTGGGACGAATTGGAATTGTGGTGCAGGACATTCCCAATGAGAACTATACGCCTCCCTCCTGGTACGAACCGGGCGTTGCGATTATAGGATTCATTGCGAGCTTCATTGGATGGTTATTGTTACTCAACTTCCTCGTGGCCACGGCCAACTTCATTCCAGTGGATCCATTTGATGGTGGAAAGATGGTGAAACTCTTACTCTTACCCTATTTTGGTTTCCTGAAAGAAGGAGAAGAGCAGACCAAGAAGAAAATAGGAAAAATGTTCATGTGGGTGTTGCTAGCATTAATCATCATCAACGCATTACCTT
>CAYHNT010000027.1:0-12288 GCA_964358055.1 uncultured archaeon | reverse complement strand
GGCTAAGTTGTAACAAGGTGTCCGTAGGGGAACCTGCGGACGGATCACCTCCTTTAACGACGCGCAAATGTGCGTCACGATGTGAAAACAGAGGGAGGAAGGAGCAATCCTTTCTCCCCTCATTTCATGTCAACTATACCCTGTTTTCACGACGTGTGCAATAAATCAAACTACCAGTTTTAGTCTCCCGAATAATAATTTGCTTCCAACAAACCTTTTCCCTAAAACTTTCTTTTACGCACTTTTTTCTTGTTTCTTTTTTAATTGAACATTTCTTCAAATTCTTCTTCCGACATTCCGGATTGTTCAATAACTGATTTTAGCACGGGCCAGTACAAGTCTTTGTTCCCGTGGATGTTAATCGTAACATGAAATTCTTTCCCATTCACCACCCGTGTCAGCCGGTGGTGGCTGCCTTTGCTTCGGACTAAAATAAATCCCTTTTTGAGCAGCGCTTTCAACACCTCTTTGCCGGAAACCACTAGTTTTTTCATTCTAGGCAAGCAATTGAAAAGATTTTTATAGCTAGAGAAAATTTAAACGGGTCAAATTTTTGCTTAGTTATTTATAGAAGATGGGTCTGGATGAGTATATGTCACAAAAAAAGAAAGTATTGGGATTCCAAGTGATTATTTTTCCCGAAAGTGGAGGCTACTCGGTGATGGCGCCCGGAATTGGAATCGCGGATCAGGGAAACACGGAAGAGGAAGCATTGATGCATTTGAAAGAAGGCATTGAACTGTACATGGAATGTTTGTCTCCCAAAGAAAGAAAGGAGCTGCAAAAAAAAGTTTCAGAGAGTACGTTCACCAAATTAAACGTTGAAATTCCTGCTTAGTTATTTTTTGTTTTTATGAAAGCAAAACTACCAATGTCCCTTCCCAATCTTTTCCTTCGTTTGGAAGGCTTAGTCACGTTTCTCTCCGCTTCTTTTTTATATTTTCATTATTGGGGGGACCCCGTGTTTTTCATCATCGCATTGATTCTTCCTGACATTGGAATCGCAGGTTTCTTAGGGGGCTCAAAAACAGGCAGTCTCATTTACAATGTCACGCACACGTTTGCCATTCCCCTGATGTTGGCGGCTTGGCTCCTTGCGAGCGGGGTACCGTATTCTAACACCCTCTTACTCTTCTCCCTGGTGTGGGTGGCCCATATTGGAATGGACCGCTTGTTTGGTTTCGGCTTGAAGTATCCCACGCACTTCAAAGACACGCACATGCAGCACGTGTGATAAATAAGAGCCATTTTATTTGAAACGTTCTAAGTGACAAACTCGAAATTTTTCACACACCAGCCCAGCACCTTATAAACTACATAATGAGTTGTTAACATATGCAACCATATGTAGTGGCAGTAATTATTTTTGCATTTGTCATTCTTCCATTAGCCTACGCACAATCACCGATCGTCCCTGCCACGCACGAATGGCATTGTTCCCAAGAGTTTCAATTCCTTTGCAATATGATCATTACAATCAATGAAAAAATTCAATCACTCACGGACCATTTGAGCAGCCTCAATTCGGACTTCCTGCAATACCAACGCAGCACCGACACTCATCTAAGTGAACTAGACGACCAAATTTCAGTATTACAAACAGAGGCCATCGACCGAAGCCAAATATATGAGGTGGTGAATTTAGATGTAAATCAGAATACTGCTTATTGCGATGATCTAAATGATATATTGCTCATGGGGTATTGTTCAGCTGGTGTGCCAAACGAATCGACTCAAACCAACACAGTAGTATGGGATAATTTCAATGACCTCGATTACACCAATAACCCCATATGGACTGTGGCGCAAGGATCTTTTGCCATTGGAAATTTTCCCAGCGGATCTCCGGCACTCGTTGGGAATGGAGGTACTGTTTATCATGATATTTTTACCCCTGCTGCTGTAAATAATATCCAACTTACAATGAGTATGAAAATTATGCCCAGCATCGCTGGTGATCAAATGTATATTGGTTTAACGGACAGTCCGGGACCGTTGCTGCTCAATGACACAGGGTACATGCTCGGTGCAATTGGGGGAGCAAACCAATTGATACTTTATCGAATTATCAATGGTTCGTGGACCTATTTACAAGTGGAAAATTCAGTCATTTTTTCCCCCGGTGGAGAATACGAAATTAAAGCTGAAAGAGATTCAGCGGGGTATTGGAAACTCTACTATAATGGGATAGAATACGATGATCAAGTTCAGGATGTAACAACGACTTCATTTTCATATGCACACCTCAGATACAAAGCACCTAACAACGATGGTGGAGCATTCGATGATGTATTAATAGAATATGGGGATAACTCTCCGTTTACATCCGCATTTCAAAACATTAGCAATGAAAATTCTCCAATGGGATTTAGCTGTTTGAAAAATGGAACAGCTCGCGTTTTATGTTTAGAGCAACCATGACGCAATTGCTTGAATGAATCATTTCTCCGGTTTTGGGCAAAAACACTTGGATATGGATATGCAGCACATGTGTAGGCGCCCAGGAGTGTTTTCTTCCATATAGGGTCTATAAAACTTGTCCATGAGGGATTAGTAGTGATTGGGCGCTTGGCGCAACGGTAGCGCGTCTCGTTTGCAACGAGAAGGTTGGGGGTTCGAATCCCCCAGCGTCCACTTCTAATCTTTTATTCTGCCTCTGCCCCTCTGCTCTTATGCCAAAAGGTAGTCGGATACAAAAACCCACAATTCGAAAAATTTTAATCGAAGCACGGAGAAGTGAACGTGCACCCAAGAGTCGGATGGACATGTATTCAAGAGTCATTTGGAAGCGCAGTGCACGTGTACGAAGTCAACTAAGGTATGGGTGGAAATTCCTCGAAACATTTGATGACCATACGCTCGTTGATAGGGGACACCACGCCGTGTCTATTCGTGCTGAAATGAAAGCTGGTTTTTTTGAGTCACCGATTGCGGTTAAATTAACAAACGGGCTGAGTGATATTGGGGAAATTAAACTCGGATTCAAGGAAAAAGAAGTCGTAGTAGAAGCGGTTCAGGGCTTGTCAAGAAATCTTGAATTCATTGATGAAACCAGTCGAGAATTGGGAGAACCCTGGCCCAATGCCTTGCTCAAAGTGATTGAGTCTCATGCCAAAAAAACAGGATATTCAACTGTACGTATACGAAAAGCAGAAACACTTTACTATTATCGCCTTCCCCTAACGGGAAAAAAAGACAAAGAGAAAGCCGTTCGCGGAATACGATGGGACATGCGAAATTTTTATTCCAAAGTAGCTAAAGGGGCAGGGTACACGGAAGAGGCGCGCTATTACGTAAAACATCTTAAGTAGGCATTGAGCTCAGAAGCTTTACATATAAAGTAGGGAGTTCTTTTCCACGTATGGCAATCAACTCAAGCAGCGAAATATCCCTGGCTGGAATTGGAGTATTAGTACTGGCCGCACTGGCATTGGGATTTGTTGCGTTTACCTCTATTTCGAGTGAGTGTGAAGAAGAATGGTCCTGCACTGAATGGGGAATATGTTCAAATGGTACGCAAGCCCGTGCGTGTACGGACAATAATGCCTGCGGCACCGCGAATAACATTCCGGATGTCATTCAGAGTTGTGAAGAAGGATGTGTTGAACAATGGTCGTGTAGTGCGTGGAGTGCGTGCGTGAATGGAATGCTTACGCGCACGTGTAACGATACCGAATCGTGCGGCACAACAAACAATCAACCCCCCTTGACCATGTCCTGTAACTCCACGTGTAACCCGGAATGGGTGTGCTCCGATTGGACTCCGTGTGTCAACAATCAACAACATCGTACATGTACAGACTTGAATGTATGCGGAACCAATTCAGGAAAGCCAGTTGAAACCCAATCGTGTACGGGCTCACTCGAACAAGACGTGCGCATCATCCGCGATGAGTGGGGCGTGGCTCACGTTTTTTCTCCGAGTGATGAAGGGGCATTTTATGGAATGGGGTATGCCTCTGCGGAGGATCGAATGTTTCAGATGGAATACATTCGCCTCTACATGTATGGGCGTCTTTCCGAATTAATTGGGAAGAAGAATTGCATTGATGAAGGATGCCCGGACTCCGTGTCACAAGACGTGGTGTTGCGTCATCTCCAGTTTTATTCGTATGCGGAAAAACGATATGGTGAATTGGATGCCGAGACGCGGACTTTTTTGGATGCGTATGCAGCGGGAGTGAATCAGTATTTGGCGGACAAGAAAGGAAACTTATTGTATTTGTTCGGTTCCCACGTTCCAAGTAAATGGATGCCCTGGGATTCTCTCCTTGCGTGGGATTACATGACGCACCCCTCCGCGGAAAGTGGGGAAGTGGATTTACTCCATCAATTTGATGAGCTTCGCGACCAGGGGTTGTCTCCTCTCCAGGCAGCCCTAGAGCTGGCGCCCAAGGGATTTATTGATAATGCAGGGGCCACCATCAAACAGAGTGATGTGCCTGCCTCCGTGCAGCAGCAAATGCAGGCCTATGCGAATGCCCACCCTACCTTTGGGGGCATTACCTCCACTCTCACGGAAGCCCCGCACTTTAGTCATGGTTGGGCAGTAGGCGGAAGTAAATCAGGTACGGGAGAATCCGTTTTAGTGGGTGACCCCAAGTTCCAGATACGCGACCCGGCATACTGGTATGAGATTCATGTGGTGGGTGAAACATTCAATGCGCGCGGAAATACGGTGCCAGGTGCACTGGGATTTTTTGTAGGCTACACGCGCTTCGCCGCATGGTCGCACTCAGGAGGAGTGGGGGATTACACGGATATGTATCGCCTCAAAATGACGGGAAACGAAACCTACGAATATGATGGAAAAAATTATCCATTTGAGTGCACCAACGACACCATTAAGGCGAAGAATGGCACCTCCAAATCGGCACGAATCTGCTCCACCATCCTGGGCCCAGTAGTCACGGACATTATTCCAAATGAAAATCCCGGAGAAGAATTTGTCATGGTCACGGTTCCCATTGCGGATCCCGGAAAGCACACGGTGCAGGGGCTCATTCAAATGATGCGCGCCACCACACTCGCACAATTCAACACGGGATTGGGTAATTGGCGAACCCCACGAACCAATACTATTTTTGCCACGTCAAATGGGGATGTTGGGTATCGTTTAACCCCTGCAGCCGTTACCCGTTCCTCGCTTTCGCCCCTTGCGGGACAAATGGCCCAGGATGGCAGTTCCTCTTCCTATGCGTGGGTGGAATTTGTCCCTCCGGATGTACGTCCGCATGTTACAAATCCTGCTGACGGTTTTATTTCCACGGGAAACAATTTACCTATTGGAAGCTGGTATCCCATTGTGAATGGAGGAAGGTATTCGGGAGGCGACACGTTGCGTTCAGCCCAAGCCCGGGAGAAACTCCAGGAAGCCGGGGCCAATGGAATCATTACTCCTGCTGAAACGTTTGCGGTTCACTATGATACCCATTCCTGGGTCTTTGACACGCTCATCCGTGCAGGGATACACGTGCGGGACGTTCAATCAAGCGGAGACGAATTATCAAACACTTCCTTGCGTGCCCTTATTTATTTGGAGCAGTGGCGTGAGTCCGGGGGTGAATTTCATACGGATGAATCACTCTATGCCATCGCCCATCATTTGAGTTCCTATTTTCGCGAAAACACGGATGGTTTGGATGACCTATATGGTGGTGGAGAACCTGGTCTTGTTGCCTATGCGCGTCACTTGCGTGACCGATTAAATGCCAATCCTAACGTGGTGCTGGCGGACAGCGAGATTAGTTATCTCAATTACCTCTTCGAGAAGGCCTGGGACGACACCACGCGTACCTATGGGGATATTACTTCCCAATGGAAATCCAAGTTCAATTCGAGCGAGAAAGCCGGCCTTCCTGTGAAATATTTCAATTCCCTCTTTGAGAATTATGGGAGCCTGGACCCGAGCAAAGATACGTTCTACGGCCCCCTCCAATCGCCTCGTGGGGATTTGTTGCTTTCAGACATTGGCCAAGTGTTCTCTATTTTCGTTGATTTTACAAACGTAGAGAGTGCGCAGTCCATTTCTCCGTTTGGCATTTCAGAGGACCCCTCTAACATTAATTATCGCGACCAAGTCACCATGTGGCTGAACGGGCAATACCGCGCGGCCCCCCTTGCGGAAACCGAAGTAATGAAAATAGACCAATCAACCAAAGTGTTGAAATATACGCCTTAAAAATCGTCAAATAACGAGTGGCGATGCCTTGACAAAACGTTATTAAGTGTTCGAAGCAGGAGTATCGTCATGCATTCCCACATGAAACTTGTTTTGCTCATCGGAATGGTTCTTTTTTTGAGTGCATCCATTCACGCATACCCTGAAGGGTGGTCGGATGATATTCTAGTTTACGAAAAATTCTATTATAATTATCCAACCGATATTGTAGTGGATCCCAGCGGAAATGTAAACATTGTGGCCGTGGGAGATAAAATAGATGTTATTGGTCATGGTACGGAGGGTGGGGTCTTTTACTCTAAATTATCTCCAACTGGAGAGATTATCGTCCCGGAAATAAATTTAGATATTTATCAACATAATCACATAGGTCCTCATGAATTTCCTGCTCCCATAATCAAAAGTGATGATGAGGGTACTATTTACATTTTTTACAGCCTTGGTGACACCCTGGGTTTTACAGGTGTTCAAATTTTTGGTGATATTTATTTTGTGAAAATTGATAGTAATGGAACCATTCTAATTCCTGAAAAACAAGTGACATTTGCCCCTACTGGATTTAACGGAGATTTGAATCCCACAGTGGATTTAGACAGCAATGGGAACATTCATTTAGCATGGACCTCTGGGGCCGCTGCCTGGCCAACAGGCGATATTTATTACAAGAAATTAAACAACAATGGAGATGTCATTATTGAGGATATGCCCTTGACAACTTCCTCTCTTTATTCCTATAACCCTGCATTGTTTGTCGATTCGAAAGATAATGTAAACATTGTGTGGAAGAGTAAATCGAATCAGAATACTACTGATAATTATTTCATGAAACTTAACAACGATGGAGAAATAATAATCAATAAAAAATTTATTGCAGCAGGCGGAACTTGGAGCGTGCCCTTTATTTATACAAATAAATATGCTGCCATGAACTCATCAGATAACATTCATATTACGTGGACCGACTCCCAAGTCAAATACACCACAATTGATCAGAATGGGACTATCCTATCCCCAATCATGACGGTGTCCGATAATAATGTTACAGCAGGAGTGTGGATGACCCCATCACTCTCAACAGATATCACGGGTGCACATCTTGTTTGGTCTCACTATGCTCCACCAAATACAAGTCCAATTAGCTACTATGCACACGTGAATAATGCGGGTATTTTGATGGAAAAAATGATTCTTATTCAAGACGATGTCAATGTGCTTATCAGGAACCCGATTATTTATTCCAACGCGGGACAATCCTATGTAACATGGACTGCATTACACACTTGGACGGCCGATCTGAATCGTGCAAAACTATACATCAAATACTCAACGCCCAGTGTTCCTAAAACGCCCGTCGTCCTTGTCCATGGAATTCTTTCTGACCCATCTACATGGGATGATTTAGTGGCAGAGTTTGAAGATGATGGATACGTGTGGGGAGTCGATCTGTTCACGGTGGACTATGATCCCGGTTTTTGCAATCCTATAACACTGAGCGGCTGTGCATTGGGAGACATTCGCAATTACGCCGAGGTGTTACGCGAGCAGGTAACAGTGGCCAAAGGCGTTTCGGGAATGGATAAAGTCAATATTGTCGCACACTCCATGGGCGGACTTGTTTCACGATGGTACATTCAAATGGGGGGCGGCGCGTCTAACGTGGATAAGTTGATTACGATTGGAACTCCACATGATGGGACGCCATTAACGACCTACTGTACACTCTTTTCTACCATTTTATTTGGCTTATCGGGATACATTGTAAGCCTCTCTCACTGCAATGTGGATGCATTTATCCAGATGACACCCGGTAGTTTATTTTTAACAACCCTCGGAATCGCATCTGCACCATCAACATCGTTGTACACGATTTCAGGCACAGATGGAATTCCTCTTACAAGTTTATTCATTCCTGGAATTGATGATGGGATTGTTCCATTATTGAGTGCAGTGGGTCGAGAGTGGAAAGCCAGTGCGTATGAAATTAATTTAGATCACACTGAAATGCATGGATATCCTGCTGTCATGGATCTCGTCAAAGAAATTTTGAGTGACAATCCACCTCCAACACCCAGCGCTGCGCTGATGGATGAGGAAACTGATTGGATAAACACCATTGAAGGAACGAACGCTAATGGAACAACTAAACGCCAAAATTATTTGCTTTCATCCAAAACCGCATGGGTGGTCATGGAAGACACCAACAATGCCACGCTCACACTCACCACGCCCTCAGGTACGCTCATTAATCCGAGTTCGGGTCTTGCTACGTATCTCCAAATGGGAAATCTTCAAGGATATGAAATTCCTTTCCCTCAAACGGGAGACTGGAACTACAATATTACCACAAGCAATCCAACAACCTACAAAATTCACACATTCTTGGACTCTAATCTTTCCTTTTCACTTCAATCCTTTGATGGAGTTCAAACTCCCGGGAGCAGCGTTGTAGTCTCGGCAACTCTGTCCAATAACCAGATTCCCTTCACCCAGCAACAAGTGATGGCCACCATTACCCAACCTAATTTGAGTGTGGTGAACCTGACTCTTTTCGATGATGGGAACCATGGGGATGGGACTCTCAATGATGGAGTGTATGCTAATTTGTTCACCCAAACACAGGCGGATGGATACTATTCCGTACTAGTGAAAGCCAATGGCACCTATGCACTGAAGCCCTACACGCTCCAAGCCGCGGGGGGATTCTTCACCGGAACATTCCCGGATTTAGTTCTGAATAATTCGGACGTTACACTTTCAGACACCACTCCTCAAGCAGGACAAATCCTCACACTCAATGCTCTTGTACATAATGAAGGAGCCGGTGTAGCAACCAATGCAAAGATCCAATTCTTTGACGGGAATCCCATCGACGGGGGAACGTTGATTGGAGAGGACACGATTGATGTTAATGTTTCCGCAACAGCCAACATTCAGTGGACCGTGAGTGCGGAAACACACGACGTGTATGTGCGTCCCTACCAAGTTAATGCATTTTATGATGCTGATTATTCAAATGAGACCGCAGTCAAACAAATTTTTGGTAACACCGCTCCCGTTATCACCAGCGTGCCGAAAGAATACGTGAGTCCTGGAATGGTTTATTTGTATGATGTGAATGCACTTGATGTAGATGGACAGGATTTGAATTATTCCTTACTTACATTCCCCGCTGGAATGACGATTCATTCACAATCGGGAGTAATTCAGTGGAGCGCACCCACATTGCCCTCCACAAGTGGAAATCCAAAACGTGTCCCCATTTTATCAGAAAATATTACTGTGCAAGTGAATGACTTGTTGGGTGGAATTGACACACAATCTTGGACGATTCATGTAGCCCCGGCCCCTGCTACACCTAGTGTGCATCCCTAAAGTAGTTTTGTAAAAATACCACTAGTAATCATTTTTCGATAGTTATCAATCCATTTTTTGTGTGCACTCGCTTCGTCAAAATGAGCCGGTTCACTTTAGTTCGCCGCGTTCATAACGGAGATACTCCTCTAAGGTATTCGCATCCACGTGTCCGGTCACCGACACATGAACTCCTCGTTTATCGTCCAAGATGAGTCGATTCGAAAAATACTGTTTAGCCGTTGCCCGTGAACCAAATCGAAAGACCGTGTGGTAACGCATCCCAGTGATGTCCACGTGAAAATTTCCAAGGAGAGCGCCGTCAAACGAATAGAAGTTTCGTGCGTATTGTTCCAGTGCCTTGCGCCCAGAGCGCATTGATAAAGTGTGGTGGGCAACCGCAAATAAAATAGATTCTGTCACCGACAAATCGGATTTGCTGGTTCCCGTGTAGAGGTTTGCGGGGACCCCCGATTCAACCAGTTTGTTCGTTAGTTTAGTTGTAGTAGCGGCGCGCAGACGAATGAGTGAATGTTCGCGGCGCATGCGCTTCATTTCAGCAGGGAACTTTCCTCGTACGAATAACCAGCGTGCCCGTGCTAACGTAATGGGTTGACCCATTTTGGTTGCAAAATCGCGGAACTTTTGCACATATGTTCCCATGTGTGGAAGCGACTGAATTCCTTTCTTCAATCGGACCGCGCGCTCTTTTCCAGTAACAAGTAACCGACGCGTGGGTAAGAATGAATTTTTTTTGGCAGGCACAGCCAGTAGTATCATGGAGATAAATAAAAAGAAATTGCCGACCGGAGTCGGCTAAAAAAAAAATTCGCTATTTTATACTTTTTGCTTTTTAGGGCACTTACAGTCCATGAGTCCTTGTACGCTCAAGTGATTCGCTGTGCACTTTGGAGGCTTGTATAGAGTTCCGCCGCCACCAGTACCTTGTCCATGGGGCATTCCGCAAAAGTGCTTATCATTTTGCTTTCCTATTTTGATGATTCCCCATCCCCAGCTTGCGTGCACGGATCCAATCAATGCGAACACCATGAGCAGGGTTAATCCAATTGCAATCATTCGATTCATAGACATAACCTCCATACTATATAGGTATAGCGACGCCCAAGGAATTTAAAGAAAACAGAATACCGTGAGAAAAAGGACTCTTTTTCCCACGATAGACGAAGAAAAGACGAATTTAGTTGGGCCCCATAATGGCATAATTCAATACCGCATTATCTTGCACGGACCCATTGCATGCGAGAACGAATCCCACAAATTTTCCTTGTTGTGCGTCGAACGAGAGCACGGTTGGGTAGCAGAACGCGACGCCGTTGTTCACGAACACGGAAACAACTGAATCGGTTTGCACGCGGTCATCTAGGATGGAAAAGAATTGTTTCACCCCATCTGGGTCCCAGCCAAGTGCGGCGCCCGCGTTGGTATCCAAAAGTTGGCCAAATTCAATCGAGGAATTTTGGTTTTGCTTTAACTCTTCCACGTCTGCTTGGAGAATCACTACACCGTCTTGCAGGATGCTTACATCACTGTGAATTCCGCTTATTTCTTCCTGCACATTATTCACGTCGTCATGCAATTGGGCAATCTGTCCTTCGGTTTCGGCGCGGTTTTCTTGCAGGTTCAATATGTCGATCGCCATGAGGTCCACTTTTCCAGTGAGTATTTCAATCATATAGCGTAGATTCTCAATTTCGCTCCGCATAGTGGACCTGTTTTCGATGAGAGCAGCAACCTGGGCAGCCAGTACATCCAGTCGCTGATTGAGTTGAGTAAACGCCCCGGCGATGCGCTCGAGGATGGTGCGGGAACCCACGGATCCTTCCTGTGCCCATGCCATGGATGAAAATAAAAGTAATCCTAGAACCACTATGACGAGACCTTTCATTTGATTATCACCTGTATTTACTCAATAGTTGGTTATAGAAAAAGGTTTGGGTGGCTCCCTACCAAAGAAGCCCCCTATTTTACTTAATTTTTAGAGCGTGAACGCGTGCACCACGCCCAGTACCCCAACCAGTAATATGACGACGAATCCTACGTATCTGGCGTTTGCCTCCGCCCAGTGTTCCCAATCCATAATTTACCCAACCTCCTAACTAAAATCGAATTTACTTTACTACCAACTAACTTCCAACCACACCCATCGAGGCGTTCATCTTTATATTTGCCTCTCTTCGGTAAAAAACGAAGTCGAATTCGATAGGGAGCAAGGGAAAAGTGTGAAACCCGGGCGTCTCCTTTATAAGTTTTCTCCCGAAGATATTGGTTAGTTTCTACTCACTTTCGAGTGAATAGAATGCTGATATACCGTCTTTGGTTGGAGACAGAGGGCGGAGATTGAAAAATCTCTCTTTTTTTATCCAACCATGGTTCCGTATTGCAGCTCCTGAGCATATTCCGAGAGGAATCAGGGGTCACAGGATGAGGGTTGGGTTGTCTTGGAGAAATAAGCGCCAATGCATCCTTTTTGCCTGAAAAATGGCAATTGTCGTTAGTTTACGATTACTCATTGAGTCACCATAGGTATAGACCAATGCCATCAAAAAAAAATAAAATTCAGTTTTTTTGACCCGTGATGGAGAAGAGTGTTTCGCAAGAAGCATTTTGATCTATCGCATAAAATTAGTGAGGTTCAAGGAATGCCTTAATGACACATGAATAATGATTGAGTGAAAATGGGAAACTGTTTTCATGAGAAAGTTGTTTGTGAATAAAATTTGGCGAAAGTTAAGAGA
>CAYHNT010000026.1:0-12557 GCA_964358055.1 uncultured archaeon | reverse complement strand
CGATCGGAATCGGTTGCATTGTGGTCGGCATTATTCGCGGGCCTTTCTTCCATTGCTATTTATCGTACTGCGGCACACACGCGCCCGGATGGGATTGCATTGATGTTGATTCCTCTCTTGTTGTATTTGTGGTTGACGCGGCGAAACAAATTAGCGTTCATGTTGAGTCTTGGAATGGTTCTCTTACACCCTCTTTCTTCTGTTTTTTATGGAATTTTGTTGGGTGCGTGGTTGGTAGCGGGTGTGTTGCGCAAGGTTTCGTTTCCCATCTTGCTTCCATTTGCCATGTTTGGGATGGTCCTTGTTTTTTTTGGTTGGATATTGAGTATTGGTCTTCCTTTTTCCAATTATGCCTCGCATGTTTCGCTTGAGGCGGGGGAATTGGTTCAGTTTTCTGTGATGTCATTCATTCTATTCTTTCCTCTCTCTTGGATTTTTGCTGTTTTAGGAGTGTGGAAAACACGCTTGCCTTTGTTGTTGGTCGTGTGGACATTGTTGAGTATTTTTTTGGGCGTATTCGGTATGCGTTTAGCCATGTATTTCATTCCTTTCTTTTCTATCCTTGCAGGGTTTGGTCTAGTATGGTTGGTTCAGCGTATTCGCGTGGATCGTTTCACCATTCCCGTGTTAACCATTTTCATTTTAGTGATGGGTTTCATTACCGTGTACATCACGATGGATGGAATCAATCCCTACGTCAAGGATGCCGAGAAACCCGCGATTGAGTTTCTCCAAACGCACGCCAATCAGGGGGATTCCGTGCTTACTATTTGGGACCAGGGACACGTGCTAGCGTATTACACGGGCCTTCCTATGGTGGTGGATGGTTATTTTGAGTTCGCTCATGAATTAGTGGAGCGCAGTGATGTAGCTAAGTATGCATTGGCAAGTTCCAATTGCAACACGGTAACGAATGCTATTTCGCGCTTCAATGCTAACTATTATTACCTGTCCCTGGGTGAACTTTCTTCTCTAACAGCGACCTATGGAATTAAGCAATTAGAAAAGTGCCCCCCTATTTCGCTTGTTTATTCTTCAGATGGATCGCGCGTATACGAGTATGAAACAGTTCCTAGTCCATTGGTAGTTCTTTCTCACTCGAAGTAAGAGTGTGCTCATCGAATGCGATATCTGCTGCCTCGTTTTCTTTTTCCATTTCTTCCAACGAGCTTTTTTTCTCTTTCAATTTAGTGTATGGAAGTGTGAGCACGTCCAATATGGCCTGTGTTTTTTTGGGACCAATCTTTTCCACGGCTTGTAATTCTTCCTTGGTGGCATTGGCTATTTTTTGAATACTCCCAAAGTGTACGAGTAATGATTTGGCGAGCGTTGGACCCACTTGCGGTAGGCTTTCAACCAAAAATTGTTGTTGTTCTTCGAGAGTAAGCCCTTTGTGTCCCATTCTCAATCGAATTTCACGTTCGCTTCCCAATTGTTCTCTTCGTGCCATTAATCGAATGTAGCGTGCGGTGTCTTTTCCATCCTTCGTGAACATGATGGGAATGCGATAGGAGAGTGCGATGGAGGATAGCATTCCGATGATGGCATTCTCATGAATGTTTCGTGTGGTAAATAACTCCTCGGGTTTTCCTTCTAAAATAAGCAAGGGTCGTGCGTATGCGCGGCTCATGTTCAATAATTGTGTCAACATTCGTCCATCAATTACGCTCCCTAAGAAGTCCTCGACTGTTTTTCTCTCAATCACTACATCTGGTCCAATCACAAAGTCACCAACTTCCAACACCTTCGTGTGAACTTTGATGTCGGGAAAAAATGAGAGTTCCTTTAGCACGGTGGATGCTTGTTCGCGTGCGTCGGCGAAAATAAACACGTGTTCTGCTTCACTAGGATATTGAAATAGCGTGGCTTGTGCCGAGGGGTCTTTTTCGGTTGCACTCGAGTAAGGGGAGAGCGTGCTGGACTTTCCTGATAATCGTTCGAGTGTTTGATGCATGGTTTGTTCTTTTCGTTTTGAAGACCAATACATTGCCTCGTCCATGGTCTTCTCGGCCATGAGGATGATGACTTTCCCTGCATTTTTTCTTCCCGTTCTTCCTCGTCGCTGAATCAATCGTATTTCACTCGGCACAGGTTCGTAAAAAATAACCAAATCAACGGAAGGAATGTCCAATCCTTCCTCTGCAACACTATTGTGAAGGCAAACTAATCCTTGCCCACCAACAAATAATTCTGTTTTCTCTACCGAAATATCGTATACATATTCGGGTTGTTCTTTTAGTGGAATTATTTTTTTGATATAATCAAAACAATTTTGTTCATTTATTGCTCCTGTTTTTCTTGTTCGGACTCCAGTATTTTGGCTTATAAATTCATTTTTCATTAGGGTAAATGTCTTTTCCTGTGACTGAGCAATTGGATATACATCGTAATAACATTTGTTGCCATTCACATTTATTTCATTAAAGGGAACCGATTCCATTATGCATACTTCATATGTGCTTCGTTTAACGCTTTTTTGAAGGGTAACTTTTTTCACTCCAAGCTGGCGCAGTAGAAAAATAAGTCCAGTGACAAGTTTTTTACTAACGGTCGTCAAAACAATTCGTTTATCAGTGATATGCCCATCTCCACGAGAATATCCTTCGAGAAATCTCCATTTGTGTTCGTTTGGCAGGGTAAAAATTATTGATGGAACTTCCTTGTTGTATGCGCCAACTCCTGCTCCAAAAACATACTTTACGAGATAATGCGCAAGTTTAGAATGAATGTCTACTCCTCGCCAGCCAACATAAGGTTGGAGTTTGAATCCTTCTCTTACAGACCGTGCCATCCTATCTTGCATTATTTTTTTTTGAGCCGCTAAATGAATATCTGATGTGCGAGTCGTATTCCGAGTATTTCCTTCCGCAACGTACAGTCCTAACAATTCCGCCAAAGAGGGATTAGCATCCAAAAACCGAGGCAATTTAATTTTTCCATAATATGCATGGATTGATATTTCACAAAATTTTTCGAGTTTAATTCCTGAATGCACGACTTTTTCTATGTGCACTCGATACTTTTTCTTATAGTAATGGCAGTTATTGAAAAGCCATTGCAAGTATCCAAGATATTCTTTTCCATTTTCTGTTATTGTTATTATTTTTTTCCTGCCTTGTGGGGTAATGTTTATGAAATTGAAATCTGCTAAACGATTACTTACATCAGTAATAGACGACTTATCTAAACTTGAATCGCGAGCGAGCGATTCCATGTCTAAAGAATTGGACAATGACGTTAGAAATTTTTTGTTCGAAGATAGAATCCTCATTTTGGCTTGGGTGAGTCCTTCCACGCCGCAATAAACCCTATTTCTGTGTTTGATGGGCAGTTTTTGGAAAAGTTCCTTGGCCAAATCCACGGTTTGTTCTTCTTGTATTGATGGCGCGGTAAGACATATTTTAGCAAACATATTCCGCTTTGGAGCAGATGGTATCAATTTTCCATTTGAATCGAATGTAAAAAAGCTGTGGTCTCGGGTAACTTTTGTTCTGAATCCGGAAGAGAAGACCGTTTCAACAACTTCAGATTGTCGTTTATGCTTGTGAACGTGTGTGAGTGGAAGGAAACACGTTTTCCCATTATCAAATGATAAAGAGGAATATCCATTGATTTTAATGACTTCAGTTTTCATTGGATTGTAGGGAATATATTTGTCTACGAACTCGCCTATTTTTACTATTTCAATCCTATTTTCTACGTCATTTCGGATAATAATGAATTCGTCGGGATGAACACTGCTCGCGACAAGAGTATTGTATTTTCCTTCTCCAAACTCTTCCAATAATTCAATTTGTCTTTTTTGGGTGAGTCCTTTATCGGTGGCGGACTTAGTTGCTTGTCCAATGAATCGCGCGGCTTTGACATACGTGGTTTTGTTTAGCATGTCCGTGACAAACCCTACACTATCGCGGTAATGGTTGAATACTAATACGCGTGATTCGGGGTTTGTTTTGAATTGCTCCTCTAATATACTCCGTAATTCCAATAATTTGGGATGCTCGATGTTTTGGTTGGATAATTTTTCTTCCAACGCCATTGCTTTGCGTATGGATTCATGTTCACTAATGAGTTTGGCGGCTTTTGGGCTTCCACTTTGCTGTGAAGCTTTATTCATTTTGTCAAAATACTCATGTAATGCGTGAATTCCTTGGCTTTCTAACAAATTTACTGCGTGGGATATTTTCAGTATGGCTGCGGCGCGTGAAACGGCTTGGAAAAGTTGGGGTTTGGTTGCACCATACTGCATCATGTCTTCGCGTAATTGAATTTGTAGTTGTAATAAGTCTGTTCTGCGTAAATAATTCGGTTGCATGTTTCGTGCGTAGCCTATTTTTTTGAAAAACGTGATTTGTTCGCTGATGAATTGTTGTAAGTGCGATTTGAGTACGAGGAATTCCTCAGGAAGTCGTACTTTTTTCCATTCGACTTTGATTTCATTCAAATACGGTTTGACATCCTCGTCTTGGAGTGTTTTAACGCTGATGTTTTGGATGTACAAATTTTTGCAAATGTCTTGTATTTCTTCTTCGCTTGATCCGGGGGAAGCGGTGAGTGCGAGGATGCGTTTTGTTTTATTTGGCGTGTGAGAATTTTCATTCTGATTTTGGTTTTTGGTCCAGAATGTTCGCGCGACGAAAACATAACTGTAATCTTTCACCGCGCGGTGTGCCTCATCAAAGATAACGAGTTGCACCTCATCTAGGGTTGTTTTTCCCGTGAGCACATCATTTTCAATCGTTTGGGGGGTTGCCGTGATGATGGTACTTTCGTCCCATATTTCTTTTCTATTCTCAGGAGAGAGTGTTCCGGTGAGCACGCGAATAGTTTCAGGATGTAAAGCAAGGAATTCCCTCAATCGTGTTTGATGCTGCACGGCTAAGGGTTTGGTGGGTGCGAGGAAGAGTATTTTTTGTTTGGGGTTCTTTTCTAACATGCGTGCGCATAGCATGGCGGCGATGACGGTCTTTCCGAGTGCCGTGGGGGCCACTACCAGCGTGTTTCCTTTTTCCTCAGTTTGGGCCACGATGACTTCTTGGTAGACGCGCCGTTCAATGGTATTGGGCTTCACCAGGGGATGTGTTACAAAAGACATGCAATAGGATTGCGTCCGTTTGCGTATTTTAAATCCACCAATACCGTTTCGCCGCGAAAACGTGTGTTAAACGTCTTTTTGATTGATTCTGACGGGTTTTAGGGTTTTTTAGGCGGAAATACGGCATAGTTAGGTTTTATATTCTCGAAGCGCAGTAAATGTTGAGTCCCCGACATAACGGGAATTCATTTTGGGTTGGAAAAAGGTTGGGTATGAATATGGGTGAACTACCATTAGCAGCCGTTGATCGGATTATCCGAAAAGCCACGGGCATACGCGTCTCGGAAGAGGCGGCCAAAGTTCTCGCTGATCAGCTTGAAGAAATCGGAATGACGGTTTCCCGCGAAGCATCTGTTTTTGCCAAACACGCGAACCGAAAAACAATAACCGGTGCGGATATACGACTGGCGATTAAGAAATAACTTCACGGCGCGTTACTAATTGCGAGTATTTCAACGTCAAACGTTAATTGCTTCCCTGCGAGTGGATGGTTGAAGTCGAGTGTTACTTTTCCTGTGCTCTCATCGTACGCAGTAATGATGGCGTTTCCCACGCTTGAGTTGACCGTTATTCCAACCATGATTGGGATGTTGGCATCCGTGAGTAGTTTCGCGTCAATCACTTGGATGCTTGCGGGGTTAACTTCGCCGTATGCTTGTGCGGCGGGAATCACAATTTTTTTCTTTTCTCCAATTTTCATTCCCAATAATCCTTCATCGAATCCTTGAATGAGTCCGCCTACTCCTACTTGGAATGTAGCGGGGCTACCTGGGGATGTTTCGTCGAATACGCTTCCATCATCGAGTGTTCCTTTGTAATAGAGTGTAACATAATTTCCTTTCGCAATTGAATTTCCCACAATGGTCCCCTCCAATAGGTTGCTGTTGTTGGCATTTTCTTTGGATGGCAGTTCCGTGCATCCGGATAGTGCGACTAAAACAATCAATAGTCCAACGAGCTTCACAATCATAGGTTTAACGAAGCCCCAGTCATTTTATAATCCCTATTCAAAAGCCGAGGCGTGCGCATCAATATAGGTTTTGACAATGCGGAAGGTTTGTTGGGTTTCTATTTTATCATTGTTAATGACTAGGTCGAAGGGCGTGAAGTCCTTTCCCATGTCTATCTTGTAGAGCTTCCAAAAGATACCACGGTCCGTTTTCATTCGCGAACGAATACTCGATAGCACTTTCTTTGTAGGTAAATGGTCGCGCTCCCCTACACGCTTGGCGCGCGTGTTTTCCGGTGCGCTCAGCCAAATGCGAATGGCTTTTTGTTTGTACAACCAGGGCATCAATCGTGCATCCGTAACGGCGCGCGGTTTTGCGTGGAGTGTTTTAAGTAATCGTCGATCTACTTCCTTGTCGATGTTCAGGTCCTTCGCGCGCATCGCGGTGCCTTTTTTTCCTGCTTCGGATTCCCAGAATCCATCTTGGATATTTTTTGCGTTCTTTTTTTCTTTCTGCATGCGATCCAGTACTAATTTGTGGTGAATGGAGGATGCTGACACGTATTTCATTCGATAGTGTTTCGCCAACTTTTTCGCTAGCGTGCTTTTTCCGCTCCCGATGAATCCTGAAATTAAAATGGGATAATGAAGTTTCATTTTCACAACACCGCAACTACAATCGTGCAAATGATTCCTAGGATAATTCCATGGAGGAGTATTTCGTTTGCAATTGTTTCAATGATTTCGTTCCCTTTCATATCCTTCACTCCATGTCCTTTGTTTTTTTCCATGCATTATACACGCATACTTTTCGATGGGCTTGAATTAAACTAATGAATCCGCCTGCGAAGAATGGAAACACAATTATTCGAGCAAAAAACGGAGTATCCATCGCGATTAGAAACCCACTCAAGAAGCCTGCGATCACCAAGAGAATGGCACCCATTTTCTGTCTTTTTTGGATGGCATTGTGTCCAATATTACTCACTTCTCCTTTCATATGAGATTCAAAAAGGATTGGATAATAAAAACGCGAGGTTCGTATTAGGTAAGTATGACGGATTGGGATGTACGAATACAAGCACATGACGCCTCTTCTTTTTCCAAGCGCGTATGGAAGGCTATGCTGCGTATTCCTAAAGGAAAAGTGGCCTCTTATCAAACCATTGCCAAGTGGGCCGGAAGCAAAGGGGCTTCACGCGCAGTAGGAAATGCATGTAATCAAAATCCGTTTGCACCTGAAGTGCCATGTCACAGAGTCGTTTCTGCAAGCGGAGAACTTGGTGGATATGCGAAAGGAACGGATGTGAAAATTCGTTTGTTGAAAAAAGAAGGTATTGTAGTGCGTGGGAATAAAATTAGGGATTTTGATCAAGTGGAAATAAAGTAAATTAGTTCACTCGTTCAAACACGGCTAACAAGTTCTTTTTGAGTTGTGCATTCGTGGGGATCATTTTGTCTGCGAGCTTGTATTTCGCTGCTACGCGTTGAATGGTATTTTGATATCGTGGAACAAGTAAAATGGTTTTCACGTGCTTGGCCATGTCAATATCCCCATATGAGTCCGTTATCAATACAGTTTGATTCATGCTAAACGGCCAATGTTTCTTTTTGGCTAATTCCTTGAGTGCGCTTAATTTGGTTTTGATTTTAACTCCACGAACGTAACCGTTTCGTAGTCCCATGATTTCATGTACGCCGGTCATTTTTCCTTTCTTGTCAAACGCTAAGTCCGTTCCAATGATTCCGTCGAAAGAGAACTGGTGTTGCTTGGATATTTTTTCATTTACCATGTGGGCGAACTCAAGTGAGGATAACGTTGCAAGCACGATTTTGACTTCTTGTTCGCGTTTCAATTCTTTGAGTGCTTCAATTAATTCGACCCTTCTTTGGGGCCACATTTTTCCTAATACTTTTTGAAAATCCTTTTTTTGCATGTCGCGGTATTGCAACAAGCGGTTTCCATCCAAAATGGCTTCTTCCACCGTCGTTTGCCCTTGTGCGAGTTTGTGTAATATTCCTTCGTACAAAATATCCCCCATCGTAGTATGGTCTACTTTATCGGGGTAACAAAATCGCAATCCTTCGTTTCCCGCATCGCCATCAAATAAAGTTCCGTCCATGTCCACGACAACGAGTGAGACTTTTTGGAACCAATACCGTGGCGCGTGGGTTTGTCGTTTGAGTTTGAAAATGAGTGAGTTGCGTAAGAATCCTCCCACAACGCGTGCGCGTTTGACTTTGTTTCGCATGTATTTTTGGAGCGACATAAGAGTGTGCTTGGAAGGAGAGTTATTAAGGGTTGGTTATTTTCGGGGTTGGATAATTTCCCTAATTTGCCATCCGGGATTTTGTACCAGGAAATCCTCTAATGGTTCAAGTCGATCGCGCGTGCCAATGCGTTGCATCACCCAGTGTTGTCCATTCTGTTGACCTACATACGTGGCGGTGTGAGTGTATTTTCTTCCTGCTGTATTGTAGCTTGATTTGGGGTTGTATATTCCAATAATTTGTCCGGGATGTAACTGCTTTGCCACATCACTTACCTTCGTTGTTTTACCTTCCCACACGCTTTGGTTGTGTTCCGCGAAAACCCATGCGTCTCCTTTTTCGTATTTCATTCCATATAGTTTTGCCGCCACTAAGCGTGCGTACATGGTGCAATAGTTTCCTTTTGGAATTTCAGAAAAGCTTAAGGCTTGTGTGGGAATGCGTGGCGTTGGTTGTTTTGCATGCGAGGGTCTTAACTCAATAGGAGCTCGGCGTGTTTCGCTGGTTCGTGCGCTTTCCATTTCAATTTGTGCACGCATTGGTTGTGCGGGTGGGTTCCTTTTTTGGTGCACCATGAATCCCAATGTTCCGAGTAATGCTGCATTGGCAGCGAAAAGAAATCCACGTCGAATACGCTGATTACGGGTTGAGCGTTGCGTGCGCACTGTCATGAGCCCAAAATGCGTTTTATCCTTAATAATGATTTATTTCACACGACGGGTTGGTGGTCGCTTTCTTTCAATACCATCATAGTTTGCGTGGCGCCCACTCCGTCGATTTTTCTAAGTTTGAATGTAATCAGCTCATTGAGTTCGTCTAGGTCCTTTACGCGTACGCGTACCATCAGGTCGGCTGTTCCGGTGATGATGAATCCTTCTTCCACGGAATCGATTTTTTTCAAATCAGTTAAGATATCGTTTTGGTATACTTTTTTTCCATCCGGGAGAATGTTGGTGGCGCTAATGAGGATGAATCCTTGAATGGGTCTCCCGACTTTGGAATAATCGATCTTGGCGTGGTAGCGTGAAATGATTTTGAGTTCCTCAAAGCGCTTGATGCGGTGATGCACGGTGGAGAGTGGCACGTGGATCTTCTTTGCCACGCTTTGGAGGGATGTTTTGGCGTCCCAGTGGATGGCGTTCAATATGGCTTTGTCGATGGAATCCAACATACTATTGGAAATATTCCAACATTTAGGTTAAAAACTGGCGTTTTTTAGCTAATTTTCTCCTTTTATGGGAGAAAACTATTTATTTGGGGGCGAGGGCATTGGATACACATGGGATAGGCTCAAGGTAGCATTTACAGCGTCCTTGAGAAGGAGGACTTCGACGAATATGGTTGTGTGAATTGGCTCAATGGGGATTTGCCTTTAGGGAAGGCAAGTTCTCGCTTCAGTAATATAGGAATGGTTTAGCGCGCGAAGCTAGGTCGCGCGCTTTCCATTCACTTGTTTTTCAATACATAACTGCTTTTTTGTGTTCGCGAAGTCCCATTCCTTTTCCCCTGTGCTTTTAATCCCGTCATCATTCTTTTTTTCATGGCTGACTGGAAAGAAAACGCGGGTCCGATTATTTTTCTCGCATTAATTGGGAGCATTACGTTAATTCCCATTATTTTTCCTGAGATTTCCAGACCCGTTGCGTTTTGGATTCAGGAAAACGTGAATCAGTTTGGAGTGTGGGGTCCCCTAGCCATGGTGGGTTTGATGGTCCTTGCGACTATTTTTTCCCCCATTCCCAATTCGTTAATCACGTTAGCCATTGGTGCGACGTATGGTCCTTTTTGGGGGAGCATTTTGGCGATTGTGGGTTCCGTTTTAGCCTCCGCGCTTGCATTTTTTCTTTCGCGTAAGTTCGGTAAGGAATTCGTGGAGAAATACATCCCTCACACCCACATGATTCATGATTTTTTCAAGAACAATGCGTTTCTAACCGTGTTCATCTTACGATTAATACCATCTGTCTCGTTTGATATGATCTCCTACGGCGCGGGCCTTACTGCTATGTCCTTTCGCACGTTCATCGTGGCAACAACGCTCGGAATTATTCCCGGAACCATTTCCATTGTTTTAGTAGGGAGTGGATTGACGAGTGAAAATAATCTTTCGTGGATTGGAATTATCATTTATGGAATACTCGTGGTCGCGGGCGTCGTGTTGAGCCAACGCATGCATGTGAGTGGGAAGAAAATTTCTGAGAAGAAAAAGAACCTTTTTCCAAAAGGTTCATCAAAAGCAAAGTAGTTCAATCGAGTTATCGCCTTGCGATAAACTCTACATCGGTTGGTCCAATCGAAACTGGACACGCCCTGGGAAGGATTTGAACCTTCGACCTACCGGTTAACAGCCGGGCGCTCTACCACTGAGCTACCAGGGCATTTTTTTTATGCCACCTAGTTGATTTCGTTCCAAGAAAGCGTTATAAATGCCCCTCGAATCGTTCAAAATAGTGGGCTCCCCGGTTGCCGTTTCTCAAAATGAGCTTGAGTGATGCAATAAGGCCTCTCGCTTCCGCATCCCGTGAAGCATGATCCTAACTGCCTACCGTTGCTTCCTTCCGGACCTGGCGGGGTTCAACACTTAGGGCCATCTTCCCGGACGAAAGGTCAGCAAGACCAAACTGCGTCAAACTCATGTTGAGTCCTTCGCTTCCGGGATTCGATGCACGCGTGAAGCCGGCTTCGTGCGGGCGTGGACGGCTACCCCACGCATCTAGCCCGAATAAATAAGGTTGAATGGAATTATAAGCTCTTTTCAAAAAATAACCCAAAATTGTTTCGTTAACATCCTTTTTGTTTTTTTGAAAGAAATAAGCCCTAATTAACGTCTTTTTCATTTTTTTTCGTGCATGCGCCGAAAATAATGCCGAATTATGCAGTGATTAGCACATAGCAGTTTTTTATTTTCAAACAAAGCGTTAATCATTCTTTGTTTGTGAAAGAAAAGGTATTTTAAGTCCGGAATGGTGTGAGTAACACAGTAAAAATGGGAGTATTTCCATTTTTCAAAAAGAGGGGGTCTCTTTACATGCAATCGATTATTTCAAACGCGACGCACAATGCGCCTAAACAGAGCGAAGATAAGTTAGATGATTTTGGTCAGCCCAAGATTATGGTGATTGGAGCCGGGGGAGCCGGATGTAACGCCGTCAACCGACTCGCACATATGGGAATTTCAGGTGCACAATTGGTGGCCGTGAATACAGACAAGCAGCACTTATCGATTATTGATGACAATATTACCAAAATCCTCATCGGAAAATCCGTTACACGCGGACTCGGTGCAGGCGGATACCCTGAGATTGGAGCCAAGGCTGCCGAGGTTTCTCGACAGGCATTGGAAGAAGTATTGGCAGGTGTAGACATGTTGTTTGTTTCTGCCGGAATGGGTGGAGGAACCGGTACTGGTTCAGCCCCAATTATTGCAGAAATAGCCAAGTCACAGGGAGCCATTGTCATTGCAATGGTTACATACCCCTTTGCATTGGAAAAAGCACGCACAATTAAGGCCGAAGAAGGAATTGAGGCCTTGCGCCGAGTTGCTGACACCGTTGTTGTCATCGACAACAACCGCCTCGTTGAATAGGTTCCTAATTTACCCATTCAGGACGCATTCAAGGTTGCAGATGAATTGGTTGCACGAACAGTTAGGGGAATTACTGAAACCATTACGCAGCCTTCACTCATCAACCTGGATTACGCCGATGTTCGCTCCGTCATGGTCGGAACCGGTTTGTCCATGATTGCCGTGGGAGAAAGTAAGGGTGTTGACAAAGTGAATGAAGTGGTGGAAGACACGCTCAAGAATTCCTTGTTAGATGTTGACATCGCGGGTGCAAAAGGTGCATTGATTCACATTACGGGAGGAGCCGAGTTAACATTGGGAGAAGCCAATGGTATTGGCACCATGCTCACCGAACAGATGGACCCGAAGTCCGTTGTGATTTGGGGTGCACGTGTCGACCCTACGTATGAGAACAAGATTGAAGTGATCACCATCTTTACGGGAGTCAAGAGTCCGTTCATCAAATCAAATGATGACCGACACAGCAAGGCCACCGCACGCTCCTCGCAGGGAGAATACGGTATTAATTATTTGAATTAAGAAAGCGAGGGGGAAACTAGTTTTTCCCCTTTCTTTTTCTATTTTTTTCTTTTTTTGGACTCGTTCTTTTCAACGCATGGGGTTTTAATTTTTTTTTCTTTTATACCGGATTCACGATAATCAAAGGTAATGCGTTG
>CAYHNT010000025.1:0-13663 GCA_964358055.1 uncultured archaeon | reverse complement strand
ATTCCATTCCAACACCAAGCCGCGACACCCGCACTCTTTACGTTGGGACAAATAGGATGGGAGGGGTATGGGCAATCCCTCCTTGTCCTGCTCATATGGATTGTGCTTCTCCATTTCATCCAATCCTGGCTATGGAAAAAAGGACTTGAGAAGCACGATGGGAAAGGATAGGATTAGATTATCTTCTTCAATTCCGAAAAATGAGAAATAATAAAATCAGGCTTGAAGGCGAACTCGCTCTTTTTCTTTCCTTTAGGATTGTATAAGCACGTCTGAAAGCCGGCTTTCTTGGCAGCTAAATCGTTATCGCGATCCCCCACCATCAAAATCTCCTCTCGTTTCAAATTTTTGATTCGTTCCTGCATGCGCTTAAAATAAATGTCAAAAACCTTCTTCGCCGGCTTGCGCACGCGCGCTTCGTGTGAAACAAGAATGTGAGAAGAAGGAATGGGCAGATTATGCTGTATCACCCATTCACGCGCCCAGCTCAAATCCGCATTGGAAATAATCCCCATTGCGATTTTTCTCTTTTTCAAATAGGAAAGCAACGGCTGAACCCCGAGCGACAACCCACGTTTACCTTCATGCTTCAGCCGCACCGCATAAAACAAGTGAATTAGGGGACTCGCCCAGGAAACGGGCACACCCAAATGTTTCATTTGGAGAATAGTAATGTAATACGGCTTCGCCATGCGCTTGAGATTCTGCTTGCGCGCATTGGCATAATTAAACGCCACATCCAATTGTTCCACCGTAAATGAAACCCCTTTCTTTCGCAACCAAGCCACCTGCGCCTCATGTGCTTTACCAATCGAAGGCCAATGAGGCACGTACAACGTATTCCCCACGTCAAACACAACTAAACGAATCATATCCATGCCAAAAATAAACGAAAACTGGTTAAAGCTAGCGAAAATTATCCCTAAGTATAAAAAAAGAATATACAACAAAACAAGTATGACAACAACTTTGCCTTATCGTAAAAACGTATCTATGTTAATAATGAACCAGACTGGAAAGGTACTCATTATTCGTGAGAAAGGTGAAAAAGAAACTATTTGGAAGTTTCCTCAGGGCGGAGTCGAAAAGAACGAGAGTGAAGTACAGACGATTGCTCGAGAGCTAAAGGAAGAAGTCAACATTCAACATTATCAAATAATACAAAAAGCCAAGTACACCCATCGATATGACTGGCCGACTGATATTCAACAACGAAAAGGATTTCGTGGACAAGAACAATCCATTTATCTCATTTTAGCCCAAAAACCTAAAGAGGCGCGTTGTGGGGAAGAAAAAATAGAGAAATTGGAGTGGGTAGACATTGAGGAAGCAATCAACCGATTCACCTTTGAAAATAAAATTTCGGCAACAAAGATAGTGTGGAAAGAATTTGAACCAGCAATAGCGGAAAAAAATACTCCAACCAATGGGATTGCAGAGCGCGCATTAAAAAGCGTTGATTAGTGAACTCGGTATGGCCTTTTCCACTAAAACGCTCGCATTCCATTCCAACATCTGGAAGATTTACGCCTACCAGTTTCTCAAGGGATTGCATTTCTTTGGTGCCATACTGGTTCCTTTTTTCACGGAGTGGGGAAAACTAAGTTATGAGCAAATATTTTTTCTACAAGCCTGGTTCATGTTTTGGATATTTGTCATGGAAGTTCCTACTGGGACATTCGCGGATCGATTCGGAAGAAAATTCTCACTGGTGATTGGAAGCTTCCTTATGGGAGTGGCGGCACTTACCTATATTTCCACCCCCCAATTTGAAATATTTCTTTTAGCTGAGTTCATCTGGGCACTCTCCAGTGCATTTGTTTCAGGAGCGGAAGAAGCGATATTATATGATTCTCTCAAGGAAACAGGAGAAACACACACGTCAAAGAAAATATTTTCGCAAAAAGAAAGCATTCAACTGTTCGCCATTGCCATCGGGGGAGCGATTGGCGGGTTAGTGGTCAAACCCTTTGGAATTACCTTCCCCTATTTGCTTACAGCTGTCAGCGTATTCCTATCCGCTGCACTTGCTTTGACTCTGCGCGAACCGACGATTCATTCAAAAGAGAAAAAGCCGGCCTTTTTTACTATTCTGAAAGACGGAATAGGATACTTACGCACGCACAAAATACTCCAAATCCTCGCCATCGACATGATTGGTATTGCCACCATTGCCTACTTCATGATATGGATGTTCCAGCCCCTACTCGAAAGTGCAAAAATAGGAGTCGAATACTTTGGATTCGTTCTATCAGGAATTGTAGTGGTCGAAATCGGAATGCTCGCACTGTATCCCAAACTTGAAACTATGCTGGGCAACAAAAAACGACTACTTTTCTATACGAGCATAGGAACAGGAGTATTCTTCATCCTGAGCGGAATCACCGACCTCCTCCCGCTCCTATTGATATCCATTCTCCTAGGAGGAGGTATCGGCCTGACCCGCAAACCACTCCTAACCAGCTACATGCAGAAATACATCCCCTCCGACAAAAGAGCTACGGTCTCCAGCGCCATCAACATGCTTCGAACCCTCTCCATCACGTTAGCCAACCTCGTCGTAGGAAAACTAGCCCAATGGAACATCCACCATACCATGGTCATACTCGGAGCGGTCGCCATCGGACTAGCACTCCTATCAAAAGTGGAAGAAGAACACTTGATTGACTGAAACCCAATTATGTAAAATTTCACCACTACTATAAATACATTCCCAAACTAGCTGACGAAGATATTTTCGTTCGTCGAAAAATTTTCCCTAGATATTTAATGCGATCGACTGCATTGCCTGCAAGGAGGAATTAGAATGAAACGATTGTTTGCTTTGTTATTACTTGTAAACCTGCTTGGAATGGTAAATGCCACCCAGGTAACTAATGATGGCATGAATATTGAAGTTGTGAATCAAATGGCAAAAATTGAGCCGTTTTTACAATTAAATCCAGATAAGACGGTTGTGTTTAATCATTTTTCTGCTCAACTCAAACTAGATAAGGAGACTCTAAAAACAGGGAAAATTTATGAACGTCTTCATAATTCAGTTATTTCGGCAGTGAGTGAAGACCGCCCCGCATTTCAGAGTCAACAAGACAAAGAAGATTTGAAACTATTTGAGCCTTTTTTCAAAATGGTTCAAGAAAGTGGCGCTTTAACAACTCAAGAACTTCTTAATACACTAAATAAGGATAACGTGACAGTAGTGCCAAAAAATAAGCTTACGAAGCAAATACCAAAAGTCGTAAGTCTTAGTTCAAAATCGAAACAACAAACTCTCTCACTTGCTTGTTCTGGGGGCAGTATACCCTCTCCTGCGTATTGTCCAGCATGGCAATTTCCCACAAACCAGTATACTAGTGCAGCAGCAGCTGGCAATGCACTGCTGCAAATGGGATACCACAGCACATATGCACCAGGATGCGGGTGGGAATATCCATGTACAGTAGATTATAGCAAATGGCTTTCAGTGAATGGTTGTAACTATGGAGTATTTCGAAACCAAGCCATAACTTTCCAATCAGGAACTAAATGGAAAATCAGATTTCAATCGCCTGAACCCAATCCTGAAGTCCTGTCATATAATTGGCCTGCCACATGGTGGGGAACATATGTTGTATATTGGCACCAAGTCTGGCCACAGCCCAGTGGGAAGCTCGGGTGTTAATTTTTGAGATATAGGTCCAAGATAATTTCTTGGCCTATTCTCATTTTTCGAACAATGTATCTGTGAGAATAAATACTAAAAAAAGACGATACTATGATGAATATGAATGAATTCTTGCAGCCTACGATTCAAAAAATGGTTCTTTTTGGTTCCTTCTTGATTCTACTAGCTCTGTCACATGCTCAACTCTTGGGAATCGCACCATTTCTATCCGCTCCCCTCTTTATGATAACTTTTTGGTTGCAGCCATTTCCCTTTTTTATTTATGTGATAATGATCTTGCAAATTGGGTATTTTTATCTGGCGGCCGCATCAATCGTGTATATAATCAAGCGATTTCCGCACGTTGATCTTTCAATCGTGACTCTTCTTTGGGCCACACCATTTTTCTTATCACCAGTAGTCAAAAACTCGTTTAATCTCGAATTTGTTCTTTATTATTTCAGTAATTTGCTAGGCTTTCTCTTCTATGGATTTCTCTTGGGTGGAATAACACTTTGGATCAACAAAAAACTTCAAAATAAATTCACAAGCATCCCAAAATGGGGAAGAATAATTGGAATCATGGTTGGCTTGACCATAATCTTAGCAATCATTATTCTCTTATATTTCATAACTGCAACCAGCTTCAGCAATCACTATCTTATGGACTAACAGGATTTGAACGTAGGAGTTAACAATGCTAATGAAAACAAATCCTAAAGTAACTGTACTTTTCGCCGGAATACTACTATTTTCAGGATTTGCCGCCCTTTACTCAGGCATCGAAACCTGTGATTTTTGCCCCTTTCACGAAACAGTTCGAGAAATTTTCAGCTTGATTCCAGTAAACGGCATCGCATTTGTATTCGCCCCGGTTTTATTTGGACTGTTTGGACACCTCAGCCTTACTCAACTCGCAGTGGCTTGTATTCTCTACGGACTGACCACATCTATTCTGGCCGGAATACTCTATGCACGCTATCAAAAAATACTTTTTCAACCAATGAAAATATACTTTGGAATAGGAATGGGATTTTTACTTATAGTGATGTCTCCAATGCTTCTCTTCCAGATTGATACGGACATTGGAATGTTCCTCCAACTATTCATTTCAATAGCCATACCCATTGCATTCTATTCCTATTTCTTATCAGGAATCCTCCTATTCGCCTCTACTGAAATCTTTCAACAACCGTGGAATCATGTGTCACTCAAAACGAAAGTAGTTCTATTTTTGGCCGTCACCTTCGTCGAATACCTCCTATTCCGCTTGGTGACATGGGGCCTTTTCGCAGCAGTAGACTAGGCAAGTCGCTAACCCCTCTCGTTTAAATCCCCCTCAACCACGTATGTAGTCATTAGAGAGGGATTCTCCTTGAGCACGCACGAAGACACACTCATGCTAATGGCTGGACAGCCCAAGACGGCGAAAAGCGCGATTATACAAAAACTGTCTAAACAATGGCCGATGAGCACTAAGACGCTGGCCAACTGTTTGCAGAAAGAATTTGCATTAAATGTTACTTACCAAGCAGTGCACAAAGCATTGAATCAGCTTGAAGATGAGAAAGTAATTGAAAGGACAGAAAAGGGATATCAATTGCACGAGGAATGGATTGCCTCCATCTCCAAACTATCCCAAGATATTTCCAAAAAGTATTCGCGCAATGAACCACTTACATTCGACAAAGAAATCATTCAAATGAATTTCACCAAGTGGATTGATGCTGGGCGATTTGTCTCATTTGACTTTATGGAAGGAGCCCCTAATCCCGATGGAAAGGTTGTTGTAACAGGGTGGATGCACGTGTGGCCTGTGAACACAGTATCCATCGAAGAAATGCAGCGATTGGCAGAAGTGGCCAAAAAAGAAAAACAGTATTTCATCTGTCCCAGAAACACCACACTTGACACCATTTTCGCTGGGTACCTTGAAAAAATATATAAGCGAAACCTCACCGCAGTCCCTACCGTTCTAGACCATGACTATGTCGTCAAAGGCGATTTTGTGGCTCAAGTATATTATGAAAAATCATTTTACGATAAAGTCAATACCTTCTATAACCAGACAAAAGACGCCAACACCATTGACTATTCCAAACTGCAAAAACTGGTAACAGAAAAAACGATAGTACACGTGGTAATTCTACGAAACAGTGAACTTGCAGAAAAATTGCGAAGCGAAACCATGGTATTCTTTAAAGAAAAAAAGAGGAAATGAACATGACAGAATACGGTAGCCTATTAGTAAATCACAGCAAACCAACGACTGCCAAGAGCGCCCTCAACATCACCTATCAAGCAGTACATAAAGCTTTACAGGAAATGGACCGAGAAAACGTTGTAAGCAAAATAACAACCAATGGCAAAGTTTATGAAAGGGCAGATGGACAATTATATGGAGAAAGTAAAAAGCAATGAATAACGAAGATAGCCTCAGCTTATTGACACCCAAGCCTGGGAATGTAAAAAACGCGATTATCCAAAAACTATCCCGACAATGGCCACTTACTATCAAACAACTAGACCATGCACTCAAGAGAGAATTTGGAATGAATGTTACATATCAGGCCGTACATAAGGTCATAAAGCAACTTGAGAATGAAAAGGTCATCGAAAAAACCAAAAATGGATTACAACTTAATTTAGCATGGGTAGAGGGAATACAAAAATTTACCAAGAAGATAAAACAAGAGTATTCCGCTGAAACCATCTTTGATCCGCGTAAAGATGTGAACGAACTAACTTTTCCAACATTTTTAGATACAGCAAAATTTATCATCCACACATTTGAGGAAATGGTTTCCAACCCTGAAAAGAAGTC
Source organism: uncultured archaeon (assembly GCA_964358055.1). Taxonomy (GTDB): domain Archaea; phylum Iainarchaeota; class Iainarchaeia; order Iainarchaeales; family VGJJ01; genus VGJJ01. The sequence continues at coordinate 7,196 of CAYHNT010000025.1, read as the reverse complement.
TGGAATTTGTATATTTAGATATGCTTGGCCAATAATAGGAGCTAACGAAGAAGACTTCGAACAGCTCCATAAATCTGTTCGTGAAACTTTACATTATTGTGTGATTAATTCAGATATGCCAATGGACCATATTTTTGGTGAAGCATTAATAAAACTTGGAAAGAAAGTTAAATATGGAATTGATTGTTCGATAGACTATGACATTATTGCCAAAGGAGACTATGTAGCACATGTTTTTTTCCCCAAAGATTTCAGAAATTCATTAAGTAAGGTTTACAAAAGAGTTAAGACAATTCAAGAGCTGGACTTAGAGAATTTTTTTAGTGAAGTTGTTAGCAAAAAAACCACAATAAAAGTAATAGTAGTACATAGCAAAGAACTTGCGACAATATTCAGGGAAATTTCCGAAAAGCCTTTTATACACCCAACAGCTGTCTGAATGGTTATAAAGAAAGACAATTCTATCAATTCTATGATAAAGTCAGGTGTCGGGGTTAGTCAGCATTTCGATGTAGAGAAGGCTGCAGAAGAAGCACTACAAAAAGCCCTTACACAAGTGGGTGAACTCCCTTCCTTCCTAATTGTTTTTTCAACAATTAATTATCAAAAAAATCAGGGATTTTCAAGAATGCTATCTCGTATAGTTGATTATACAAAAAATAAATATCCAATTATCGGTGGGACGACTTCTGGTTTCATGACAAATGAAGGAGTATTTTCTTCAGGTATAGCCATACTAGCAGCTACTATCCCAGATGCTACTATAACTCCGATTTTCGCACCAAATACTAAAGGAAATCCCGAAAATGTGGCACGCCAAGTTTCTTCAAAATTGAAAGAGACCTACAATAACAATCTAAAAAATAAATTCCTTATAGAGTTCATATCTGGACCAACGATCCCGAGATTTCCAATTTTAAATCGCCTTAACTTCGTTAAGTCCGAAAATGTTGGAGCAATTTTAACTAAAATTGGCATGCCACTCACCTCTGTTCTAGGATATGGAGTTGCAAAAGATGATATAATATTAGCAGGAATTCGCGAGAAGTGTCCAGACTATTTTATTATTGGTGGATCAAATATTGATGATGGAAAACTTTTCAGTAATTACCAATTTTTTGGAAAAAGTTGTACAACTAATAGTATGGTCGCACTTGGTATACAGACTAATGAACCAGTATATACGCATGGAGCCCTTCATATGGAAAAAACAAAAACAACTTTTAATGTTACAGAAACATCTGAAAATGGCACAGTAATTGATAAAATTGATGGAAAACCTGCATTTAATGTTTTCATGGAAAAATTAAGTCTAAATGCGGAGGCGTTCAGAGATCAGCATTTGTTATATAGAACAACATTATTTTATCCGATTTCAACATCTGAAAATATTGAGTCATCTACTGCAATCGGTGCGATTTATGGCAGCCATATTCTTATTGGACATAAATTAAAGAGCAATAGGATTGAGTTGCTCACTGCTTCAGGCCACAGGATTCTTGAAATGTCCGATCCCTTAAAACAAATACTATCAAAAGGTGCAGGTTTTCTTTACGTTTCTGCGTGTGAGACAAGCTGTGAAGCTGTAGGTGCAAAAATATATCGACAAAAAGAGTTAATCGATCACCTTAGAGGAGGAATGCCGTATTTAATCACATATTTTGGCGGTGAACACTATTCTAGACCCAATGAAATAGTGAATGTCCGCACCCATTCTTTTAATGTAATTGCTGCAGGTTGACATGTACACACTAATCAGATATAATAAAAATCTCGATGAAAAATTAATGAGACTTTTTTATCGTTCACTTTTTTTCTCGCGCGATGAAATAGAGTATGTAAAAGAGCCAACCTGGATATGGAGATATAGAGAATCCAAAAAATACATACGAATTTTATCCGATGGAAAAAATCCTGTTGGAAGTTTAGGTGCAATTCCAACAACGGTAAAAGTCAACGATAAAATGTACAAAGTTGCAGTCATAGTTGATAACTGTATAGAACCGGGCAATAGTAATGATTTTGAAAGAATATTTAGCCACCTTTTTGATGATTTACTAAAATCATTAGAAAAAGATGGATTTGATATCATTGCACTCTGGGACTATGAGGCAAAGTTTAATCACCATAAATTATTCTATAATAATCTTAATTTTAGGACGATAAAAAATGTAAACTGGTCAATTGCAGGGATAGAATACAATCATAGTAGCCCTAAAAAGTGGAGAGGCAAAAATCAAAAACTAATTAAGCTTTTTTACCACTATTTAAAACTTAGTAATAAATTTACGTTAAATAGAAAGATACAAAAAAGAACTGAAAACCTAAAAATAAGACACTGTACGGATGCAGATGTACAGAGAATTATTAATTTTATATCAAAAATAGATACAAGCCACAGAATGTTAGTTAACTACTCGAAGCATAGTCTGAATAAATTACGAAAAGAAATAGGACTAGATTTGATTATTGCTGAACTCGACAATGATATTGTTGGTGTTATTAGCTACTTCATTTCGCCGTGGACAGGGATGATGTATGGAAAACCAATTCATGATGATTGGGAAAAATTTTACACATTAACTATTGATGAATTTATCGTTGACGACAAGCTTGTATTCTCAGAAGTTCCTGCCCTGCTTATTGAGGAACTAATCAAAGTGCGACAGTCGCATCACAGGTATAAAATTAAACTAAGTGGGATGATAGTTGATTTAGTTGATAGGGAAGATGAGTTCAGACATACCCTTTACAAAAAATATGGTTTTATGGAGCCTTCCTTTGACAAAGGACTTTTATTAGTGAGAAAAATCAATAATAGATTTCCAATAGATTCTATAAAAAGTTGGCATTTGCCGAATAGGATGATATTAGCCCCAATTCCGGAGAAGATGTTATGAAAAATACTTTCATTATCGGTTCAGGTGTTTCAGGCCTTTCATCTGCGTTTTTATTAAAAGAAGAGGGTGAAACTTGCCTGACAGTTTTAGAAAAAGACAACCGAATAGGTGGCAGAGCCCAAACATTTACACCAAATAAATCAATTGTTGAGGTTGGCACTCAGTATTTAGCAGAAACTGACGTTGAAACAATTAAATTACTACGCAAAATAGATGACTCCATTATTTTTCCAGAAAAACAGATTCAATTTTCGTACATCCATAAAGGAAAAAAATACTCTGCTCCGACTGAATTGCTGCAAAACATTTCACCAGTTGAAAAAAAACAAATCAACCAGTTTTTTCACAACTTGTATAAAGCTGATATGGGTGATTTAATCCTCCAACAAAAGTTATTCAACGAGTGGTATGTTGAGAATACTGGGAAAGAATCATTATGGTTCTTTGAAGGTATTATTCGAGCTACGACCACTGAGTCAACTCAAATTTCAGCATGGAATGGAATAAACTTATTGCAGGCGATGTTATCAAAACAATACTCAGTTAAAGGAGGAATGGTTCGAGCAATGGAGAAAATTAAAGACCAACTTCCTTATAGAACTGTTCAAAAAAATAGGTGTGTAACCAAATTTGAAGTTGACGCAGACAACGTTGTCGAAATTATTCTCGAAAATGGAAGCAGTGTATCTAACACTCAGCAAATAATTAGTACGTTGAATGCAAACCAGCTTCGACAAATCACTCCAGTTAAAGAATACAATATTTTAGATAAAGTCAAATACACATCATCTGCGTATATTTATCTCCAAACAAAAACACCGATTCTTGACGCACATGAGAACATTGCATTTGCAGATACAACTAATCCAGTTGTCTCAGTAGTAAATCGCTCAACTTCGAAAATTAATCAATACGGATTTTTAGTAATGAACCCAACTTGGATGAAAGAATCTGATGAGAGAATGTACCAGAAAACTATTGCGAATGTTGCTGAATTTATAGATATTAAAGAAAGTGAAATTCTGGCTCATCGCATTTTTAGATGGGAAAACAGTCTCCCTATCCTGAGTCCAGAATTACACCAAATTCAAAGTCAACTTGACGACCTGCCATTAAAGAACTTGATAATTGCAGGTGATTTTACAACGTTTCCATCAATAGAAGGCGCAGTTATAAGTGCTCAAAAGGCAGTTAGAAAAATCCATTAATTGTGTTCTGGCGAAGACAATATCTGTAAAATTTTCCTCTTAGTATTTTCAATTTCAATATCGAGTAAACCTAGATTCGCTAAAGAGGGGATAACAACAACCAAACCCATTTCCCTCGACACTGGCGCCAGTATAATGGTATATTCAGCCAAATCCATGTTGAGTCGTTCAAGCTTGTAATCATAGAATTTCCCAATCGTGTCAAATAAATCATTGGTCGTATCTAAAATGAGTTTGAACAAATTCACGTTTTTGATTTTTTGATTGACCGGAACCACGCCGCCCAATCCCTTTTTTGCCAGCATACACGCAAGCACATCTTCCAATTGCAATAAGCTTTGGAGTTCGACCATTACGAGTTCGGTTTTAGTTGGCATGGTCCATCCTTAGAGGTTAAAGTGATTCACGTAATAGCGATGCTGCTTCTTGAGTTTAAGGGAGTATATCCCCACACTCGCATAAGCGATGTCAAATCCTAAAAAGGCAATAAAATACTCGAAACCGAAATAACCCCACAAAACCAGCAATAGCACAGCCAATTTCATCACAAAGCGATATTCGAAAAAGAAATAGACGGGCTTAATGACTTCAGGGTGTTTGTCCACGTAATCGTTCCCCACTTCATCTAAGACCCCTGAAATAGTCAAAAATACCAGAGGCCCCCAATCAAAATTGACTACTTTTAGAAAATAAAGCGCAGCCAAACCTGAGACAATGGCCAACGCCCCCACGTGAAACCCGATGTTGTCCACTTTGTTTCGAAACAAAACCGCCAAGAAGATAGCCCCAAGTATGGTCGCGGAGGCCACGCTCATGTACATCAAAAAAATCCACGCAATGGCCACCACAGGAGCAAGAGTAATAGCTTTGACCTTGCTGAATGTCTTCTCATCAAACGCATCATCAATGTATTTGATTCCCCCGCCAAGAATCATATACCCAATCAAAAAAAAAGGGTATGTTATCGCCGGGTTTGAAAAGATAATTTCCGGGGGGGTTGACATAAGGGTACCTAAACTAGCTGGTGGTTACTATTCTATAAGCCTAATCCTGCCGCTTCTTCAAAAACAACTCCCTTGGGCGAAAGAGAGTAGTTCATGGAAGTCTTCCCATGGTCCGTGTATCGCATCTTGCGAATTCGCGCAGTGCGAAACGCACTTTGACCCACCACTAAATTTTCAAGGGTAATTACTCCATCTGTCACGAACTCCGTAACCCCATCCGCAGATAAACGCTGAAGCCCTTCAGGCAGTTCGGACGTCAAAACAACGGTTGAATTGAACTCCTTCAGCTTATTAATCAAATTATACAAAATTATTTTCGTCATGATTTGTTCCGTTCGTTGCACGGGAGAAACCGTATCTGCGATTTTGATTAACGAAATCCCCACATCCTTTTGTAATTCGGACATCATCATGGAATCCGTGAGCGTGCTCAAGGAATCCACCACAATGCGCTTGGGCTTGAATGTTTCAATCATTTCCTCAATGCGCTGCATGAAGTGGTCTTCTCCTAAGACTTTGAAATAGACCACTTTCAACAAATTCCTGTTTTCCAAATCCACGAGATTCCAACCATACTGGGAAGCAGCCCTCTGCAATTCTTCCTCGGTTTGCTCAGTAGAAATGTACAATCCTCGTTCACCAAAAAGCGTGGCACCATTCACAATGTACTGCATAGCGATGGTGGACTTTCCAGTTCCAGCTCCGCCTGAGAGCAAAACCAAATTTCCTTCCGGAAAACCCCCGTTCAATGCTTTATCTAATCCTTGGATTCCCGTTTTACTTCGTTGCATGCTTTAGCTAGATTTTGGGCATATAAAAAGAGTACCGGTGTGAAATCAACCATTCCTTTATAATGTGCCAAAAACGAGGTTATGTCTATGAGTTCTACTATTCCTTTTTCTGGCGGGAGCTCAAGGGTTCGTGACAAATTACTTTTCATATTGAGTTCAGATTTCCCGCTTACCGTAAAACAACTTTATTCACGCATAGAACGAGAGGGTCAAGATGTAACCTATCAGGCCGTACACAAGGTCATCACCCAATTAATCGAAGAAGGAATTGTAGAGAAAAAAGACAAAGGCGTTCAACTTAGTAAGAACTGGATTTCGCAAGTAAAAGATTATGCAATGGTCGTCGATACCGTATATACAAAAGGAAAAAATCAGATCCTCCCATCAAATCTTGACGCACCGACCACGCTTGTATTTACTGATTTTACATCGTATGTGTTATGGATGGCAGAAACACTGCGCGACAATAAACTCACAAACGGACAGACGCTCCCGGCATATGGATTGTTCTACCATGCAGTATGGCCCTTGCGATTTAACTTCATGGACTTTGAACTACTCCGACAGATGTGCACTAGTTGTCCTGGAACGATGGGAATTAGTGTTTGCGATACTCCATTTGACCGATGGGTCAGCAAACACTACATGCTAGGGGGCCTCGGGAAATTCAAAACGGGATATCCACACGTTAAATTAGACGCAGACTATTTCGTTCACGGCGATTGTGTCATCAAGGCGGTCTTTTCCCCCGAAACAAGAAAATTCATGGATAAAATATACAAAAAAATCCATTCGCTATATGACTTGTTTAATTTCTATTTTTCCGACATCATGAAAAATGAAAATACATATATCGAGGTTACAGTGCAAAGAAGCCCGACTATGGCCCGAATGATTGAAAACCAAATCAAACAGTATTTGACGTCGGAAAAGTAGTAATGGTGAAAATGACGTTTATGAAAGAGAATAATATTCTTGACATTCTTTGAACAGGCCTTCTTCATACAACATTGAACAAACGGAAGGATCGTTTATTTGCTGATAATATTGTCTAAAGCAGGGCTCCCTTAGCGATTCTCCCACAAAATCACAATAATACGGCTCTTTAATTTGCATTAAATAAAAAACCGTACAATTGAGGTCTATTTCTTCGTTGGTGCAGTTGTCTGTAATGTAATAGTAATGATTACAATTTGATTGCGCTTCTAACGGAAGTCCGGAACAGACTGCGGAGTCCCCAATTGCCTTGTAAAAATTTTCAATGCACGAGCTCCTTGAATCGCCCAGTTTTAA
>CAYHNT010000024.1:0-14361 GCA_964358055.1 uncultured archaeon | reverse complement strand
AAGAGCCGCGCAAGAAGATACACACTCGCAACAAGCAATCCTCCCACGATCACACCCACAAACTTCAATACGATCATGGCATCCTGATTCGTGATAGTGGCAATGAGCCCCACTAAAATATGCAACAAGGGAGGATACGAATACACTCGCCCTTGTAACGAGAGCGAATCCCACGTGATTAATTCATGCGTGCGGGCAATTTCATTGCTTAGACGCGCGTGAAAATGAGAATCCGGATCAAACATCCCATCAAAGCGCAACGGGACACTTCTCACGGCCACCGCGAGAAGAAAAATTAAAAGTAACACGAGCCAAGGTCTTGCCACAAAAAAATCAGCAGGAGATTTCTTTTCAGTATTTTTTTTACTCGCAGCCATGTCGTTTTCCTTCTGCAAAAATTTATTCGATTCCCGCCAACGCGCTCTTTTCTAGCAAATCCAATGTTTTTTCGCCCGCGGAGAAAATAGGCCTTGAATGAGACTTCAATCCCCAGGCTTGACAGGCGTTCACGAATGCTTTTTCGTTCCACTCATTCAAGGGACCCGCCCAGACCAAGACGACGTCCCTATCCGCATCCTTCAATGCCACCCTAGTTTGCACGCCCTTCCATTGGAAGGTACCACTCACACGGCTAAAAATTCAAGCTCAGGCTGACGAAAATGAAGGGAGTCCGTATCGAGTGCCTGCACCACGGAAAAACCACTCCACGCCAAGTGTTCAGGAGAAGCCACTCCACGCAAAGGGAGGACTTGTATGAACGCATGGGGGGAGGATTTGATTGCACGGGGGGACGGCTTCAATAGCTTTTTAAGCGTGTCCAAGGACTCCTTTCTCATCCGAGCGCCTGAAACCCAGGCCAGTCCCCATTTCAGTTTAGAGAAGAAAGGGGAATAATCAATCCAAGCGGGTTTCATAGGCACACTAACGGGAAAACAATAATATAACCTTAAGGATGGGAAACCGATGACACAATGGCATGAAAAGAGCGCCCGAAAAGAAACCGGAGGAATCCGACGCACCATGAATGGTAGAAGTAAGCGATTACACCAAAAAGGCGGAGACTTTTCCGCCACGACCATGGAAACGGTCGCCCGCAATAAAACAATGAAAGGAAGAGGAAATACGTACAAGACAGTCCTTACGAAGGCCCTTACTGCCTCCGTAACTGATTCTGCTACACAGAAAACCCGACCCATGAAGATCATTTGGGTGCACGAAAACGCAGCCAACCGACTGTACGTGCGACGCAACATCATCACGAAAGGGACACTCATTGAGGTTGAAGCCAACGGAGAAAAAACATTCGCCCGTGTAACAAGTCGACCTGGACAAGACGGAAACGTTACGGCCGTGGTTACAGGAAAACCCGCAGAAGCCAAGAAAGCAGCTCCTCGCGCCGCACGAACAGGAAAAGTCGCCAAGAAGACGATCACCAAGAAATCCGAATAAATAGACCAACGGATTCCCTAGGGAATGTTTCGTACGAAAGGACTACGTTCACCCACCGCCAAGCGTAGAAATACTCTCCCCCGACGCATCGCATTCGTGGCTAAGAATGTAGGATATGTCACCGTTATGCGCGGAATCCAAGAGCTACGCCTGCGGAAACAGGAAGCGCGAACAAAAAAAATATCCCGTGTCCCCGCTCGTTCAAGAAATTGGCCTTACGTCAAACTGAATTTAGCAATCGAAGACGTTACCCGGATTCGGGGGGATTTAGGAATATTAATCGCATTGAACCGCATTCTTCATCAAGAGAAACCCAGTACTAATCTTAAGCACCTCATCGAACGCCAACGCGGATTTATTCGTGCCGAAAGATTGAAACTCAAAAAGGCCATGGAGAGACGTGATGATGTCCTAGCTGAAATTATGGGCCTGACCACTTTCTGGAAAAGAGATAAGGCTCCAAAATAAGGGCCCATTTTAAGCCTGATTTGAACTTACTTATAAACAAAACCAGCAAATATATATACTACATTGCCAGGGTATTGTTTATACAAGTTCTTGTTCGAGCCACCCTAGCCATGCCTATCCCAAAATTCGCTTTGCTAGACCGTTCGAGCAAGAGAAGGAGAGGTGGTTGAGCCATGGCCGGAAACGTATGCCCTGAATGTGGAAGCACTAAACTAAAGAAAGACTCCGAGAAAGGAGAAATCGTCTGCCAGCAATGCGGATTGATTGTCTCTGAAGACGAAATGGATTTTGGAAAAGAATGGAGAAGCTTCGACGGAGACTCATTTGAGGATTCCGCACGCACAGGAAGCCCCATGAAGTATGTCAAACTCAACAAGGGTTTGGTCACCGTTATTGATCGACGCGGAGCCGATGCACGCGGTAACAAGCTTTCCTCAAAAAGCAAAGCCCAAATGTACCGCTTAATCAAATGGCACAAACGCGCAAGCATCTCATCCAGCATGCAGCGAAACTTGTCGATTGCATTAACGGAGTTGCGACGCGTTGCAAGCTACTTGAACATCCCTGAACAATTGGTGGAAGCCGCTGCATTATTGTACCGCAAGACTGTCAAGAAAGGATTGATTCGCGGACGATTAATTGAAGCGGTTGTTGCAGCCGTGTTGTACACGGTGTGTAGAACCTACCAAGTTCCTCGAACGTTGAACGAGATGGCCGAAGCCAGCGGATTGACGAAGAAAGAAATTGGAAGAACGTATCGATTCCTCGTCAGAGAATTAAAATTAGAAGTCCCATTGACGAATCCGATTCACTACATTCCCCGATTTGCCTCTGAGTTAAACCTCAGCGGAGAAGTGCAGGAAGAAGGACGTAAGATTTTGGAAGACGCCATCGGAAAAGGATTAATCTCCGGACGCGGACCCACAGGAGTGGCTGCTGCGGCTGTCTACATCGCCGGTCTTTTGAAAGGCGAACGTAGAACGCAGAAAGAAGTAGCCAACGTTGCGGGAGTGACCGAAGTCACCATCCGAAACCGCTACCGCGAACTCAAGAAACGATTAGATATTGAAGTGTCGGCCTAAAAACCGGCATTTCAAATTACTTATTTTTTAATTTGAAATAATTTCTCATTTTTTCCACTGACTCTTTTATTTTTTCAATTTCTTTTTCGGTCATTCTTTTTTCCTTGGCTTCATTCATAATCGGCCTTACAGATTGAATTTTGCGACCAAACTTTTCCATCCACGCATGACGGGGAAAAATCCATAAATGGAAACCGTGTTCGGTGTCTTCATTTTGAAACAAATAGACATCGTGAATATCCAGTTTCTCTTTCATCCCATCTCTAGTTTTTTGTAAAAGTGAAACGAATTCCATAGATTCATCTTGTGTAAAATCGGATACCGAGCGAACTTTTCGTTTGGCACCTAAAATAAAGAAACCCTGAATGGGATACTCCCAGTCCTGACCCACAGTGAAAAACTTCCCTTCAAATATGACCAAATCATTGAATGGCATTTTTTCTAAAGTCATCTCATTCAATAGAGGGATACTACAATAAATTCTTCACACCATGCGTGGCTTCACGTTCTTCCAATGCTTTTTCTTTCAACTTCACCATGTTGATGGGCTCCATGAGCTTTCCTTTCTTGAGAAAGTGCTCCACGTGCTCGAGGAAAACAAATCCACCGATGATTTCAGTTAGTACCACGTAATCCACTCCCTTGCGATACAAATTCAACGCATCTTCCCAATAATTGGCCTTGGCGAAAATCTTTAGTTTAGAAAAATGATGCTTCACATAGTCCACCACAAACAATGTTTCATCATAATCCGGAAGCGCACATACTAACAACTTGGCATTTTCCACATGGAGCTTTTCCAAAATCTCAATATTACGCGCATTCCCATACACGGCTTGCACTCCTTTAGCGCGAAAATACGCAATCATGTTAGGATCATGATCCACCACAATTACGGTGTACTTGCGCTGCAATTCATTGGCCAAATATTTTCCCGTACGCCCACCACCAAGAATTACCACGTGATTGTGCAAACTTTTAGAGGGAACCTTCTGCATCTCCTCAATTTGCCTTGAAAAGATAGGAAAGCGCGAGAGCATGGTCGTTTTGGTATTCTTCTTCAACCATTCATACACTTTAGGGCCCCATTCCATCAAGTAAGGCGTAATAACCATGGATCCCGCGGCCAAGAGAAGCATGAACGAATAAATAGTATCCGGAATCACACCCGAGATTTTTCCCTGCAACAAAAGAATGAGAGAGAATTCCGAAAGTTGAGTAAGACCGAACGATACCTTGATGGAGGTAGGAGAACCATAACCCGCCATTTGAGTGACAATGTAGATGGATAATGGTTTGAGTACGAAAACTAAGAGGAGGAGACTCACGATAATCACAATGGGAACTTCCCCTAATGCAAAATTTAGTTGCGTCCCTAATGAAACAAAGAAAAGCATGACAAAGAAGTCACGCAAACCGCGAATGGACGCTACCGCTTCCACGTTGTAAGGAAGACGCGCGATGGCCAATCCCGCGAGGAATGCTCCAATCGCGAGAGAAATATTCAACGCATAGGCCAATCCAATGAAACCAAAACACGTGGCAAGCGCGGTCAGGTAGAGCATCTCAGGAGAGCGTGCGGAGAAACGATAAATGGCAGGAAAGAAACCCTTGGAGAGCAACGCCACAATGGAAATGAGAAGAATGCCTTTCAACGCGAGAAATTGGAAAAACTCAATGTTAAGCGAGCCGCCGCTCGCTGCGAGCAAGGGCAATGCAACAATGACCACAATGTCCTGCACCAAGAGGAAGCCCAGCATCAACTGGCCATGCAACGATTGGAGGGTCTTCTTGTCTTCCAACAATTTGACGACCAGCATGGTGGAAGAAAGGGCTAGGGCCAATCCCACGTATAATGAGGCCTCAAAGGACAGTCCAGGAAGAACGAAGAACGCCAGAAGCATGATCAATAGCACTTGCGCTAATCCACCCAGAAAAATAGTCGGGCCCGCACGCAAAAACTTTCCAATATCCGTTTCCGCTCCAACTGTAAAAAGCAAAAAGATGATACCCAATTCCGAAAGCAAGATTATTTCTTCAGGATTCGAAAAAATATTCAAGACGAACGGACCAATGATGACACCGGCAAGCAAATAGCCCAACAACGCGGGCTGCTTGAGGATACGTGCAATGTACAACGAGAACGCGGCCGCGACCACCATGACACCAATGGTAACCAATAGGGAGAACTCGGCCATGGCTTTTGAAATGTGAACACGCTTAAAAAACCGGTCTGCGGAGCGAACATAATTTCAGCACTATTTTCCGGGACGGGGACGGTAGCGCTTCTTAATACGACCAATTTCATAACGGATTTTGAACACCCGACCATGGAGTTTTAGGGCTTCCGAGTGGAGCACATGCACGGGTTCGGCGCGGGTACGATATACATCCGTGAGGGTCCGTAACCCACTACGATTCAGCGCCCGCTTCACGCGCAGTCTACCCACTTTTTCTCGCGCTTTGAAGGCCTCTTGAAGCTGTACACGAAAAACAGGATCTCGTGCCATTTTTTCTTTTACAAATGCGACAAACGTAGCAATGGCAGGGTCGGGTTTCCCGCGTTTAGTGATGACGCCCCACGCTGTAACGACGCGCGCAACTTCCCGATGAGGAGAAAACGGATCTTGGATGAATTCTTGCAACTGCCTCCACCGCTCTTTCTCCAAACGCATAGTGTAAGTGGAATCTCCCACAAGTTCATGGTATAATGAAACCAGCTTTGGATCGGTTGGACGAGGAGGACGATAGCTTTTCCGAATAGAGGTGGCCGCACGTCTTATTTGCGAGTCGATTGCAGCGGGCAAACCCGTCTTGCGCCAGGGGCTGCGAATAGAATGGACTAATTCAGCCTGCATCTCTTGGACGTGCGCGAGGGTCACCGAATATCCCGCCTCCGCAAGTTTAGCAACTACATTTTCAGGAGAGACCTTATTTTTGTATAGTCCCAATACCACAATAATTTTGGACCTCAAATCCTTAACCATGCATGGGGAAAACGCGTTTAGATTAATATGGATTTAGCTCAGAGCGGCTGAAACTCAAACCCATCCTTCGTGTCCTGGACCGCAAAACCTTCCTTCTCAATTAGGGCACGCAGCACATCGGCCTTTTTCCAATCCTTACTTTTACGCGCCGCTTCTCGATCATGGGCGAGCTTCAACACGTGGCCGGGAATCACATATTCTTTCATCTCAAAATCAAATACGCCCAAAACCTTATCCGCATTTTTCAAAAATTCTAAAACTTTGCGTGCATCGGATTTTGACATATTTTCTGATTCCATTAACCCATTTATTATTCGCATAAAATTCAATAATTGTGTAAGAGCCTCAGGGGTGTTCAAGTCATTATTTAGATGCTCATCGAAGCGATCACCATGCACTCTAATGAGGTCGTCAACATCGGGATTATTTTGTTTACCAATATATTTTTGCAAGCGACGAATAAATTCGATAAATCGTCCTCTATTTTTTCTGATTGCATCAAAGCTATTCCAAGTGAAGTTTAATTCATTACGATAGTGGGCAGTTAAAGTAAGATACCTAAAATCAAGAGCGGAAAATCCTTTTTTCTCTAAATCTGAAATAGTGTAAATATTTCTAAGTGATTTAGCCATCTTTTCTCCTTCAATTTTGATGAACGCATTGTGTAACCAGAAGCGGACGAATTGTTTCCCCGTCGCACCTTCACTTTGTGCAATTTCATTGGGATGATGAATGTTAATATGATCCATTCCTCCGCAGTGAATGTCAAGCATTTCACCCAAATACTTCATACTCATGGCACTACACTCGATGTGCCAACCAGGATAGCCTTTTCCCCAGGGAGAATCCCAGAGCATCGAATGATGCGGCTGATTTAATTGCCACAAACGAAAATCCGCAGGATGCTTCTTGAACGGATCACGCTCAACAGATTCACGCACACTCTTCAATTGGTCCAAATTTTGTCCAGAGATTTTACCATACCCCGGAAACCGTTGCACATCAAAATAAATTCCATGAGGAGTAGTGTAGGTGAGTCCTTTCTTTTCCAATTTTTGAATAAGTTTTATCATTTCAGGAATATGATCCGTGGCTTTACATAGAATGGAAGGAGGAACAAGATGGAGCTTTTTAGAGTCCTCCAAAAAAACCTTCGTGTAAAAATCCGCAATCTCAAAAGGAGACTTCTTTTCCTCCCGCGCAGCCTTCTCCAATTTATCCTCTGCCGTATCGGAGTCGTTTTGTAAATGACCCACGTCCGTGATGTTCATGACGTGCGTTACTTTCAATTTGTTACGTTCCAACACTCTGCGCAAAACATCCCACGCCAGATAGGCGCGGAAGTTCCCAATGTGGGCAAAACTATACACAGTGGGACCGCACACGTACAAGGCAACTTTATTCCCACTCACAGGTTCGAAGACCTGCTTCTTTCGCACCAACGTATTGTACAACTGAAGGGCCATACCCTCGATAAAACCCCAACCTCTTTAAATCACAGAGCCGAAAATGACCTATGCAAGGCCGAAGAAGAAAAGGATTACCATCACGAAGAAGAGTAGCAGTTGTGAAGGGACCCAAAACACCTCGGAAACAACTTGATTTCGCATTTCCCACCGCACGCACAACTAGGGAATGGATTCACTCAAAACTATTGTTTGAATCCCGACGCACGCATGGGGAAACTTCCCGCATCAGAGCACTGGTGGAACAATCTCCCGTGGGGCAAATGTGGTACACCCCCGAACGAATAAAGAATCGTATGATATGGAAAGTCGACATTGACATTCCCCATGAGAATAGGAGAAAAGGAATCGCCACCCAACTCATTCGCGAACTCATTGAGACCGCCGAGAAAGCACGCGTGAATGCACTACGCGTATACGTGGATAACGGAGACCCATCAACAGTGGGGTTTCTTCAAAAAATAGGATTCCAATACAAATTTGACAACCAAGCAACCCGCCATGGGGAAAAACCAATCATGGTGTACGAATACGCACTCTAATTTCTAGAGTCCACCGCCCATAATGATAATGAAAATACTCTGCACGATGAGCATGATGAACATCGCCACAATCGACTTGAACACCGTCACGTCCAAGTACTTTTGTGTGGAAAGAAACAATACGTAAATCGAATAGAGCACAAGAAGAACGGCAATCAAAATTAAGGGAAGAGCCAACAAAATAGAACCATCCGATGTAGCAAGGGACGCCGCTAAAATCTCCCCATACTCATCGGGGCCGATCACATCATTGCTCAATTGATTGGATGCCGAAATCAAATCAGGGATTACAATGGCAGGCAGGAGAATTCCTAAAATAAGATACATCAGAAAACCATACAGGTTGATTTGGGCAAGAACACTCAGGGCGCGAGAGATGTTCAACGGATTCACCGGAATCCCTCGAAACAACAGACCCAACAAGAGCAACACGATTCCACCGACCAACCAGCGCGACACATCCGCAATCAAAAAAAGAACAACCGAATCGAAGAAAATCTGTCCCACGAAAAGAAGAGAAGATAAGATTCCGGCAACCGTACCAAGCAAAACAAAGCCCAGCGCACGAATCATGCTGGGGTTCTGCAGCGCATACAACACGGCCTGCTTTGGGCGAATAAACAAATCACGGTAGTATCCCATGCCAGCGAAAAATGGGTTGAAGTATATAAATCAGAATGGATTTAGTGAAGTATGGCAGACTCAAAAGAAATGAGAAAATCACCCAACGGACGCCGATTATTTGAGAATTATGAAATGCTCCTGGAACGATTGGAAGCAAACGGACAACAAACGCCTGCCCGTATCGCTTTGCTCCAATTACTGAAAGCACGCAACCGAAAATTACAGGGATACTTTCCCGGAAACACACGACTCCCGGGCGAACTCCAACAAATCTATGACCTATTGGCCATCGCACAAAATCACACCCGACGAAAAGGAGGATTACGCGCGACAAACGGAAGAGGAACGGCAAATAGAAATGGAAGAAGGGGACGAAAAGCAGTATAAATTTTTTTTTTATCGCGTCACTTTCAATTGTTCAAATTCCGCTTTGAGCTTTTTACTCTTATCACTCGTCAAGTGTTTACGCGCAGGAGCAAGAATTTCAACTAACGCACTTCCCACGCCGGCCTTCAAATCCATGGGATGAAGTTTTCCCACAGCGAAATCAGACTCAAGCTCTTTGTAACTCGTGTACTCGACGTTTCCACCGAACTTCACGGGACGCTCAATCTTCACTTCTTTAATGAAAGGAAAAACAAGATGCTCACACCAATCCAAAACAGGATTGTATTCCGTGTTTTTCTCCACACAAAAAGAAGCATTCATTTTCTTCTTTATTTCCTCAGGAGAATCATCCAAAAATACAGCACTTCCTTGCACGGACTTACTCATCTTCAATGCCGAACGAACCTCAGAAAGTTTTTCCTTAGGAATCGGCCACATGGGGGGCTTCTGCAATCCCATGACTAAATGATGATGAATCGCAACAGGGGCAATGGACTTCTTTTCGTGCATGAGCTGATGATACTGTAATTTATGCGCCACTTCACGCGCCACCACATGAGCTTTTCGCTGATCCATTCCTGCGTGTGCAACCGTAATGCGTTGAAAATAAATATCGGCCACTTGCATGGCAGGATAAAGGAGCTTAGCAAAATCCAAACTATCCCCTTCTTGCCTTCCCATAATCGTAATGCTGCGTTGCATCCGTGCAAGCGTGGTGTGCTTGGCCACATCCATGACGGTCTCCCAGTATTCATCCTGTTGATGATACAAATCGCTGCCTAACACAAACTTGAGTTTACCCGCATCGACACCCGCCACTTTGGCTGCGCCAATAAAACACTCTTTGAAATAGCCCTTCGCGACGCGCGCAATCCCTTCCTTATCCCCGCCTAACTTATCATTGATCCACGCGTGCCAGTCCGCGAGAAAAATAGAACAATTGACCCCGGCATCTTGAAAATTTTTAATGTGATACAACGACTTGAGCGCTGCCCCCACGTGAGGTTGTCCAGAGACTTCAAATCCAATGTAATGATGAAGCGGAACATTCGAATGAATATGCTGCTTCAAATCCTCGCGCGTAATCACTTCTTCCAGGCCCATCAGCATGGTTTCGAGGCGCGATTCATTCTCCATGAGCAAGACCTAGTAAAATAAGAAAGGGGCCCATTATTAATCACGCAGGTAGGGCCCCGCTAGTGAATGAAAACTAGGGGTGGGAAGAACTATTCTTCGTCTCCGCCGCCCGCATCCTCTTCATCGGAATCTCCGTCCTCGTCATCAGACCAGTCGTCATCCCCATCTCCTTCTCCTTCTTCTCCCTCGGGTTCTTCAAAACCGCCGCCCTCGTCTCCGTCGTCCTCTAATCTGATAATCGGATTTTCAAAATCTATGACCATTGTTTTTCACACTCCTAAATATGGAAATAATATTCCACCACTGCCCCAAGTATTTATAAAACCAAATCGTTGAATCACGCTCAACACCCCATTTCGTTATGTTGTGGGGTGATTTAGATGATATGGAGGGTGCCAAACTTGCCCGTGGACAATTGAAGCTGACCCTTATACTCGGAAACCCATCCGTTTTCAATGCGAATCTTGTTCCCTTCATTCACCTGATCAATCTGTTCGTTCCACAATGAAACCTGAACTTCGCCCGTTTCGTCCTTGCCTGCAACATTGCATACTTTTCCCTGTCCTTTTGCAGAGGCGAACTCACGGGGTTCCCCTTTCGAAACCACTTCTAATTCGATAAACACATTTCCCATGCGGGGACGCAATTGCTTGACTTTCATTAACTCAGCCATGACTTTATCTCTCCTTTGAGTAGTACTATAGTAGTAGGCAGGGATGCAATCCTATTAAAAAGAATAAAGCGAAGCCCCGTTTTTGATGAACCTTTTTTGAAAAAAAGGTCACTTTTTAAGGAAAACCGGGACCTAGTTTGTTAAACCAGAACTCAAAACGGAGAGTGAAACGCCATGACGATTGTGGGACAAAAGGCCCCGGAATTCAATACCACGGCCTACGTGAATGGAGAATTCAAGAAAGTAGGACTGAAGGACTACAGAGGAAAATGGGTCATCTTATTCTTCTACCCCCTCGACTTTACATTCGTGTGCCCCACGGAAATCAAGGGATTCGCACGCATGGAAAACGACTTCAAAAAACTCAACTGCCACATCATTGCCGCAAGCACAGACTCGGAGCACTCTCACAAAGCATGGGCGGAAAGAGATTTGCAGGAAGTTAAATTCCCCATCCTCGCGGACACCAATCATCACGTGTCACGCGCATTCGGCGTGTTGAAAGAAGACCAGGGAATTGCTTATCGTGGAACATTCTTGATTGACCCCGACGGATTCATTCGCTATGAAACCGTAACCGACTTGGATGTGGGTCGAAGCGTAAAAGAAACCCTGCGCATCGTACAGGCATTCCAATCCGGCGGACTCTGCGAAGTAGACTGGGAACCCGGCATGGAAAACTTAAACAAGAAGAAAAAATAATTTTATTGGGGGGTAATTCCCCCGCTCTCTTTTTATTGAATCACGCTAATCTCCTACCATGCAAGTAAGGATGCCATTCCGTAGGCGTAAAGCAGTGGCAGAAAAAGCTAATGGGAAAAAAACACCCATCGTGTTGAATCCCCGCGTTCGATTTAACCTAAAAACCTTGCTTGCGCATAACGTGCTGCTCACCGGCATACACGGAGTCGTTCGATTCTACCAAATAAAAGTGGGAAATCGATATATCCGTTCAATGGCACTCAAAAGTCCCCGTGCTGGGCGCCCAAAAAGTGAAGTGCTGAAGGATTTCGATATCCTTAACTCCCTTCGAAATAATCCAGCAATCCGAGAATATGTTCCTAGAACCATTCGACTTATCCGCGAAGGAGAACATTATTCGATTTTGCTTACGGATTTAACCCGTAATGGACGCTACCGCGTAGTGAGTGATATTGAAGCTAGTAACTGTAGGAATCACCAGGACATCGATAAAGAAATTGAGTATCTGAAAGATTTACTCATTCAAAATGGATACACTCCACACGGGGACGAATTTCTTGTTCAAATTGATCCTGAATTGAATTGGGCGAAAAAAGTTTGGATTGTAGATGTGGGAGGACTTCGAAGAAAAAACCAAATCTAATTTAAATAGTCGAATTTTTTAGTTCCCGTCCCCATGTGCTGGTACAAGCCCTTTCTCAAGCCCTTCGTTTCACGCTTCATCGCAGGCGAGACGCTCAACGAAGCTATTTCCTATGGAAAGAGACTCCAAAAGAAAGGAATATTCCCA
This sequence comes from uncultured archaeon, assembly GCA_964358055.1. Taxonomy (GTDB): domain Archaea; phylum Iainarchaeota; class Iainarchaeia; order Iainarchaeales; family VGJJ01; genus VGJJ01. The sequence continues at coordinate 2,054 of CAYHNT010000024.1, read as the reverse complement.
ATCTACGATTTACTCGGAGAAGGCGCCTCACGCAAAGAAGAAACCGTGCGAATTGGAGACCGTTACATTCGTTTACTAGACGAGATGCAACGCAACCATATTCACGGGGCCATCGCACTCAAACTGACTGCTTTTGCACTGGACGCCGATGAAGAAACATGTTTTCGTTCCGTTTCACGTGTGGTACGACACGCGCATGCACTCAAAATTATCGTATGGATCGACATGGAAGGAAGCGGATACACCACTCACACGCTGAAAATGTACCGACGATTACTGAGCGATTTTGATAACGTCGGAATATGCATCCAATTGTATTTGAAACGCGCCAAGCGAGACATTTTATCTTTACTTCCAGATGAGCCCAAAATTCGATTAGTAAAAGGAGTGTATCCCCAGAAAAGCGAACTCACGTACCACACGCACGCACAAATTAATGAAAACTTCAAACAACTCATCACACTCATGTCTGAAAAGAACGCATGGACGGCCATTGGGACGCACGACATGAACATTATTTCCCACGCACTCACACTCGCTTTCCCCACGCACATGGAATTCCAATTACTGAAAGGAGTACGCGATGATGAAAAACAATTGCTCGCCGAACACCACTACAACATAGGAGAATACGTTCCATTTGGAGAGAAATGGGAAAAATACGTGCTAAGACGATTCACCGAACGAATGCGAAACATCAAATGGATTATTCTGAGTTTGATTGGTTTGGACAAAAAATAGAAAAAGAGAAGTATGGGGAACGTCCACGTTCCCCTAACTCCGTTGCGACCGATCGGAATCGGTCATTTAGATATACTGCAATCCACTATCGCGATCGCGAGGCGTGGTGGTAGAACTTCTTCCACCATATCCGCTCGTGGTTTTCGTAGGGGTTGTTTTTCCCTGCGAAATAAACGGACTCTTTACTCCAGTAAAAATGGTGATCACTTCAATCTTGTTTTCAAACGCAGGATTGATACGCGCACCCCAAATCACAGTAGCATTCGGATCCAATTGCTCAGTGAGCATTTCACCCACCTTGTTGGCTTCACCTAAAGTAAGTTCGGCCCCACCCGTGATGTGAATCAATGCACCCTTTGCACCGGAAATATCCACATCCAACAACGTGTTGTTCAGCGTATCGGCAACCGCTTCGTCTACGCGATTCACGGATTTACTTTCTCCCACCGCAATCATAGACAATCCGCGCCCCGTCATAATGGAGCGAACATCGGCAAAGTCCAGGTTGATGAGTGAAGGCTGAGTAATGGTTTCCGTAACCCCACTCACAACACGTGCAACCAGTTCATCCGCCACACGAAATGCATCCTGAATGGGCAAATTAGGAACAAGCTCAGCCAAACGATTGTTGTCAATCACAATCACGGTGTCGCAAATCCCTGCAAGCTTCTGAATTCCTTCCTCGGCTTTGAACGTACGAGCGCGTTCCAACATGAACGGGTACGTAACCATCGCAATCACAATGGCTCCTTGTTCCTTGGCAATCTGGGCAATGACAGGAGCACTACCTGTACCGGTACCGCCACCCATTCCAGCACAAATGAAAAGCATGTCAACGCCCTTCATGATGGCCTCAAGGTCGGCCTTAGAAACCTCAGCTGCCTTTTCCCCTACCTCAGGGTATCCGCCGGCACCCAATCCTCGAGTAACGGACTTTCCAATCAAAACTTTGGTAATGTTATCGTTGATAATGGACAAATGTTGCTTGTCCGTATTCACGGCCGCCAATTGAGCGCCGGAAATATTCATGCTGGCCAAACGATTCACGGCATTACAACCCGCTCCCCCGGCACCAATCACCATAATCTTAGGCACAGAAAACTCATCAATGTGAACATTCTCCTCGCTTCGCTGCTTACCACTCTTAACTGCATCATCTACCATTGAACGCATGTGTAAAACACCCCTCGTTTCTTTTCCCCTCACGCGTATAATCGTTAAAATTCCTAAACGTGATTGCGACTATTACGGCATTCCACGTTAATAAACATTGGCGACGATTGACTGGGAGGGGAAAGATGATTAACGGAAAG
>CAYHNT010000023.1:0-15860 GCA_964358055.1 uncultured archaeon | reverse complement strand
TCTTTAAAATGATTCAGCGGGTGCTTTACTTATCAAGGTGTCTCCTAATATGACCGATTTTAAGATCCAACACGACCGACCCAACTGCATTGGATGCGGAGCCTGCGCGGCCGTGGCACCCGACTATTGGGAAATGTCACCCGTGGACGGAAAATCCGATTTGAAAGAAAGCGTACATACGAAAGAAGGCGACCAAACCGTGTTAGAAGAACGACACATCGCACAACCCCTTTACAACCCCAACAAAGAAGCCGCGGACTCATGCCCGGTAAATGTGATCCACTTATACGACAAAGACGGGAAGAAAATAATCTAGTCCATTTTTGTACCTTTTTTTAAACATCCCCTACGCAGACATTATATCAAACTGCCGAGGGCGAAATTCTCTCGTTTTTTTGATCAAGACTTTTTTCGGAAAGGGTTTTTGATGAACCTTCATTGTAAACCGAAAGGTTTACGATGCCAGCAAACCATCGGTTTGCTTGGTTTCTCAAAAAGGTTCTGGGCAAGTAGCGCAACGGTAGCGCACTCGCTTCGCATGCGAGAGGCTGGGGGTTCGAATCCCCCCTTGTCCATGCCCCAATTCCATAGGGTCGTTTGGTGTAGACGGGTTGCGTGCAACCCGTCGTTTGACGCGACTTTCTCAAAGGCGCGTGCTGTATCAACCCTTGTCCATTAGTTCTTATTCTACACTCACTGGTTTCGGTTCCACGTATTCAAATGCCACGAAACACGGGTACTTGTTTTTACCTGATTTGGTAATGTCTTCCGTGTGGACGATTTCAATCGCCTCATTATCGGTCACACAATAAATGTCCGCTCGTCCCCTGCCGTCTTTGAAAATAGCCTCGGTGATGAAGTGTTTTCCAGCCTTTCGAAGCTCGTAACAAATTTCGGCCTTGCGGAGAAAGTGTTCTTTGGATTCATTTAATCCAAAATAAATCACGTCCTTTTTGTGATTCTGAATTGTACGCCAATCTAAAATTTCGCGGGAAACACCCCATTCTTCAGTCGATATCATATGAACACCTTCTCAACACAAAAATTGAATCCCTTCCTATAACACGCGACGGAAGGGTAAACCGCCATAGGGTGCTATGTTCGCAACCCTAAATTCTTCCGAAACCAAATACGCGTATCCTGTAAAGGGTGTTCTAAAAAATGACCAATTTTCGTTTTCTCAAACGCATGCCATCCTAACTTGAGTGCTTTGATGACCCGCAAACTCCCACCCATTGGAAGCACGGCAATAATGTTGAGCCAATTATTTTTTACAAAATGAACTTTGTCCCGCGCAATCAGAATGAGCAATGCTACGTCCGCAATCAAGATCACTTCCGCCCCCTGAACCGCGGCCTCTAACAGATGCTCTGTTTTCTCATCCACCTGAATGTAAGGATGGCCAAGAAATGCTTCTGCAACAAAAAACACACACGCCAGTGTAATCAATTCCCATAACAAAAAGAAAGGCGAATGCTTGACGTGAGTAGAATGCGCCTCTTTTTTACTTTTGGCCCTTTTCATATGCCTTTCAAGGAAGCGGTGTTTTTATCCCTTTCAAGGACCGCTTCGCAAAACGACCGGAGAAGGATTATAAGCCCAAAAAGGCCTTGGTGGAAGTATGGCCGCAGACGAGAAAAAGCCCCGCATTCACACCGTGAAAGGACACAAGGACCCCTTCGAGAGCATACTGAATGAGGAAGAGGGGAATGAAGAGGAAGAGCAGAAAGAAAGGGAAGAACCGGAAGAGACCCCTCGCCATAAGGCTCATGAAAGCGACACGGACGAAACGACGGATGATACAGAGCCTTTCCTGGGGGAAGACGATTTCCTGTTTGAACAAGGCACACACGAGGAAGGAATACGCACGCAAGAAGAAATGGCGGAACGAAAAGAATTAGCCAAGCCTCATGCACACCAACAAGATATTTCACGCGAAGACATCAAACAAAACATCTTACTCAAAACAAGGGGACACGGATTAGAGGATCCAAGTAGCGTGTTGAAATTAGAATTATTAGAAGACACCAAACATCACGCCGCATTCATCGGCCGAAAAAAAAGCGTCCAACTCAAAGCAGGACTTGACGGTGCGTTGTATGTGGGAAAGATACTGGATGACGAAAAATTTCGCGATCACAAATTATATGTGGACTCACTCAACCCCCACGTTATCTTTACGTGTGGATCCCGCGGATCCGGAAAATCCTACTTGTTAGGAGTACTCGCCGAAGAGCTTGCACTCAAAAACAAAAACGTCGGAGTGGTCGTAGTAGATCCTGTTGGAGTATTCTGGTCCATGAAATACCCCAACAAGGAAGAAAAAGAAGTAAAGGAACTTCCCAATTACGATTTGCTCCCGCAAGGATTAGACAATTTACGCGTGTTCATCCCCGAAGGAATGAAAAGCGAAACACCTAAATCAACCTATGACAGTTTGTTCTCCATTCCACCTTCTTTACTCACGAGTGAAGATTGGTGTTTGACATTCAAAATCGAACGATTCTCTCCAACAGGATTGCTACTCGAAAAAGCATTGAAGAAAATGGAACGCGGATACAAAACTGCGCATGGAGAAACCGTGCGCGGAGAAAAAGGAACCTACAGCTTGAGCGATTTAACAGCGTGCCTGGAAAACGACTCCGAATTAAATTCCAAAGAAAAAGGATACAAGGCCGATAGTATTCGCGCACTGGTCTCCCGATTCGAAGCCGCAAAGGGATGGGGAATATTCGCGGATAGAGGAACCTCATTGAGTGAAATATCCAAGCCCGGACAACTTACCGTCATCGACACCAGCTTCCTAGATGACACCGTTACTGCACTTGTGATTGGAATCCTCGCACGCCGATTATTAGCCGCACGAAAAATACAAACACGAAAAGAGGCCGCAAGCGAAGCCACGGAAAAGAGCGTAGAAAACTTACTCGAGAGCGAAATTCCCCCCACATGGTTGTTCATTGATGAAGCGCACACCCTTATTCCGGGTGGAAATGTTTCCACACCTGCCACAAGTGCGATTGTGGAATACGTGAAGCAAGGAAGACGACCCGGATGTTCACTCGTATTTGCCACCCAGCAACCCAGTGCCATTGACACTCGTGTTTTGAGTCAATTGGATATCATCCTGTCACACAAACTAATTTTCGATGATGACATTAAGGCCATCACCAAGCGCACACCCACCATTATTCCCCTCAAATACAAACACTCGTATTTCTTGAAAACACTCCCCGTGGGAACCGCATTAGTGGGGGATCGTAGAGAAGAAACCAACCGCGCATTCGTGTTACGCATTCGCCCGAGAATGTCCCAGCACGAAGGAAGAGATGCGGAAACAGGAGAGAAGAGAAAAGAATTGAGCGACATGAACGCGAACAAACTTGCCATTGAATTACTCATGACCAAGTTGGAAAAAGAAGGCGTGATGGACAAAGCCACGATTGAACAAGTGGTACACACGCTCAACCAAAAATATGGAAAGAAAATGATGCTCTCGACTATTTTGGACGAATTAGAGGCACGTGGAGCCACGATTGATGGAAAAACCGAACAAATTCGATCCCCCCATTTTACTGAAACGATTCCAAAGAAAAAAGGAGAAGAAAAAATTCAAACCGAACTCCAAAAAATGGAAAGTCTCACTAAACTTGTAGAATTGCCCAACGAAAGCGAAGAAACGGACCTGAAAGCATTCCCGGTTCCCTTTTCGCGAGAAGAAATTGTGGAAAAATTCCTGAAACACAGTAAGAAAGGAATGATGGGACTGGGAAAACCCGTGGAACAACTAAAGGAAATCTCCCTATCGTATGTACCCCTATGGAAAGTCCAATACCGCCAGTTCACCGGAAAAACATCCTACGTGGTGAGAGAATGTTTCATTGATGCCGAAAAAGGAGAATTTGTTCACTATTTGAAAAACCAATTTGTTACGTCCTCAGGATTGCAACTCCTTACGGGATTAGGCGAAAACGAACATCACGTGTTACGCATGCTCCGCATGAGCGAGCAGACCATCCAAAATCTCCAAAAGAAACTAGGAATGGACGAGAAAATGGTAAAACGTGCGCTCGTCAAACTGATGGATCGGAAACTAGTCAAGGTCAAGAACGAAGAAAAATTGCCCTCGTTTTCACTGATACGCGACCTCGACATTCCATTTGTGGGGAACGAAAAAGAACTGTCTTCCATTCAGGCATTGAAATTAGTCAACGTCTCGGATATTGTAAAATCAGTACCCAAATACTCCGAGGAACAACTCCACGGATTGCTCACCCAGCTATGGCCAAACATCCTGGTAACCAATGTGAGTGAAATTTATCGCCCCGCATTTGAAGCCACCTTGGTTAATACGCGTACCAAAGAACATCGTTTGGTAAAGATTGATGGCTTTACCGGAATGATTATGAATGAATAAAAATTTTTTTTTGTTTACATGATTAACTCCCAGTATTATCAAGGAAGACTCTGCGAATCTAACCTGTCGTACGAATTTTTCGCCCAGCCCCCATTGGTACTTAATCTGACTATACTTGCAAATGAACTCCAGGATAATGGCATAATGCTCGATGTCAAAACCCCCTTCGTGCTCATTTTCAAAATGAACGAATGCCGAGTAAGCCTCTATCCCTCGGGGAAACTATTATTCAAAAACTTGAACATTGAAGAAGAAGCCAAAAAGCTTTTTGTTAAATTTCTTGCCATCATGAACCGCTGCCCCAGTGCAAAGGCCCCCTAGTCTTATAATGGAAAAGAAAATTGCTTCACTCATGACACTCAAGCGAGTTGAGCTCTCACACATCGAACCCTTGTCCTTGGGAAAAGTAAATGCTATTTTTGGATTCGTAGTAGGATTGTTAGCAGGATTGGGAACCCTCATCTCTTCCGGAATCGTAGCGGACTATTTACAAACCCTCACGAATGTGGACCCGCAACTAATTGTGCAGACCCAACAGTTCGGATTCTTTGGATTGTTACTCTTTTTGTTCATGGGAATTATCTTCGGATTCATCTCAGGAGCACTCGCTGCGGTGATATACAACGCCGTAGTAAAAATGGTGGGCGGAATCAAGATCGAGTTTGAAGCCAACTAAATTGTTGCATGAAATGCCAACATTAAAATACGCTGAAGGGAGAAAATCAAACTCATGACCAAACAACGCATCGCAAGTGTAAACGAAATACCCGAAGGGGCATCCAAACGAGTCATGGTAAACGGCACTGCCATCGGCGTGTATCATGTGAATGGAAAATGGTTCGCGATTGGAGACGTATGTACCCACCGCGGAGCTGCCTTACACCAAGGATCATTTGACGAGTACACGGTCACGTGTCCCTTGCACGCGGCCCAATTTGATTTGAAGACCGGACAAAACGTTTCACCGCCCGCACCCTCACCAGTAAAAGCATATGAAATCCACGCGGAAGGAAACGAATTATTTCTCGAGCTCTAATTCTGTCTGGGTTTCATTAATGGAACCCTAACTTCGGAGGGCCCGTACGAAATCGGGCACGGAGAGAGTGGGAGTCGAACCCACGCATCCTTGCGGATCCGGTTTTCGAGACCGGCGCCTTTGACCACTCAGCCATCTCTCCTCTGACTATTTCTCATTAAAGAACACATTTAAACACGGGGGGCGAACTGTATCCATGGCATCCAGGCGTCCAACTAGAAAAAGAGGCCGACCGCATCGTCAACAACTGGCGTTTGTAGAACGCGAACCCGCATCACAAGCTCCTCTTCGGCGAGGCGAATTAATTGTTGAACGACCCGCAGTTCCTACCACTTTGCAACGAATTGGAGTGTCCATTTCTTCCTTGGGACAAATAGAGTGGCCGCGTTACAAAACACTAGGACATGAGTTGGGAGAACTGGTGCAGGAAGGCACCATCACACTATCTGGCTTTTCAAAACTAGAAAGACAACGGAAACACATCACAAGAAGTGTGGCACGTGAATATCTTTTTTTAGAAAACATGACACGTGACGTGCAGGAATTATATAATCATTTTTTGTCCCATCCTATTCCTCAAGTAGAAAAAGAAAAAGCAATCCTCGTTACTCGTCTAACTAGAATGGCAGAAAGCCTGGGCACGCGATTACGAAAAGAATCAAAACGCAACGCACAGGGAAAACTCCATAATGCCGCCGAACTTGCACGCGCAGGAAACAAGACTGCATTCGTGAATCAATTATGGGGAGTATTCAATGATTTAGGTATACGCTTGAGCTCCCTGAATCTTCAACGACCCCGCATTTTGAGAGGAGTGAAGCTCGCGATAGCAAAAAACAACGAACAACGATTGAAAGGAATCGCTCGAATCGAGGAAACCGATCGATTGATTTATGATAGTGCACGGGGGAGGGTTTCAGAACGAGACCGGAACATCACGGCCAACCATTTCAGCTCACGCGCCATACACTATCGTGCGGCCGAGGGGCCCAAACCTACGCCGGAAGGAAAAAAGATGGCAGAGCTTTATGACAAGGCAGCCAAACAATTCCGACAAGGAGAAGTGGAAGTAGTAGATACGCTACGGGAACTGAGACAGCAGATCTATGTGCGATACGCCCGAAACTTTATTGTGAAGGCCAACATGTTCAGAGAAATTGGAAGGTGGCCCGCAGGAACACGCCATCAGATTATTACTCATCAACTCAAACTAGCCGAGGACAACGTCGAATATTGGAGAGCAAGCCCGAGACGATTTTTTTGGTTCTCCCCATGGCTAACTTCAATATCGAATTCAATGGCATTGGATTCAAAATTGAGAGGAATGCAAAAGACCATTGCACTGGCCGCAGCCGATGCACGACAGGGAAATTATTCGGGAGCACAGGAAAAAATACAATTCGCACTTGGCATGACATCATGACTGATTAATGGTGTCATCAGTCGGCACATCGTCTTCTTGCGAAGAAGTTTCTTCGGAATGAAAAGGAGAAGGCTCATCAGGTGTTTCTTCTACTGTTTCCTTTCGCGCGAGAATAGGTTCATTACTCACATTCTTTTTGGCTGCCGTTTCATCACTCTCAATCCCTAATCGATCCAATAATTGCGAAGGACCGCGAATCAACACCGTGTCGTTCGAAAAATTAAGCGTAAAAAATCCAACATACGCACGCAAATGCGTTAACTCATTCTGATTCACGAAGCGCGTCACCACATCATTCAAGTGTTTCGAATGAATCGCGGCACGTGAACCCTTAGATTGAGGAGAAAATCCCTCCAAGAGCGAATGATCCAATTGCTGGGAGAAATCCATCTCAGGGTGTTCCAACTGCACCTCATCTGAGGAAGACAATTCAACTAATTTAGGAATGTGATGCGAGACATTTTGAATGTGCTTAACTCGTTCACTTGGAAAATTAAGCTCGCGTAATTGCTGCAATTGATTGGCAAGCGTTTTTTCCAAATACTCCATATGCTTGATGTTTTGCTTAACTCCTTCGTGCACGCGATGCAATTCGTCCACCGAAAAATTAACCGATGCCCGTGCGTTGTCCAACAAGCGCGGATCTATTTTTCCGCGTTCCAATAAAACAGAAAGATGTTGAACCAATGGATCGGGGTTGCTTGACACGGAACGCACGTTCATTATTTGATTCAGCTTCAACACGAGCTTGTCGTGCATCTTAACTTTCAACGAAGCCTGTCCTTTTTCAGTAAGAAAGAGTTGATGATTTTGCTTGGTCACCATTCCAAATGAAACCGCATCCTTTAACACGCGGGAAAGCGCAGCCCGGGCAGAATTAAGGTTCGCATAATTGGGCGCAATCTTGGACAAAAGGGCCTGATAATCAATTCCCGGACTCTGAGAGACGATTAACAAAATACTCGTCTTCGATGTCATGCGTTAAGCAACGACTTCGTGGAATAAAAAAGAGGCGGGTTTACCATGAAGAACGGGTTAATCGTAACCCCCATCTTGCTGGGCCGCCTTTCTTTTAGCTTCCCCATAGAGATAATCAAGCCGTTTGAGTTTGAAATCGATTGTGGCCCCCCATCTGCGCGATTCTCTTAATAAGACGTCGAAGCACAGTGAATGCATGCTGAAAGATACGCTGGTTTCGTTCCCTATTATGATTTTGAGAGAAGGGAAGTGGTTTGTCGCTTCCTGTCCCACCCTGGATATCGCCACACAGGGTCAAACGGAGGAAGAAGTTAAGGAAAACATGGCGGATTTGATTCAGGAATATTTGAACGATAAGGATACACCCAAACCCGAAACCGTAGCGGAATTAAGTTCTATTTCTTTTATTCAAGCAAAAATTCCAAAAGGTGACCATGATGGGAAAGTTAAGGCCACTGCCCACTAGAGAAGTTATTCGCATTCTTGAGAAACACGGTTTCCGGGAGGAGCGTGTGAGCAAACACATTACGTTCAAGAAAACCCTGTCCTCCGGGAAAGTTCTTACAACCTGGGTTCCCAAAGGAAAAGAAGTAACAATTTTCGTCCTTCAATATATTATGAAACAAACCGAAATCTCGCGAGAAGAATTCTGTTGAAAAAAATACCGTTAACCCTAAACGCTACGTCGACAGTTCAGTGCCTGCGGATGTGCGCCTTGGGGGGCGTGCTATTTAATGATTTGGATAGGACCATCAAAAACATACCATGCGCCCATATCCCCTTTCTTGCATCGCCCATTCCGTAGGGCGGCATCCGGGGTTAGGGTCCCCTTGCAGGAACCCATACGTTGGGAGCTAGGCTCCCATATCCACCTTTTTCATTCGCTTGGGAATCACGTAATAGCGTTTGCTTTTACACGTGGGGCACTCGGCCACAAAAGCGGGCTTCTTGGTTTGCTTTTTTACCTTAATTACAAACTTGGCCTTTCCACCAAATCCCTTCTTGTGCTTACGAACGTTACGACGGGTTCCAATCGCCATGGAGCGCGCCTGTCCCGTTTTGAAAAGCTTGAGTTTTTGTTCCGTGTGAGAATTGCACTTCTTACAATACAATTTCTTGGTTTTAGGCATCTTCATAAACAATCAACTATAGAGAAATTCGCCAGGAAAACACTTAAAAAGCAACCGATTGGGCGCACGAAAGTAGTCCCTACAAACGGAGGATTCTGCCATTCAACGCCTTTAACCCTCGCGTATTAAAAGCAATAAAACGCACAAAGAGAGGAATGGGAGCCCTCAGAATGGGGGAATAAAGATGGTATGTTAGGGTCGTTGGTCAAAGCCCCGGGCTTCATGCTCCAGCACGTGAACGTGTACATTGCACTGCTTCTGGTGACACTCGTCCATGGATTACTCTATTGGGCAAACTCCGACTTGCTCGCCACATTCGTTGATGGGACAGTAGGAGGAATACTCTGGTCCACGGACACATTGCTCATGGCCCGCGCCGTCGTGTTAATCGTGTTAAGTTTAGCCTTAACTATTTTCAGCATGGCACTCGTGGCACGTTCCTTCATCAGCGAAAACTATTCACCCAAAAATTCTCTTTTCTTTTCCTCCCTCGCATTTGCCATCGTATTGTTTGCCGTGATGATGGGAACGTATTTCTTAGTTCAAGGAATTGCCGGACTTGCATCGATTGGCGGAATTTTCTCATGGATGATTGGCATTGCCATATTTCTGATTGGAATGGTGGTGGCCATCATGGTGATCAAATTTTCATTTACCCCCGTGTACATGGGAAGAGGATTTCTTCCAAAGGATGCACTCACACAATCCTGGAGAGCCACGAAAGGAAAAGCATTGTACGTGATTGTATTGTTGATCGTGTTATTAGTGGTCACGGGACTACTCCAAGCAATTGCACTTATCCTTACGGAGCCCATTCAAAACGAAACGTATGTGTATGTCCTCTATCTTATTTTTTCATCCATTGGACTGTTCTATTCCTCCTCCGTGCTAGGGCTCGCTGCCCCCGCCACGGGAATGGGAACACTCAGCGTGCATGCACACAGGAAGAAATGAGGAAACACGCATGCTTACCCTTACTAAACTCCGAATGAAAAACTTCAAATCATTCCGAAACGCACAAATACCATTCACGAGAGGATTCACGGCCATTGCGGGAGCAAACGGAAGCGGAAAAAGCAACATCATGGATGCGGTTCTTTTCGCGCTCGGAGAAACCAGCCTGAAATCACTCCGCGCCGCACGATTAACAGATTTGGTGCACAGCGGGACAGCCACTGATAATTATGCCGTCGTCACACTTACCTTAGAAGGGAAAGACCAGACGTATGAATTGTCACGAACGATCGACAAGCAAGGAAAATCAGTGTATCGATTGAACGAAAAGCGCGTCACGCTGAGCGAAATACAAAACTTGTTACATGAATTGGGACTGCGCGTGGACGGACACAACTTGGTAAGCCAGGGAGACTTATTGCGCATCATTGACATGAACCCGGTGGAACGGAGAGAATTGATTGATGAAGTAGCAGGCATCCAAGAGTTTGATGAAAAGAAAAACGAGGCCGTACGAGACTTGGACAAAGTAGATCGAAAAATAAAAGACGTCACCATCGTATTGAACGAACGAATGGCCATCATTGAACAACTCGGAAGAGAACGCGACGCGGCCACGCGATTCAAAAAATTGGAGAAAGAATTGCGCGAAACAAAATCCACCATCCTGCACTTGGAATCCGGTGAACTAAACCACAAACTGGAAGGAATTCTCGCCAAGCAAGTGGAACTCATTGAGAGAAAAGAAGAAGCAATACAGAAGCAACAATTCTCACGCAAACTAATCGTGGAGGCAGAAAAGGAATTCTCCGAACTGGATGCCAAAGTTATTGGAGTCAAAACACTCGCGTATGGCGGACTTGGAAAGAGCGTAGAAGAGCATCGCGCCGAAATACGTGTGTTAGAAGAGCGAATTCGACAGCATCACACACGTATTCAATCATTAAACGTCCAAATGGAACACGGACAGAAAAGCATCCACCAAGCCCAACATGAAATAACCCAGAAAGACAGCCAATTACAGGACCTTCATTCACGCGCGAAAGAAATTGAAAAAGAAATGGGCCCCTTGAAAGCACAACAGGAAGAATCTTTACAAAAAAAGAAAGAAATATTGCAAAAGGCCGAGAAATTGGAAAAAGAAACCCACGTCGCACGTGGAAAAGTCTCCCAAACTCGCGAAAAACTCGCCCATTTGCAAGCGCGCACGGAATCCCAACAAAAAGAAGCCAGTATGCTGGAAGGGATGACTGAAAGGCTTGAGCAGCAACATACACGATTAGAAAAAGAAAAAGAAGGACTACAAAAAGACCTACAAGAATTAGAAAAAATAAAGAAAAAACACGCCGACGTGGGAAAGGCACGCCAGCAATTAGCAAAAAAGATTGAAGAAATCGAACATCACTTAGCCGAGCACACGGGAAAAGCAATGGCCCATGCCGAATCACTTGCACAATTAAAGAAAAGCAAGAGTAATTGCCCCATTTGTGAAAGGGAACTGAAACACGAACACAAACAAACCCTTACACATCAAAAAGAAAAGGCCATTGAAGAAGCACAAAAGATTGCAGCCAAAGCAGAAAAGGAACGAAAGGAACTGCGCGAAGAATGGGAACAATTACATGAGGCCGAAACACTCCTTACTCGATTTGAAAAGAGCCAAGTGCGCGCACGCACGTTGAATGATGAAATGAAACTCGTTGAGAGTGAAATACAAAACGTCAAAACTAAACGAAAAGCCATTTCACCCGAATCATTCACGAAAGAAAAACACGCATTGAACGAAGAATTGATGCTTTATCAGAAAGAAATGGAAAAAACAGAACACGAATGGGTAACACAACGCGAAAAACTCAACCAAGTGGGAATGGACCATCAAGTGCACTCTTTACACGTCGAACAAGTCAAAGTCGAACGCGAACTTTACCGTATTGAACTCGATAAAGAAATGAATGGGAATACGATTACACAATCAAAGGCGCGCGTAACACAACTAAAGGAAGAAGAAAAGAACGAAAACGAACATTTGAAAACCGAAGAAAAGAAACACGGAGAATTAGAAAAAGAACTCGCGAACGTGGAGAAGAAATTCCAAAGCGAAATGAGCGCGAATAAAGGATTACTTGATCAGCGCGAGAAAGTACAGCAGAAACTCGCCATTGAACGTGAACGTGAACGAGCATGGCAGGAAAAAGTATTCCGTATTGAAGGACAGGTATCCGAATTCAAGATTGAACAATCCAAATACGACACACGGTTATTAGATGTCAAAGAAGAACTCAAAAATTACGTAGGAGTAGGAACACTCGACAAGACCGACATTTTAGATTTGAAGAAACACGTTCCCGTACTCGAACATGAAATCAAACAAGTAGGAACCGTCAACATGAAATCGTTAGAGGACTTTGGACAATATGAAAAAGACGTGTTGGACATTCGAGAAAAAGCCAATACGCTTACAACGGAACGATTAGCCGTAATGGATCTGATTAATGGAATCGAACTCAAACGAAACGAGGCATTCATGAAGACATTTAATGCGATTAATACGAACTTCAACACGCTCTACACGAGCTTCTTCAACGGAACGGCCAAACTCGAACTCACGAACCCGCAGAAGCCCTTGGAATCCGGATTGATTGTGGAGGCTAAGCATGGAGTGGAGAAATTCCTCAAGAACATTGACTCCATGTCCGGAGGAGAAAAATCACTCACCTCGCTTGCATTCATTTTTTCCATCCAATTATTCGAACCGGCACCCTTTTACTTCTTTGATGAAGTAGACGCGGCACTGGACATGACTAATTCAAGGAAAGTGGGAGAATTGATTAAGGAAATGAGCAAATCCTCCCAATTCATCTCCATTACGCACAACGATAACATTGTGAAAGTGGCAGATCAAATATTAGGGGTTACTAAGAGTGGCGGAACACACAGCTCAGTGATTGGGCTCAAGAATGCGGGCGAAGTGAAGATTACAAACGGCTCGTAATAAAAAAATAAATTAGACTTTCAATCGATTAATTCGAGAAATATCCTCTTCTAAATCTTCATTCATGCGACGAGAACGTTTACGATTGGGAGAAAGCCCCTCTACCATAGTGGTGCGATGCTGCCTCCATTCTTTTTCAAGCGAATCCTCGCTTTGCGAACTTGAACGGGATTGCTTTTTGCTTTTCGAATTATTTTTTTCCTTCGGAATGGATTTGCCGCGGAACGGTTTGGCTTCTTGGGAAACTTCAGACACGCTCTTCCACAAATTGCGGAAGCGCCCATTGTAAAACGTGCGGCGATTGAAAAACAACCATACTATCATCACTAAGAATTGAATTCCATATGCCACCATCTCATAGGGATTTTCACCTGGAAGCAAACAACAGGTGGAAAAAATAGCATTGCTGTCGCCGAAATGAACACGCAACTGAGTAGGGTGTGTGATAAGTAATACGTGCGTGAGTTCGTGCGCTAGACCACTAATAAGCATCGCGGCCGCTGCCACGTTAATGAATCCCCAAAAAGAAAAACGAGAATTCTCCCCATTCAATACTTTATGGAGAAGGAAACCAATCGCAGCAATTAGCAAGACCAAGAGAATGTAAAGCAGCGGACTTTGCCCCACCTCCCCTGCGGCAGTAGGATTTTCTAGTGACTGAGCGGTCCACAATCCAACCGCAATGGAAGCGATGAGAAGGATCACGAGGAAAAAGAAAGCCAGGGAGCGCGACTGCATGCAGGAACATTTTTTTGTCGAATATAAATCCCATTTTCAAGTAACGCGGAACTTTGCCGGGGAAGCCCTTAAAAGTACCTGGAACCCACTATCAATCATGGGCGGCATGCAGGAAATGAATGCGATTGTGACCCCTGAGCAAAGGGGAGAGGCCGTCAAGGCCCTATTTGAACGAATTAATGCATGTGCCGAGAAACTCAAAAAAGTCAACAAAGCCGTCGTGGTGACCCATCACGATTGCGACGGTTTAACGAGCGGGAGCATCGTGGTAAAAGCCTTACAAAGAGAGGGAGTGGATGTGAGTACCATCACCCTGAAGCAATTATACACGGAAGACGTGCAACGACTGAAGAACATGCACGTGGATGCCTCCATCTTCACGGACTTTGGATCCAGTTACATTCCTACGCTCAAGCAAGAATTCACCCACGATTTCTACATTATTGATCATCATCAACGCGGAAACGGAGACCATGAAGGACATATGAACCCCATGGAATTCGGACTCGATGGAGGAACCGAAATTTCAAGCGCAGGAATCGCCTATTATCTAGCCACCACCCTTTCTCCCAAAAACAAAGAACTTGCCTCCATCGGAGTAGTAGGGGCATGCGGAGACATGCAGGATTCACGATCAAATGGACTCGTGGGATTAAACAAACAAATGGTGAACGAAGGAATCGAAGCCGGCGTGTTGGATGTAAAAACGGATCTGCGATTGTACGGACGCATCTCACGACCGCTTGCACAATATTTGATGTTCTCCACCTCTCCTATTTTGCCTGAACTTACGGCCAACAAAGATCAATGCATGAAATTCTTGGAAAACCTAGACATCCCATTGCACGATGATGGAAAATACCGCTCGTATGAAGACTTGGATTCCGGAGAGAAAAAAATACTCTCCACCGCCATACTCATGCACTTACACGAACACAATACACCGGAATGGAAACTCAACGAATTAATTGGAGACGTGTACACCCTCACGAAAGAAGATCGATACTCTCCCTTGCGCGACGCCAAAGAATTTTCCACTGTTTTGAATGCCTGTGGAAGAAATGGCCAGTCAACCATTGGATTTCAAGTTTGCTTAGGCGATCGCGAGGATTACTATGCACGCGCCATGGGGTTGTTACAAGAGCATCGAAGAAATTTAGCGGAAGGAATCCAATTGATGCAGCAAGAAGGATTATCGGAATACAATCATTTCTATTTTTTTGACGCCGAAAAAAGAATCAAGGACTCCATTGTTGGAATTGTGGCGGGAATGTTATACGGAAGCGGGGGCGTGAAAACGGACAAACCCATTGTGGCATTCGCCCGACACGAAGATGGGAGCATTAAAGTGAGTGCACGCGCAACGAGTGAGTTAGTACGAAATGGAGTCAATTTAGGATTGGCTTTGAGAGAAACCTGCCAAGCACTCGGAAAAACCGCCGAAGGAGGAGGACATCGCATTGCTGCGGGTTGTAGAATTGAAGTGGAACAATCCACGGTCTTCCTCCAAAACTTTGATCAAAAACTAGGAGAACAGCGCGGGGACGCGTTTAACCCTGCACGCGCAACCCACTGATTTAAAACAAATAAAAAGAACTGATGTGCTATGGGAAAGAAAATCATTTTCGTATTCAGCCTCCTCGTGCTCCTCCAGGGAGCAGCTGCCCAGGTGGACGTTCTTGTTGCCGATGGAACGACCATCCATGCGGGAAGCGTGGATGTGGGGTCCTACTTGAATGCATCATTCCTTGAGAACGGAACACTCGATCCTTCCTTAGAAGGAAACCTCGACCAAGCCACGAGCGAATTTGCACAACTCCCCGGACCCGTCCAAGCGCTTTTTGGTAATCAAACCATTGCATTGGATTTGAAACGCGAGGATGGAACCATTGAACATTTGGGTATTACTATACAAGATAACACCGTCAAATCGTTTACCCGTTTTTCCCCGCAAAACCCAACCATGCGCGTGGAAACAGATGAAGAAACCGTGTTGAACATTGCAGAAAGCAAAGACAAAACGGGGGCATTCTTAGAAGCGGTCAACTCCAAAACACTAACCTATGAAGGACTAAATTCCAGCGGAGAAACCGCCGCATTTGCCACCGGAATATTCACGTGGATCACGCTCGTGATTAAATCATTCGCGCACTTTATTGGGTTGGGGTAAAAAAGAACCTCGCTCGGGGCAT
>CAYHNT010000022.1:0-15954 GCA_964358055.1 uncultured archaeon | reverse complement strand
CATTATTTACCATCATTACTTTTTTCTCCATCAACGTGGGCAAGATTTTTTTAGCAGGAGAAGTAAAACAAGAATTAGACAAGTATGCGTTCACGTTAAACGGAATGATTGTCGCCCCCACTACGTGTGATAGTAAACCTTTTTCGATTCCTTCTAAATTCACTAGTTTTGGAAACAATATTTTTTATCGCTTGAACATTTCCAACATCCCTGATCCGAATGGTACGCGGTTAATTTTTTCCGTGAGCGATATTAAGCAACCGAATACGGTGTTAGCTGCTGCTTCTCTTTCCACGAGTGCCAATATTGTGATTCTCGACAATGCAGGAGGGGCATTTGTCCCTGTTGAGAGTGCGGAAGAATTGGAGTTAGATCCGCAAGCAATTCCTCCGCGTAATGCATTCTATGCCGTGAAAAGCGTGAAGCAAGGAAGCACCACCTTGTACGTTTTTCCCTGTGCCATTACCTCAACTGGAGACACATGCACGGGGAGCACGGGAGCAAAGGCCCAGGTGAATAATTATTTATCCACGCTCGGAGAATCGTTCGTATGTTAATGTACAAGCGTAAGCGAAAGTACAATTCACGCGGGTACCTAGGTCCGATTGGGGATGACATTCCGAGTCTGATTCCAATCATTGTGGGACTCATTACGTTCTTTTCTGCATTCACCTTCACGCTCAACGAATACAACCAGCGTTCCGCTGGCTTCGCTGCGGACCGCGACACGTTGATTATTGCAAATTCTCTGAAAGGCGATAGTTATTTGTCCGTGGCATCCGAATTTACGAATGCATGTACCGGCCTGCGCGTGCGTGGGTTGAATTACGTGGCGGTGGTGATTGATTCTGCGCAGTGGAATGCTTTGTTGAATGAGGCGAAAGGCAATCCGGATGTTCCGCAGTTAGGTTTTCTTGCAAACTATGTTTTTTCATTAAACAACATTCCTCTTGCGTGTTCGAATGAATTAACGATTCCCTTCACTTCAACGGAACTTGCAGATGTACTTTCAAACAACCCCTATGTGGTATTGTCCATGCCCATTGCGCTTGAACTTACAACAGCCGTTGTCCCGGGTACATTGGTGGTGATGACGTGGCGCGGATAATGGAGATGAAAAAGGAACGCGGGGCACAGGCTGCGGTCACCGATGCATTATTCTTACTCATCATCATTTCCTCCCTTACGGGTTTTCTCTTTTTGTTCACTGCAAACTATGGTAAAGGAATCTCGGACCAAGTAAATCGCAATGATAATTTTGAATTCATTTCAAGCGCACTGAAAACAATCATGTATCAATCCACGACACGTGATTCGAATGAAAACATCAACACGCTTTCTCCCGACCCTGAACAGGAGGTGGATTACTTGATGGCGTTAGTGAAAGAGGATTATGCCGATGATAAAATTCTCTCGGATAACACTAAGAAAAACATTGCCAAAAGTGTATATGCCATCATGCGCCCTGTTGCGGATACGCAGGATTATTTGTTTGCCATTAATACGGCTCAAAAATACGTTTTCCTATTAATTTGGCGCTCCAAGTTCGACGTGATTATTGACCCTGCCACGGGGAAACCCGTTCGTTTTCAAAACGTAGGGGCAAACGTAGGAGAAACCCATGAGATGTTTTTCTGTGACCCTGCATTGAGCGATAATGCCTTACAGAAGCTCTTTTTGCGGGTGGGAAACACCACGCAGGCACAGGCGTTGATTAACATGGTGGAGTTCACGGGCAATTCTTTCTTGCTCGCGTTGGACACCAGTGAGGTGCGCGCGGGTGTTACGCTCGCAACATGGACCGCGACTCCTATTCCTGATTTAGAGTGGGGATTGTTGAAGTGTACTAAAATTAGTCTGAATGGTATTGCGATTCCCTAAAAATAATTATTTTTCGTCCTCAAATAAGGGTAATTCTTCATCATCTCCAAGATCGGAGTCAAATGATAATTCATCGTCCTCTTCTCCTGTTTTTTTCTTTTTCTTTTCTTTGTTTTTGTTTCCAAAGAGTGATTTGAAATCATCATCTTCGGCTTCACTTGGAGGCGCAGTGGTTTGTCGCGGTTCTTCTCGGTCCATTCTCTCTGAATCAATTTGTTGTCCCATTCTCCTGCGAATATGAGCAGGGGTGTTTTGGGAAGGAGAAGTTGTTTGTGCAGGTGCACGCACAGGTGGAGCGTTGCTGGGTTGTGGCATTCCTACATTTCTTCGTTGTTCCATTCGTTCGCGTGGTGAAAGGGAATTGTTTTCCATGTGTGAGGGTGTGTTTTGTGCGGATGGGGTGTTCGTTCCTTGTGGCGCACGCGGTGCTTCTCCTGCAGGGGTAAAATGAAATGTGGAAAGTGAAACGTTTGCCTGTGGCTTCGTTGTTTCTTTTTTTGCCAATTGTTGCAACTCATTAAGTGCGGCTTGCATTTCAACAGAGGGGCTTCCTTTTGTGGGTGGTTTTGCCTGCATGGCTTCTTCACTTTTGTTAGGCGGGCGTGAATCAAAGGATTGTTTTTCGTGTAATCCTAATGCATGGTCCATGGGCGTCGTTTGGGGTTTGGATAATCCTCCCATTATTTTTCCGAAAAGACCAGGTTGAGGGTTTGTGTTTTGGGCGGGTGCGGGAGTTTGCGGGATCGTATTCCTTCTCGTGCTTCTCCGGGATTCGGGTGCATCCTCGTGTGCGCCCATCCAGGGTTCGTTATCTTCTTGCGTGGGTTCGCGTGTGGAAGAATCGGGGTCCAGGTTCTCCGGCACGGGTTCCCCATGTCGGTAGAATCGGCGCATTCTCCGTGGGATTTTGGTCAAGTCTTCAGTCATGGGTTTCTCGCGTGTTTTTTGGTTGGCGCTGACACGCTCTCGTTGAAGTCCTTTAAATCCCTTTTGAGTTGGGCCAGTGTTTCATCAAACCCCCCAAAGTCGCTTAGTTCACTCATGGGTCGGCGCACACGCTCAGGAGGGACTTGTTTGGATGATTGCGTGCGTGGGGAAGGGTTTGCCTCGCTTTCTTCCTGTTTCAAGAGTGCAAGGACGTCATTTTCAAGCGTCGGCTCTTCAAGTGCGGGTTTGTTTTTAGGTATGGGCACGTTGGCTCTCACTTGGCTGAGCTTGTATAGTGGAGCAGGGGTTTGTTTTTTCGCGGAAGGAGCAACAAAGGATTGTGTAGCAGAAACGCTTTCGGGCTGAGGATTGCTTGACAATGCAGGATGTACCATCATGCGGAAGAAAATGGAAACCATTCCCGTGAGGATGAACAATCCAATTCCTCCTATCGCGGCGTATTCCATGATGCGTTCGCTCGCGGTGGGGTTAGTAAATACGGGAAACACGATCAACAAGCCAACAATTCCAATTCCTGCACCAATTCCAAGCGATGCGGCGAATCGTTTCCATGCTTTCCATAAAGGACTCAATGGGCTGATACATCGCAATACAACGTATCCTAAGCTCGGGCTCCCTATCACCACCATGATGCCTGAAACCAATCCGATGGTTGAAGGGAGCCATTCCATTCCTCATTCACGAGGGTGCTCTTTTTTATTCTAGGGGTCGTTGTTGCACGCATGGGCTTGTTGGAAACGGTTCTTTCCACTTTTTTTGGGTTGATTCCCCTCATGGTGCAGTTTACCCTGCTTTTTGTGATTGGATCGTTGTATTTTCTTTTTTGGTTTAATTATGTCCAAAAGCGCACGGGTTACAAGTGGTTGGGCTCGGCTGCACTATCATTATTTGCGGGTTTCTTCACGTTGCTTTTTTTGATGAACATTGCACTCATTTTAGCCGGGATCTCCTCTACGAACATTGAACAGATTCCCCCGGATGTTCGTGAGAATCCTCTTTTTGTTCAGTCACAGCGCGATGTACTAAGTCTCTTGGTTTCTTCGTTCATTCAATCTATTTTGAGTTCGCTCATTTTGACGTTGCTTCTTCTTCCTTTTGCCTTTTTAGGTGTGGGAATTTTTGATGGATTAAAGCCACGCGTACGAGACGTGTGGTCGCGTATTCTTTTCGCGTGTTTTGTGGGTTCCCTGTTGTTCGTTCTCATTTTGTCTATTTTTCCCTGGATCTTAGTGAGTCTGGTGTATCTTACTTTTTTTGGGATATGAGGATTTAGCCCATTACGAGGGCACCCTTAAATAGGCCCTTTCCGATTTTTTTGCCTATGAATACGAGGGGTATTTCCATTTTCTTCTTAGCACTCATGCTCTCTTCCCCCCTCGCGGTGGCCGTGCCTCATTCCACGAATGAGGGTGAATCGCTTCCTTCCATTTCTCCTCCAGTTCTTACACCCTCTCCTACTGATTTGTTTATTTCATTCCAAGCAGCAAATACGGGAAACCTTGCGGCCTGTATGTTTTCCCAATTGTCCCCGGATGAAGTCCAGCGATTGAAGGATTCTGTTTTGACTCCGGGTTTAATCGCGGATGAAATTTCCTCAGGCGAAGCACCCAACACGGATCGTGATCGCGTGAGTGATCGCAACACCTTGCTTGTCCCGAATCCCGGTGATAATGAGTCGGCGTTTCAAAAAGAAATTCCTACAGAAATATTGGATCCTTCCGAGCTTTCTCCGTTGCAAAACAATCTGATTCGCGGACCCGTGGCATTTGGTCTTTCACTCGATGATTCTCTTCGCGCGGCACGATGTGAAAACGAAGAAGGGTGTGCGATTTCAGGTGAAAAATTACAGTATCGTAATTCCGGAGAAGGAATTAGTGGGAACGTCAAGGATATTTTTCACGCCGTCGTGGGTAACATGGAATCAACGGATTCTGTTTTCAGTCAAGAAGAATCGGATTACTTACAAGCGCAAATCACCACCGAGCAAGTACTTGAAACCGAGGATGCCAATAAGTTAGAGGTGGAAGTTTTTTCGCGCGAAAAAAACCCCATCCTGATGAATCATGTAAGGGTAGACAACACGTTAGATGCGGGTCTCCTTACGAATTGTGACAATGGTTCATGTATCATTACCGTATACTCGATGTTTGACAAGTACTTCAATGCGTGGTTCTCAGGTGAATTAGTAATTGGCACTTTTGCTCCTACTGCATGGGGTCAGTTTCGAAAGATGCTAGTAAATAGTAAACGATACAACGTGTTGAGTACAAAAATAACAGAAAAGCTCAACCTTCCTGACATGTGGAGGCGAAGTAGAATCAAGAGTTTTACAAAGGATCCGTACACATTTGATCCCAAATATAACTATGATGTGCCCATGGCCCCAAGTGAGTTTTTCACCAAGTATGGTGGATCCGGCGCAGAGATTGAAGGAAAAACATTGCTGGATAATTATAAGAAATCTCTCCTCCGCGACCAAGATGCTTCCAATACCGTGAATGAATTATTTGGACAGAAAAAGTTTGTTTCGTTGGGAAGTACTTCTCAAATCGCTGATGCGTCGTTTGGTGTAAATGGAGCGTTCACTAACATCAAAGACTTGGAAACACGACAGAAATTATTCTCATTCTGGGGAAAAGTCAAACAGCATGCGGACGTGGCGGATGTGCTGCGTGATAAAGCAATAAAAGAGCAGCCAAACCTGGTAGAGCGTGCCCGCGCCATTGCCGTCATCAATAAGGACTTTGATGATGCATGGAAATTGGATTTAGTTGAGGTCTCTCGCATAGATGGGGCGCCTTCCTGGAGTGATTTTACTTTTTTAAACAACAATAATCAGCCCATCAATTGGGTGCATGGGGAAGATAAATACTACAAGGATGCATATGAGCAATTCTATCATTCAGGAAAATTCAGCTTAAAAGTTCCTGCGAGTGCAAAAGCAGACTTACAATATGCCACCCCTATCACACGTCCAGATGGAACAGTGGCGGAAGGCTTTCAGATGTTCAAGTACAAAGTAGAAAATGTAGGCGGGCCCGTAGACGCATTAAAGCTAGCCAATGGCGAATACAGCGACCAATTGTTACAATTATCTACTGGACAGGTAATGCCGGCTATACCTAGTGTATTGAAGGATCAGCAATACCTAAATGATATCAAATTCGGTATCACGCCGCGCTTTGTAACGAAAGGAGGACCTGCTCCAGTAGTTCCCCCGCAAGTAAATGGAGTTATTGACTGGTCGAAACTCAAACGTGCCGATGGGACGTGGGACGATGAAAAATTGGGAATCATGACACCCGAATTATTTGCCAATCGTATGATGGCAGGAGATATTATTCAAGGCAAAATAAAGAATGCGAAACGAAACGCAGATTATATTTACGAAACCATGATTTCTCGTGATTGGGGCAAAGGGAAATACACGAACATTCTCTCTAAGCAATTGCAGACCCAGGATAATTTGGTCAAGAATTATTTCAATGTGGTTAATCCTAACGTTGCGGCCTCCGGTATTGGTTGGACGGCCAAAATGTATGGCTACTGGTGGTTGACTCGAGGGTTTGGTTCGGATAAGTTTTCCATTTACCAGCTCCCTGAGGAGTGGACCGAGGTTCGTTTCGATGCAGGTCAATCCGATTTGTATGATGATGCGTATGTTGACTTTTTCGCTCATGAAGGGAGCGATACGGGGGATATTTTCCAGCGCGTGATTTCCAATTTCCCTGTTCCCATTGTGTTGGGTGAGTTTGCCCAACAATATGAGCCCTTAGAGAACGCATGGAATGCCATTAACGCACACACGGGAAGAACCGCCCCTGATAATTTGGCCATGTTCCTGTTTGGTGCTGACTCGTGCCCGGGTTGTTCCACGTCCATTTATTCTCCTACCGATGGAAGGTTTGACGTGCAGTATATTTCTCCCGAGAGCACGAATAGTTTCTTTTTGGAACATGGTAAAAGCGAAGAGGCAAAGGAAGACGGTCAATTGCTCATGTTGTTTGCCCATCATATGAACGTTAATGGACAATTGAAAGGAGAGAAATTGGATCCCATTGATTTGGTGAATGCGCGCAACAATGAGGAGACCTGCGAGCAGGTTTCAGAGAGTATATTTTTGTATGGCCATGCCGCCAAACTGTTTGGTGCCGAAACCACTGGTGCGGCGATTGCGCTCACGGAAAATATTGCCTACATGAGCTTAGGCCTCATGGGGACGTTTGTCACGCTTGCTAACCAGCTTGCGGTTGCCCCTAAACTAAATGAGTGTGTGGATGACAAAGAAGGATACTATGCCTCGGTATTCGTTCCCATTCCCGATGGAGAAGAGAAAACCGGGAAGGCGGATGAGATCCAAAAGAGCGTAACCGAGAATGCATTGGATGGGATTCGTTCGTTTACCAATCAAATTGACCAGGAACACGAGAGTCCTTCTCTTCCGGATAAAATTTTACAGGAAGCCACCGGAAAGGTACGTGAATTGGTGGATGATGCTCAGGATGTGGGAGTGGCGGAGGCCGAATTGCGTATTACTGGAAGCTCCTCGGGTTATTTCAAGTCCGAAGAGGTAATGTATTTTTGGGTCGGTGGAGACGGATTGATTCAGCCCTCCAAATACAACACGGACGGGAGTACGCTCTTAACTGCGCAAGATGGTCACACGATTCTACTCGACAATGATAATGGTACAATCACGGTGGATGGACAGTCTGTGATTACAGATGAGAGTGCCGATCACACGCGCCTAGCAAACAAGAATCTCTCCATTCCTGCAGTGGAGATTCCTCAGCGATTGAATGGGTTTTCATTGTCCGATACGAATGAGTGGCTGTTGAGCGTAAACATTCGTGGGGAGGCTGTTATTCAGGATGCTGATTTGTTGGATTGTATTCAAGCAGCGGTGTTTGCCCAATCCGGGGTGGGGTTGAATTCGAACAATATGTCGGAGGCGTTTGGGTTAACCGAATCTATTGTCACGGATGCCTATCCCAATATTGCCATAGACCCCCTCAAGAATAGAATTGTGTTAGGGGGAAGAATCCCTCAGATTGCTTCAGGCCCCGGTGCGCGCGTCGATGTGTATGCCAATCGCAACGTATTGGTTTCCAATGCCTCTAATCCGGACGCGGGGAAGTTCCAGAGTGCGTTGTTTGAGAATGGTTCTGTTATTTACAAGCCCGAAACGAACGAGTTGTTGATTTGGTTGCGCCACCATGCCAATGCGGTTGTTTCAGACAAAGATGTGCAGAATTTCTCAGGTAACCTTACTACCACAAAAAATTCCCTCACTTCGTGTGACGAGCCTGCTGTTGATTTGAGTGTGGAAACGGATCCCGCCACCCCAGCCACCAAGCTCAAGGGAGATAATTTGACTGCTGGATTGGAAAAGAATGGTCCCTTCCAGGTGTTTGAGACGGACTCGAAGCGATTCATTCTCTATTCTAAATTAGTGGATGGCGAGTGTAAGGATTTCTTCAAAGTGGTCAACAAGGAAACAGGAGAGGTGTATGATCAGGAAATCACGGACATTTCACAAAATGAAGATGGTACTATTTCTATCAAAACCGCGGACGGACAAACACACTCGTTGAAGTTTTCGGATGAAAATGGGAAACCTGTGCTTACGTACGATGGGCAATCGGAGTTGTTGCGCTCGGCTATTGGAAAGGGCGGCTCGTTCTATTACGATCCCAACAAAGGATTGTATTTCGCCGAGAATGCACAACTGATTCCACTAAATGACAATTTCAAGAACCAAGGGGTTTCATTCCAAGCAAACCCGGATGGTACGGCCTCAGGTAAGGCCGGGGACAACGTGTTTAACATCAACACGGGCCAGCCGAGCGAGGGAATATTCAACATTCCTTCTATTCCCGAGACGGTCGCTGGGGCTTTATTGTTCGTACTCGTGTTAGGATTGCTCGGTGCAGGAATCTACCTGGACCAGCGAAACAGAAAGGCAAAAACGGCGTTGTTAAATTAAAAAAATTAAGGAAAAACAATTCGCTTTATGCGTAATAACTGGGCCCTTTACTGGGTTCCATTTTGTCTTCCTGGTCTTGCGTCTCTTGAACTTGTTTGAGCTGTGCCACAATCTCTTGTTCCGTCTTCTTGGCCTGCTCGTATAAGGGGTCGACTTTCAAATTGAGCTTGAATAGTTTGTTCAATCGTTTAATGAGTTCTGCGGCCGCCTTGTAGTCTGCTCCAAACGTCACATTGCCTAGCAACGACATGGCCTTCACGTTACTTTCTTTCAAATGCAATAGCATCAATGCCGTAATTCCAGTAGTGATTCCATCCTCGATTACTTCCACATCGAGTCCCTTGAACATGTCCTTACTCTCGGGGTTTGCGGCGATTCCATACACGCGCATGTCGTTCTTGTTACCTGTTTGTATCCCCGCGAGTGAGATGACGCGCACAATTCCGTTATGAAGAATCCATTCAACAACCGTTCGTGCGACGCGGGGAATAAAGGGTCGCGGGATGACTTGTTCGGAGATTAATACGACCAATTTGTTTTTGTCATTCACGTAAATTCGTGAGGGAAAAACAGGCACCCCGCTTTTGATTCGAATAATGGGCATGAACACTTCCGAATGAATATGTCCAACTTCCTTGAAGTCGATGTTTTCAACCAAATACTTGGCAGTAATTGTTCCTACAAGTCCGGTTCCAGGAAACCCTTCAATAAGCGTGTATCCTTCCCAGTTACGGTGTTCCATTTCCACAAAGCGTACGGCCGGGTCCTGCACCACATGCATGGCATTGGGCATGCTGGTGAGTGAAATTTTAGATCGTTGAGAAGGAGCGGGCATACCGTGCTCACGCTTTTTGGGTTTATAATGCCACGCACTCGCTTACCCGCTTCCCATCCACCATGCGCCTAACGCGAACAGGAGTTGGGCACAGGGTACCAGTAAAAGGATGTAGAACAGTGCGGATCCCAATCGGTTGTCTTGAAATCCAATGAAAATACTGGCCAGGATGGCGTATAGGAAAAGGTACCCTCGAATGGAAAGCAATGCGGTGTGCATCAGATGTTCAGTTGCAACAGGGTCCATGTCATAGCCGAGGGGAAGAGTTCCCACCACCCCTACTAGAATGCCCAACAAAAAAGGAACTAATAATCCCCCGGCCAAAAGGAGGGTGCATTTTTCCACGAACAATGTGGCTCTTCGCTCATGTTCGCTTGCATGAAAGGCCGTTATTTCTTCCGCGAGTGCTAATGCAGGTTGCTCAATGGAGTGTCCGGATTCGTATGCACGAACAAGTAGTGCACTCACGGTTTCTAAGATACGCGAGTCTCTCCTTTCTCCTAATGTTAGTAAGGCATCCGATACATTTTTTCCTTTTCCAATTTGTTCAATAATTTGCTTCCATTCTTCACGCAGAGGATGTTGTGATAGTCGTGCAATTTCATTTAATCGTTGCACAAATGAAAGAGTGGAAGGAATGGATACGAAAATAGAGAGTGTATCGGCGGCCTGCTCTTCCATTTTCTGTGTATTTTTCTCATACTGCATGAAATGGTACACTAAATGAACAACAAATGGTCCGAGTGCGAGCCCTAAAAAAATACACATCCATCCGGCATCCAAAATGGGGTTGCGTAGGAAGAATGTCCAGGCAATCACAAACAATCCGCACCCCTCTACCACGGACAACCAGACTAAACGGTTCATTCCTCCGTGCATTCCATTCGCGTGGAGAATATGCTCGACTTTTTCCTGGAATGCATGTGCATAGGTTCGCATTCCATCTAGTGAAAACAATTTCAGGTTAAACGATTGCACCATGGCATGCGTGCGTGCTTGTACGGGGGTTTGCGTGGAAACTAATACGAGTACCAATCCGTCCAACAATGGAAATCCGACCCATGCAGTCAACAATATTTGCATAGGGGTAATGCTCAGTTCGAGGAAACGTCCACCAATGGTTACGAATGCCAAAAATAGTGCTGGAACAAGAGTGGATATTCCAATGAACACCACGGAAAACAAAACTAGTTTTTGTGAATACGTTTTCCATTCTAATCGCGTGCGGTTTCTCAGTTCCATGATGAGCCTTCTCAGTGCTTGGCGTGCCGGGAAAGAGTCTCCGTGCACATACACGTGTTCAATTAATCCTGCACTTCGTTCCATCCAGGTACTTTGATTTTCTTTCGTAAGAATGTGGAGACTTTCCGATAGTGACATTCCTTTTTCTCGGAAACGAACATAGCTTGCGTTCAGTGTATCCTGTAATGGGAAAGGGCTCCGTTGGATGGCCGCAGCCCATGCATGGGTAAACGATACGCCGGTTTCAAGTTCAATGAGGAAGAATGACAAAAATACATCGAGCCCCGCATCCATTCTTCTTTTTTTTCGTGCGGCAAAAAAAGCGGAAATCATGCGCGTATCCTGGCTCGTTTTGGTGATGTTGTATATTCATGGGTGAGTCGAAGAAGAGTGTCATCAAATGACGAATGGGGGTTGTTCCACACAAACCGTTCGCGTACCAAAATGCTTGGATTAATTTCGTTCCACGTTTGCTCAGTTGGGGAATAATATAAGATGGGTCGTGTTTCCCATTTTTCTTTTTTCGTTTGTATGAGTTCGTCTATTTCGCATATTTTTCGTACTTCGTTTACCTTTCCATTCGCTGTGTGTTGGGTCCATCTTCGTTGCACCACAAGAATGTTGATCCATCCCAAGTCGCTTTCTAATAATCCAAATTGCCTCAGGCGAGAAAGTGCCTCTTGGGAGGTGTGTCCGTGGAACGTGGCATAGGTTCCTTTTCCTTGACCTGCGAGGATGGATTCCATGAATGCTTTTCCTTCCTCCGGGAAACGAATTTCACCCACCACCACGCGATCAGGACGCATGCGTAAGGTTTCGCGTATCAATGCCGACATATTGAGTGTGTTTTCTCCCTGGGGGGTTAGTCGCACCACGTGTTCATGTGACACTTTCAGTTCAGGTGTTTCTTCTACCAAAATAAGTCGCTCGTTTTGAGGCAACCCTCCTAAGAGTGCGTTGAGTGTGGTTGTTTTTCCGCTCCCTGTGTTGCCCACAATCAGTATGTTGCAATCAGCGTGCAGTGCCATAGTCAAGTAGGCCAATCCGAATGGAGAAATGGTGTTTGCCTGAAGCAAATGTTTGGGTTCACTTGCATGCACGACGTATTTTCGAATGCTTGCCTCCACAAGAGAGAGGCACACAGGGTACATGCTGGCGTGCAGGCGATAGTTTCCATCCAATTGTACATTAAGCGTGGGCGTGCTTGCGCTGAGTCGTTTTCCGCTGTTTAGTGCTAAACGGTTGAGCAAGTGAATAGTTTGTTTTTCGTCCGTGAAATAAAGTGGGGTATTAACCCACCCCTCTCCCACTGCAAACACACGCACGGGATGAGCTGTTCCAATTCCAGTGATGGCAATCTCTTCGAGAGTGGGATCGTGTAGCAAGGGAGTAAGGGGACCCGCTTTCAATGCATGTTGAATTAGCACGGTTTCGAGATACGATTGTTGTTCCGTATCAATGTGGATGGTGTTGGTTCCACAATAAGCTGAAAATAACCCCTTTAGTGCTTCTTGTGTTTGACGTGATAGTGGTTGAACGTAGAAGTGTTCCAGTACTTCCTTTACGAGCGAAGATTCTTCTCTTGACAAATGGGGCCATCTTCCGGCATAGGTATTTTCTTTTGGAGAAAGTGCCCATCCTAATGGGAAATCGTTTCCGTGCATACGCAGGGGTTCATCGGTTTGGTTTTAAGTCCACTGAAAATAAGATTATGTAGTTAGTTTTTAGTTTTATGAAATAAAAGGGAATATAGAGTTTGGATCTTGCTACGCGCAGAATTATCTAGCGTCTTTCACCCTTCTCTCTAAGGATTTTTTCCTACACCCCATGATGAGATTTGGAAAAAACTCCCCTACAAAAGGCAAAATGGGTTGGGTACGAGTGCCATCGTGCCCTCCCTTTTCTATTTCTCTTTCCAACTCACGCTAGTCTTGTTTAGTTTGATATTCAGATCATGCAAGGTACCCGCGGGTAACTCCACAATATACAGACTTTCTTTGCGTGGAGTGTAATTTGGATTCCAAGGCTGTAATTGTTCAATAAAATCTACTATTTTCTTGTTTTCGTCTAAAAACAATACATCGATGGGCATCCGCATGAACAGCATGTGGATGCCCGCGTTGAGTTTTCCACTTTTCCCTAAATGAAAAATAAGTGCATAATGGTGTTCTCGTGGAGAAACCCCTAACAGTCCCATGAATCGTTCCCACGTCGTGCGTGCGTGACGCGTTTTAGTTAATACCAAATTGTTTCCTTTTTTACTCATCACGGAAACTTTTTTTGTTTTTCTCACGTGCTTTCTTCTCCGATTTTTTTCTTTTTAGGAATGGGCTTATCTTCTAACAACTCAAGTGGGGGAACACGCAACTCTTCCACTTCTTCTCTGACGCGCGCGAATGAAAAGGGCTCAGGTTTTCCATCGTTCTCTTCATTTTCTCCCTCTTGTTTACCAATTCCACTGAGTTCTTTTTTGAGTCGTTCGATTTCCTTGAGTCGTTCCTTGAGTTCCTTGAGCAATCGTTCCTTTGCATCCGGAGAAAGGGGTGCATTCTCGTCCTCGGAGGAGGAGCTGTTTTCGTCTGTCATAAAATAAGTATCCTGGGCGTTTAGGCGTTGTACCAGAGCGTTCTTTAAATATTCCCGCCTTATTTTGATTGATAGTCCCCCTGATGTGAGTATATGACCCTGAACTCAATTGCATTCATCCCGGACGGAAACCGTCGCTATGCGGCCACCCATCACTTACCCTTGGCATTGGCCTATCAACAGGGCACCCAACGCTCATGGGAAGTCATGCAATGGTTGGGGGATTATCCTAAAATTAAAGTGGCCACATTCTACACGCTCTCCTTGGAAAACATCACACGCTCAACGACGGAAATGAATGTTCTATTTTCTATCTTTGAAAAAGAGGCTGATAAAATTCTGAAAGAGGAAGTATTCAAAACCCATGAGTTTGCGATTAAGTTTTTGGGACAATTAGAACGCTTTCCCGAACGATTGAAGGGAAAAATGGATTTAATTCAACAACGCAGTCAGGATTACACCAAGCGCATGATCAACGTGGCAATAGGATATAATGGTCGCACGGAAATTGTGGATGCCACTAAAAAAATGGTCCAGGATGTATTGGACAAAAAGATTGACAAGGATTCCATTAACGAGGAGAGCTTCAAGAATTACTTGTACTCTAATTTTACCGATCCGGATATGATTGTGCGCACGGGATACACGCAGCGCTTGTCCGGTTTTCTCACGTATCAAAGTGTGTATTCTGAATTGTATTTTTTGAATAAGTATTGGCCGGAATTCACCAAGGTTGATTTGGATAATGCCGTGAATGAGTTTGATTCACGTCAACGAAGATTTGGTAAATAATTTTACGCGTGCTTGAGTGCCTTTCTCACGATTGACTCGGGCCAGTCATGCTCCCCTAAAAATGTAACAATTTCCTCATCGCCCATTCCCTGTGAACGATATTGTCGAATGTAGGGAATAAGGATCATTATTTTTTCCGCCACTTCCTCTGCGGAAACGGAAGGGGAATGTGGGGTTTCCTGCACGGTTGTTACAGGTGTTTCCTGTTTTTTTTCTTCGGGTTTCTTCTTGAATGCGTCAAATAGTCCCATAATTATCGAGCGTGTCTTCTTCCTTAATAAAGACCATCAATCCCTAGTTGTGCGTGCGTCGCCGGTGGTCCGCTGACGGTACGGGGTGCAATTCCCCGCGCTGAGGAAAGTCGGCCCACGCAGTCAAATCCTGAAAGCCTCGGAAGGGGCCGCAGAAGCACAGACACGGTCTGCCACGCAGGGCAGAATGACTCGATGAGAGGACATTCCTGCGCGCGCATTGAAACGGGTTTCTGCCAGGAGCGTGCAAGTCTCTCAGTAGACGCTCAGGCGAATGCGGACAAAACAGAAGGCCGCTTACGGCCGGCGACGCGCACTTCTTTTATTTACCAATTTACTCTGCACCCTATATGTCTGCTCATTGGATTCGAAAAGTGGTTCGCAGTTGGGGGAATAATTCTCGTGCAAAAACAGCATCAGCTAAAGGTATCTCTCGACGCAATCTGTTGAAAAGTGGACTTGCGATTGGAACAGGCACTGCTCTTGCCATGTCAGGTTGCAAGGTTGTGCCATTGACAGAGAAAGAGATCGATCATATTACACGGTATATTGCCCTCCAAAACCAGCCTCAAATCACGACTTCATTACGTGAAGGAAAATCAGTCCGTGATGTAGTGGAAAGCTACCCTCATATTGGTCAATTGGAAATCGGATTCCAAAAAAGCCAGCATGGTAAAATAAAATTGTCTTCGGTTGAACGCGAAGAATTGAACACTTACACTCTGGCATTAGAAAATCCAATGAGGTCCAACTTCCACACACACCTCCTGCGAGGGGCAGAGAATGCGATTGATAAAAAGATTGCGACTGTCATTTCTCCAGGGGATCTGCTCAATTTACTCAACAAATACAAATATGGATCTACCTCCTCGCGCTTCAAATTTCAACATTTGGGAATTGTTGCCCCTGGTGGCAAACTCATTGGGTATTATAGTTTTATGCTGGGCAAAAAACTGGAGGCATTGCTCAAGCCGCGTTTTGGTTTCAAGTCGCAAAAAAGAAAGGGACTTGAACGTATTATTCGAGATATCGAGCGCGCACATGAACTAGCTGAAAATAATGCTCCTTATGCTTGTTTTTTACAAATGGAACGCTGCATCAAAGAACTCAAATGGTTAGGACTGAAAGTGCGAGCAACGGGGATGCCGGGGTACCGTTTCAAGGACGGTTATTTCCAACCTAAATAATCAAGGTTGAATCACAATAATAATTCGTAATCGTATGTCGCTCTTTTTCAGTAACATATTTCCCGTAAAATCAAACCATACACGAAGAAACGTTTCTTTATCCATTTTTCGAATCTTTCCTATTTCAGGGTCGGCGAGCCAGATGTTTTTCGCGTCCATTTTTACAACAACTGAATAGTGTCCTTCATCCACTGAAAACCAATCCACAATCACGGGAATTTTCTTATGGTTTACCCATTCGCTCAG
>CAYHNT010000021.1:0-16755 GCA_964358055.1 uncultured archaeon | reverse complement strand
CCCGTTTAGAAATTATTGTAATGATTGTACGTTTATCTAAAGTAATACGAGGTGAAAAACATGGTGCACGAAGGAAAAGTATTTGTGAACGGAAAACTGGTCGGTTTTCATAAAGACATTCATAAATTAACCAAGGACTTGGTCACCAAGCGACGCACCGGAAAGATCGACCCTCACGTCAACATTGCATTACATGAAGATAACTTAGAATTGTACGTCAACACCGACTCAGGACGCGTACAGCGACCCTTAATCGTAGTAGATAACGGAAAGACTCGTGTAACGAAAGAAATCATCAAACACGTCAAAGACGGTAAGCTCACGTGGAACGACTTGGTTACACAAGGATACGTGGAATACTTAGACGCTGAAGAAGAGGAAACCACTCACATTGCGTTGCGCGAAGAAGACATTCAGCCTAAAACCACGCACTTGGAAATCAACCCCATTGGGATTTTCTCCGTTATTTCATCTATGGTTCCTTTCTTGGAACACAACCTTTCGGGAAGAACACTGCATGGTGCTAAGATGTTCAAGCAGGCACTCGGAATTTCAGCTGTAAACTACAACTTACGCACGGACACCGAATCTTATTTGTTATTTTATCCTCAACGCGAACTTGTTCGAACGAAAACGCTTGACTTTTTGAATACGGATCAGCGACCGATGGTGCAAAACTTTGTGGTTGCTATCATGCCCTACTTAGGATTCAACACCATGGATTCAATCGTGCTCAACCGCGGTGCGGTGGAACGAGGAATGGGAAGAGCAGCATATTTCCGTAACTATGAAAGCGAAGAAACACGCTACCCCGGTGGACAAATTGACAAGTTTGAGATTCCTGCAGAAGATGCCGTGGGACACTTGGGAGAAGACCCTTACAAGAAATTAGGAATTGACGGATTGGCTGAAATCGAAATGGGCGTATCCGACAAAGACGTTATTGTGGGAAAAACATCCCCTCCTCGATTCTTAGAAGAAATCACCGAGTTTGGTGTGATTCAAGAAAAGAGACGCGAAGCCAGTGTGTTTCCACGAAAAGGAAAGCCAGGATTCGTTGATCGCGTTATTTTAACCGAAGGTACCAGCGGTGCACGCATTGCAAAAGTAAAAATACGCTCCAGCATGATCCCAGAGCCCGGAGACAAGTACGCATCGAAGCACGGACAGAAGGGAGTGATTGGTGCGATCATTTCAGAAGAAGATATGCCCTTTACAGAGAATGGAATCAAGCCCGACTTGATTCTCAATCCGCACGCGATTCCCTCCCGTATGACATTAGGGCACATGCTCGAAATGTTGACAGGAAAATCCGCTGCATTAAATGGTAAAACCGTTGATGGAACTCCATTCAACGAAGAACCCATTGAGGACGCCAAGAAAGTGCTGACGCAGCACGGCTTCCGTGCGGATGGAAAAGAAGCATTCTATGATGGACGAACAGGTAAGAAGCTCGAGGGAGAAATTTTCACCGGAGTCATTGCCTACAGACGATTGTTCCACATGGTTTCGCACAAGTTGCAAGCGCGATCACGCGGACCCGTACAAATTCTTACGAGACAGCCTACTGAAGGAAAAGAGAAAGAAGGTGGACTGCGCTTCGGAGAAATGGAAGGAGAAACATTGGTCGGACACGGTGCCGCCATGCTCTTACAAGAAAAGTTCATCGACGACTCCGACAAGGTCACGGAATTGGTGTGTGAGAACTGCGGAGTAATTGCAGTGAACGACCAAATTCGAAAGAAGCGATACTGCCCGATGTGTGAGGGGACATCCGTGTACCCTGTGCAGATGTCGTACGGATTCAAGTTACTTTTAGACGAGTTGAAGGCACTTGGAATTTATCCCAAGATGAAACTCATGGATAGGGCGTGAAAACATGTTACTGAAAAAAATCCAATGCATTGAATTTGGTGTCCTCTCACCCGAACAAACGAGAAAGATGTCCGCGATTGAAATCAAGAGCCCTGAGACGTACGACAAAGACGGATACCCCATGGAAGGCGGACTCATGGATCCCCATTTGGGAGTGATTAATCCTTCATTACGCTGTAAGACCTGCGGACAAAAAATGAAACAGTGTCCCGGACACTTTGGATCATTGGAATTGATTCGACCGGTTGTACATCCTAAGTTCTCAAACAAAGTGGAAGAATTATTGCACGGTACATGTAGAGAATGCGGAAAAATTGCATTGAAAGACGAAGCATTGGAAGAATACAAAAAATCCATTGTGCGATTAGAAAAAGACGAAGCAGTGAAAATCCTCGTCAAGAAAGTCAAGACCAAAAGAAAGTGCCCCCATTGTGGAGCTGCACGACCTGAAGTATTGTTAGACAAGCCGACCAATTTCTACTTAGACAAAGACCGATTGTACCCTTCTCAAATCCGAGAATGGGTCGAGAAAGTTTCAGAAGAAGACTTGAAACTATTCGGATACGACCTCCAGCGATTGCGCCCAGAATGGTTTGTGATTACGGTGTTGCAAGTTCCCCCTATTACGATTCGTCCTTCCATTACATTGGAAAGTGGAATCAAGTCCGAGGATGACCTTACGCACAAATTAGTGGATGTTATTCGAATTAACTTACGATTGAAAGACAACATTGACGCAGGGGCACCCCAGTTAATTATTGAGGACTTGTGGGATTTGTTGCAATACCACATCACCACGTACTTCGACAACGACACCGCAGGAGTTCCTCCCGCAAAACATCGTTCAGGAAGATCATTACGCACACTCGTGCAGCGATTGAAAGGAAAGAAAGGACGATTCCGCTACAACTTAACCGGAAAGCGCGTCAATTACGCCGCGCGTTCAACGATTATTCCAGATCCTTATTTGAGCATCAACCAAGTGGGAATTCCCGAGCCCATCGCCAACACGCTCACGATTCCAGAATTTGTCACCGAATGGAACATTGAAGAAATGAAGAAGTTCATCAAGAAGGGAGACAAAGTTGTTTACGTTACAAAGCCCAATGGGTTACGCAAGAAAGTAGGCGAGCTCAACAAGAAGGAAGTCATTGAAGAATTAGAGGTTGGAAGTAAAGTCGAACGAATGCTCCAAGATGGAGACATTGTATTGTTCAACCGACAGCCTTCCTTGCACAGACTCTCCATGCTGGCCCACGAAGTCAAAGTGGTGCCCAACAAGGCCATTCGAATGAATCCCATGGTCTGTAAGCCCTACAACGCGGACTTCGATGGAGACGAAATGAACATTCACGTTCCACAGACACAGGAAGGAATGTCCGAAGCAAGAGAATTAATGTACGTTGAAAACCAAGTGGTTTCTCCCCGACACGGTCAACCGGTTATTGGCGGACAGGAAGACGACTTGACGGGATTGTTTGTACTAACACTCGAACAGACTGAATTCACCAAAGAAGAAGCCATGGGCTATTTGTACGGGATGGGAATCACGGAACTGCCTGAGGCAGACAAAGGAAAGAATTATTCCGGAAAGCTCATCTTCTCCATGACATTACCCACCGATTTGAACGTGGAATATTCGAACAACACGGCAAAATTGTTGAAGAACACTAAAATTCCTCGCGAAGGAAACGAAGCATTGTACAAAGAAGCACGCGTGAAGGTGGAAAATGGACGATTGTTGAATGGAACGATGGACACCTCGTCTCATTTGATTGAAAGCATCATCCGAAACTATCCTCCTCACACATTGGAACAATTTTATCACAAAATGTCACGCATCACGCACGATTTGTTGACGCGAAAAGGACTTACTGTAAGCGTGGAAGAATTTGCCAACACGCCTGAAGTAGAAGAAGTGCGACAGCGCGCCATTCAGGAAGAACACAAGGAAGGGTCGGAATTGACACAGAAATTTATTAATGGAGAATTGGAATCCATTCCTGGAAGAACCACTCAAGAATCGTTTGAATTGTTGATGGTTCGATTGGGAATCAAAACCAAGTCCATGGTGCAGACCAAGCTTGCCGAAAAGAGAATGCGCGCGTTAGTATTATCACGACGCCCCACGCTCGATTCGATGGCTATTATTATGGCCGGAGCAAAGGGATCTATGTTGAACATTGGTAACTTATCCGGTGTATTTGGACAGGTCTTTGTTCGTACAGGAAGACCCAAGAAGGGATACGTGGATCGATTAATTGCCTTGCACGAGAGAAAAGACATTGGTCCCACTGCCGGTGGATTCATTGAGAACAACTTCATGAATGGACTCAACCCCACGGAATACTTCATTCACTCCATGGGTGGACGACAAGGTGAAGTGGACACGGGTGTTGCCACGAAGGTATCGGGATACTTATATCGTCGATTGGCCAACAGTTTGAAGGACCTTCACGTGGCGAACGACGAAACGGTGCGTACAGCCAACAAGGATATTGTTCAATTTAGATACGGTGAAGACGGAGTGTTCCCCGCAAGAACGAGCGGTGGAGACTTCGCCGACATGGATGAAATCATTAAAATCATGCAGCGAAAGGAAAAGGATAAGAAGAAATAAACGGAGGGAAACATCATGGTGACTGAAAACGAAACACAAAACGAAGAGAACTTCGACGCCACGCAACATGCGGAAGAAATTGAATTCGTCGACCACGTCGCCAAATACGGTATTCCCCGCCGCGCCTATGAGGACGCACAACGTCTTTCATTGGAAATGAACCTTACCGATGATCAATTCGAACAGCTTACTGATGAATTGAAGAAACGATACCAGCACGCCAAAGCAGAACCCGGCGAATCAGTAGGAATCATTGCTGCCCAATCATTAGGGGAACCCGGAACACAGTTGACGCTCAGAACGAAGCACTACGCTGGAGCAGCTGAAGTTTCTGTGGGAAGCGGAATTCAGCGAGTGGAAGAAATTGTGGACGGAAGGGCGAAAGCAAAGTATCCCACCATGACCATTTATTTAGCCGAAAGCGAACTCCGCTCAAGCAAAGAAGAAGCGCGAAAGTTCGCCGCATCACTCGTAGACTTACGATTGTCAGATGTTGTGAACTTGAAAGAAAATTATTCAACCAAAGCCTTTGACATTGTTCCCATCGAAGCCGAAATACTCGACAAGGGATTGAATTCAGAGGAATTGATCAAGAAAATAGGAGACAAACTCAAACTCAAGAGTCATCCCATGAAAGAAGGCGGAGCACGATTTGACTTTGACGGAACAGAAATTCTCAAATTGAGAAAAAGCTTGATCAAATTATTGCAGACACGATTACAGGGAATTCGCGGAATCAACAAGGCCATTGTGTTCGAGGAAAACGGGGAATTCATTGTGAAAACATCCGGATCCAACATGAAGAGCATTCTCAAAATGAAAGAAGTGGACGGCGTACGAACAACTACGAACGACGTAAAAGAATTATCAAAAGTTTTAGGAGTAGAAGCCGGACGCGCCGCCATTGTGCACGAATTACACAAGGTGCTTTCAGAAAATGGAATTGCAGTTGACTTGCGCCACATCCTTTTGTTGTCTGACATGATGACGTTTGATGGGGAAATTAGAGGAATTGTGCGTACGGGAATCACACGAAAGAAATCAAGTCCATTCGCTAAGGCATCCTTTGAAGAAACATCCAAGCACCTGCTCGACGCCGCATTCTATGGCGAAAAGGAGAACTTACAGGGTGTGGTGGAAAACATCATCGTGGGACAACCCATCAAGGTTGGAACCGGCGTTGTTGACTTAGTGATGAAGCAAAATTGAAAAGTCGATCGAGCTCTTCACCAAGCACTTCTTTATTAATTTCAAAACCAGGGATTTTTACATGCCTGGGAAACCCACTCCAAATCGATTCTCAAAGCGAGCGCTACAAACAAAAGAATATCCTTATCCACTTAAGAATCGTGAACGACTAAAGTACGAAGGAAAATATCGCCCTCCAGACTATTTTCCTCCACGTCGACCTAAAAACATCCATCAAAAAAAATTGATGAATGCCATTGGACAGGAGAATTATTTAGACCTGGTTCGGGGATTGAGCGAACATGATGTTAACAGGCTCTCTTATTTTCCTGAATTTCTACAAAAACTATATTCGCTGAATCATGGAGGGCCTCTCTTAAGTGAATCATTTCGGCAAGTTTTCAAGTTGTATGATCAGTTAGAAAAAGAATCGAGACGGACGCCAGAAGGGAAGCCACCATTCAACAAAGATACGATTGGTCAATTGTACATTTGTACACGATATGCAGGTGCCGAACTCATGAATGACGCTGCGGGTGCAATGGGATCCTATCGTTTGATGGAGATTGTTCGAACAACGAGGCCAGAGGAAATTCGCGAACGACTAGAACACGAATTAGAATCAATTGAAGGGGCATGGCAACTTCTCCAAGGCGAAAAAGATCCTCATGACCGGTATCTCTGGTTTCAAGAAATACGAGAACAAGGAGATTACTTGAACAAGCACCCCCAAGTGTGTGTGCCTTTGATGCATGCGGCAGGTTCGTTTGTGCATGTACTTGGATGGGCACGGGAAGTTGGATCGATGAAGGCCCTTGTGCGAGCAGCTGAACGTTTCGGTGTGCGCACATTAAACGATATTCGTCAAAAACATTATCTAGAGGGAGATACTGCTTTTGGTGCTGTTGTCAGATCGGCATTGCGAAGACCGGAAGGGAAAGTGAAAAAACTCACGTCCCCGAAAAAACAAGATTTTGGCCGAAAACTTCCATAACTCATTCATCCCTTCATTATTTTTTTGACTAATTCAAGAATGCTCGGCACGCGCTCGCATCCGTCGGCAGTGGTGTAGTGTCCTTTATTTTGCTCCACAATAATTTCCGCGCCTAATTTTTCCTTAAAGTTTTTTGAATCGTCCACAAATACAAAATAATCGTTGTCTGAAAACAAACACACGAACTTTTTGGCATGCGCCTTGGCCATATCCCAAGGGATCGGCATCTCCAACCAGGGGCGCGCAATAGCATAGTCTTCGGGCTTCTCATATGACTCGGGTTTCAGTTTGGTCCAGGGCGCCACAAGTAAAACGCCTCCGGCAACTCCCTGATTGGGAACGTGGGCCAAATAACGAAGAATGGTTTGGCAGCCAATCGAATGACCCACGAAAAAGGTCTTCGAATCAATGATTCCAGCAACCTTGGATAGGGTGGCAATCCATGCGTGCATATTGGGATTAGCCGTATCGGGCATTTCTGGCACGATTAAGGTGTGTCCTTCCTTAGATAATTCAGCTTTGAGCCATGGAAACCAATCGTTTTGTGGGCTTCCTCCCCAGCCGTGAACTAAGATAATGCGGGCCATACTTTCAAATCGTGGGCAGGGGATTTAAATGGCTTTCTCAGGGATTTTAGTTATTCATTGACTGCCTGAAAACCAGGCAGGCTATTTGAGAGGGTTTTGATGAACCTTTTCTCAAAAGGTTCCTGTGAAACACGGAGGTGTGGAGAATGGATCATGCAGAAGCCGGAAAAGAGATACGCCGTGCAGTGGACACGGGAAAAGTTTTGTTTGGGGCTAGAGAGAGCCTTTATGCGTTAAAGCACGGAGAAGGACAGCTCGTCGTCATCACCAGCACGTCTCCTCCGTTAAGCACGGAAGAAATGAACCACATCGCCCAATTATCCACCATCCCTGTGTACGTTTTCGAAGGAAACGGACAGGAATTGGGAAGCGTATGCGGAAAGCCCTTTGTGATTTCAACATTGCTCGTCTTAGACGAAGGAAAGAGTAAAGTGTTACAATTAGGCGAGAAAAAAGCTCAAGTGGCTGAAGCGCAAGCCGATGCACCCAAGAGAGCACGAAAAAAGAAGGGAGCCTAAGGGGTCATTTAAAACCCTTCTGGCAGCGAAAAATGGTATAACGGTGAAAAAATGGCTAAAGGTGAATTCGCAGCTCGACAATTGGAAGACAAGCGCGCCAAGTGGCGGATGAAAGATCCCTACCACAAGCGACGCGTGTTACGATTACGAGAAAAGTACGACCCATTGGAAGGAGCCCCTCAGGCAAAGGCCATTGTGTTGGAGAAACGCGGAGTCACCCAAAAGCAGCCGCACTCGGGTATTATGAAGTGCGTTCGTGTACAATTAATCAAGAACGGAAAACAAGTAACGGCATTTTGTCCCCGAGATGGTGCCATTAAGTTTGTAGATGAACACGATGAAGTCATCATCGAAGGAATTGGGGGATCGCAAGGCGGACCCTATGGTTCACAGTGGGGAGTAAAATACCGAGTAACCCACGTGAATGGACAGTCATTGGAAATGTTACGCACAGGAAAGAAAGACAAAGTGAAGCGATAATGGTGTTAAACATGGAAGCGAAAACAACAAACACGAAGGTTTTTGGAAAATGGGACGCATTAGACGTCCAAATCAAAGACCAGACGCTTGCACGACAAATCTCACTCACCAACCGCATGGTCCCTCATACATTTGGAAAGGGAGCAGGAAAAGCATACGGGAAAGAAAAAATCAACATTGTCGAACGATTAGTCAACAAAGTAATGCGCTCCGGACAAGGAAAACGAAAATTGAGCGGAAAGTATATTCGCGGAAGAGGAAGCTGCGGAAAGAAAATCCAAGCATTACGCATCGTAGAAGATGCCTTTACTCTTGTATTTGAACAAACAAAGGAGAATCCCATTCAAATCCTCGTACGAGCCGTAGAGAACGCCGCACCCCGAGAAGATGTTACACGATTGAAGAAAGGCGGAGTCGCGTATTCACAAGCAGTGGATGTAGCTCCCATGAAGCGAGTCGATGAGAGTGTAAAGAATCTCGCACTTGCAGGATTCTATGGAAGCTTCAACAACAACACGAGTGCGGCAGAGGCATTGGCCAAAGAATTAGTCCAGGCAGCCAAAGACGACAACAACGCCATGAGCATTAAACGAAGAAACGAAGTGGAACGCATCGCGTTAGCTTCACGATAAACACTGAGCGGGATGTGGAAATATGGGTCGTAAAGAAGAAATGGCAAGCGCGGCACAAAAATTAATGGGCGGACAAAAAGACGTACGCAACTTAGGAATTGTTGCCCACATCGACCACGGTAAAACAACTCTCTCAGACAACCTTATCGCCGCTGCAGGACTCATCAACAGGGAGCTTGCCGGAAAACAACAGTTCATGGACTTCGAAGACCAGGAACAAGAACGCGGAATTACGATTAACGCAGCCAACATTTCACTCGTTCCTACCGTGTTAGGAAAACAATACTTGATCAACCTCATCGACACACCCGGTCACGTTGACTTTGGTGGAGAAGTTATCCGTGCCATGCGTGCAGTGGATGGAATTATTCTGGTTGTGGACGCCGTTGAAGGTGTCATGCCTCAAACCGAAACCGTGATTCGACAATCATTACGCGAAAACGTAAAACCTACTTTATTCATCAACAAAGTGGACCGATTAATTAACGAACTGCAAGTGGACGAAGCGGAAATGCAGAAGCGCTTCGTGAAAACAATTACTCATGTGAATAACCTAATTCGAAAAAACGCCCCTCCTGGAAGAGAAGAAACCTGGCAAGTGAATCCAGGAAACGGAAGCGTTTGCTTTGGTAGTGCCTACAATCATTGGGCCGTGTCCATCAAGAGTATGGCCCGCACCAACATCAACTTCAAACAAGTATACGAACTCATGAAGACGGACCGACAGAAAGAGTTGGCCCAAAAATCA
Source organism: uncultured archaeon (assembly GCA_964358055.1). Lineage (GTDB taxonomy): Archaea > Iainarchaeota > Iainarchaeia > Iainarchaeales > VGJJ01 > VGJJ01. The sequence goes on along the minus strand of CAYHNT010000021.1, from coordinate 7,113 downwards.
CCCTTGGAAGACACCATCTTCGAAATGGTCGTCACACAATTACCTAATCCAACGGAAGCACAAAAGTACCGTACCCCTGTTATTTGGACTGGGGACAAAGAAACGACGGTTGGAAAATCCATGTTGGCCTGCGACCAGAATGGTCCGGTGGCCATGATGGTTACGGACGTTTCAGTGGATCCTCACGCAGGAGACATTGCCACAGGACGTATTTATTCCGGGACACTCAAGAAAGGAACCCGCGTGAAACTGATCGGATTGCAAAAAGAAACCCAGATCAACCGTGTGGGGGTATACATGGGTCCCGAGTTCGTGGAAGTGGAAAGCATCCCTGCAGGAAGTATTGGAGCCATTGTGGGATTGCGCGAAGCGTACGCCGGACAAACGGTTTCAGAAGAAGACATGCGCGAATTTGAATCATTCAAAACGAATGTAGAACCTGTTATTACGGTTTCAATTGAAGCCAAGCAAACCAAGGACTTGCCTAAATTAATTGAAGTGATTCGCCAGCTTACGAAAGAAGACCCTAACCTGCGCGCATCCATCAACCAGACCACGGGAGAACACTTGCTCTCAGGGATGGGAGAATTGCACTTAGAGATTAACCAGTACCGTATTGAGAAAACGCACAACGTCCCCATTACGGTTTCGCCCCCAATTGTGGTGTACCACGAAACCATGCAGGCCGTCTCACCCGAATTAGAAGGAAAATCCCCTAACAAGCACAACAAGATCTCCATGATTGTCGAGCCTATTCCTGATGAAATCATGCAGAAATTAATGGACAATAAAGTCAAGGGAAAAGTAAAAATGAAGGACAAAGAATGGATTGAAAAATTCGTGAATGCCGGAATCGACAACGATGAGGCCAAGAAAATTTGGTGCATTGAAAACTACAATTTGCTCGTGGATGGTACAAAGGGAATTCAAGCTTTGCACGAAATTCGCGAACTGGTGATTCAAGGATTCCAAGAGACATGCAAAGAAGGTCCCTTGGCCAAAGAAGAAGTGCACGGAATCAAAGTCACGCTAACAGACGCTAAGCTCCACGAGGATGCCATCCACCGCGGTCCATCGCAAATCATTCCGGTCGTTACACGCACCATTTACGCCTGTATGCTTGCCGCCAAAGCCGTGTTGCAAGAACCTAAACAATTGCTATCTATTACCACACCCGAATCCTACATGGGCGCGGTCACGAAGGAATTGCAGCAGAGACGCTGTCAAATTACTGAAATTAAGAACGAAGGAGACCAGGTTATCATTATTGGTCTTGCCCCCGTGAAAGAATTGATTGGATTTTCTCAAGCCATCCGCGGAGCCGCCCAAGGAAGAGTTATTTGGACCGCGGAATACCACGGATACGAGATTCTTCCCCCAGAATTGCAGAAGCGGACCGTGGAAGAAGTGCGTAAGCGAAAGGGAATGGATCCCGAAGTCAAGCACTACAGCTTCTTTTTGGAATAACGCAGACGCACCCATAAATACGCCTGCGTAATATTGCACGCATGAAACTTAAGAATCCTCTAAACAAAAGAATGGGTTCAACCAACTATCATGCAGAACGAATTAGGGCTGCACTTGCCCGAAGAAAAAATGTACACGAATTACATTGGACAAATATACACGCTGCACGCAGCAACCTTGTGCATGGTCGAACTTTTTCAAAGCTCAATGATTTCTTTCACGAAGTTGGAGGGATATCCCTCTTGGGAGAAGCAACACGCCTTGCACACATGCGCAAACGACCAGTGCGGATTCTTGAAGACGGCCCTGGATTCGGGTATTTCATTCAAGATTGGATTGCCCTATTGAGAAAAGCCGGTGTCAAAACGAATGTCTCAGTTCTTTCACTTTCTGAGTATCCCTCTCTTAATGGACTAAAAAAAGAGGGAATCATTCAGGAGCTTAATATGGGTCCTGCTGAAAAATATGTGCCTAAACAAGAACAGGACATTATTGTTTCAGTGTTTGGAAGCGTCAGCTATGCATTGAGGGACGTGCAGAAGGATCACCTCCTCAAACTTGCTCATTCGCTTTCCCGCGGAGGTGTGATGCTCGCAGGCTTGGGTATTAAACCGCATGAATCTCCTGGCAGTTCCCAATGGTCTTTTTTACAACATCCTTTTGCGCGAAAGGTTTCGCCAGAGGAACAATTGTATGCCATTGAACGTGCGTTTGCCAAGCGTGGATTGGTAGCCAAATTTTTTACATTCGAAAATAGCGACAATATGCCCAATCATCTATTGGTGGTGCGCAGGCCGGTAAAGTAAGCATTCCTATAAACCCCCTTTCTCTTTTGCACACATGAAACCGAGGCCGAGGCGCTCAATTTTTCCTGCACAGGGAAGCCTTGAATATCTTCTCCTCATTGGGGGCGTCGTCTTAGTCGCCGTATTAGTGTTTGTAATCATCCAAACACTATCGATAGAGGGCGGAGGGATCCTGGGAAATAACATTAGTATTTTTGGTGACACAGGGGGAGACGGAGCGAATCCTCCTCCTAACATGTGTGGGAATGGTGCATTGGACGCAGGAGAGGCGTGCGATACATTACTGAGTGGGGCATTTATTTTTGCATTATATGGAAATGGTATAGGACAATGCAGTGCGTATAGTTCACTTTATTCAGGAGGAAATTTGCAATGTGTCCCTGCTGGAAACGTGAATGAATGTCAAATTGACGTGAGTGCGTGTGTGAATGTTCCAAGTGGAGGAGGAGGTGGCAATGCAGGTGGTGGGGGAGGAAATGGAAGCAGTGGTCCAAATGGTCCCGGTGATGTGTGTGGAGATGGACAGGTAACGGGAAATGAATTCTGTGACCCGAATACATTGAACAGTTGTCAATCTGGAACATCCTGTAACATGTGTGTTTCGTGCGACACGGATTTGACTCCTCCTGCGATTACACAATTTGGATTGGCCTCTGGAGACACCCAAATTAATGTTTCGTATTTGGCCAACGACCCCGCTCCAACAAGCCTGCCCTTGCAGTACATTGTGCTCCGCAGCACCAACCTGAGTGTGCTATCCAATTTGTCCATTGCAAATTATGACAATGAGTCCGTGTATCAGCCACTTGGAATTACCCAAATAGTCAACACTACCATTGCAGGGAGCTTTTTGGACACCAGCCTCACGAATGGAACGACTTACCATTATCGCCTGCGCGCATGCGACGGTGCATTTGCTCCCAATTGTGTGTTGAGTACACTACAAAGTTCTTCCCCCCAAAGCGGAGGACAAGCGGACGTACAGCCTCCTGCCATTGCGGCATTTTTTGTTACGAAGGGAGACGCGAATGTTTCAATCGATTACAACGCCGTGGACCCCTCTCCTCCATCGAATCCCGTGACGTATATTCTGGCGCGCAGCGATGGAACGGATCTCGTTTCAAGTCTCGCATTAACGGGGGTAAGCGGGAGTTTTACGAATCCACCTGCGGGCGTTACAACGGTTGTACCGGGGCCCGCTCCCTTTGTACAAAGCGGACTGGTGAATGGAACGACCTACTATTATGCGCTACGCGCATGCGACTCGGCAGTACCACTTATCAATTGCACCAAGAGTCCCACCGTGAGTATTGTTCCGGAACCTGCACAGGAAACACAGCCGCCTGTCATTTTACTCTTCACCGTTACACCCGGAGTATTACAGAACTCAATTGCATATGGCGCATCGGATCCCGCACCCCCATCCAATCCCCTAACGTATCTCTTGGCCAAAGCATTGGATGAGAATGCATTGCTTTCCATGAACACCGGATCATACAATAATCCCCCACTGGGCGTTACCGTATTCACCCCCACTGCAAATCCCTACACGGATGCGAATGTGGTGGGAGGATTAACCTATTATTATCGCCTCCGCGCATGCGACTCTGCACTCTCTCCTAATTGTACGCAAAGCGGAGTCGAATTTGGCTCCCCATCCGGAGGGGGAGAAGATTTGACGATTGTGCGTGACACGTGGGGAGTGGCACACGTATTTGCATCCACCGATGCGGGTGCATTTTATGGAATGGCCTACGCCACGGCCGAAGATCGAATGTATCACATGGAGTATTTGCGATTATTCATGAAAGGAAGACTCTCTGAAATGATTGGAAACAAATCCTGTACGCTTTCCGGTTGTCCAAATTCTGTGACGCGTGATATTGAAATGAGACACTTGCAATACTTCCTGTACGCAGAAAGAAGATACAACGAATTGGACTCGGAAACAAAATTATTTTTACAAGCTTACGCAGATGGAGTGAATCAATATTTAGCCGATTATCAAGGAAACCTTCTCCCTTTGTTTGGGACGCACGTCCCACAAACTTGGGAACCCTGGGATTCATTGTTGACGTGGGATTACATGACATTTGCCTCTCCTCCTGTGGAAGAAGTGGATGTTCTGCACCAGTATGAGGATTTAGTGAATGATGGAAACACTCCCCTCGAGGCCGCCACGCAGTTGCTGCCATACACCGTGTATGATAATTTGGGAACCACCGTAAAACTAAGCGATGTTCCAGCGGGTACGCAACAATTAATGCAAAACTATGCCAATGCACATCCCTCTTGGAATAATCTGACTATCAATTATTTGATTGCTCCTCCAATGAGTCACGGATGGGCAATAGGTCCAAGTAAAACAGGCACGGGCGAATCCATTTTAGTGGGGGACCCTAAATTCAAAATTACGGCACCCGGATACTGGTATGAAATTCACGTGAAGGGAGCCACATTCAATGCGCGCGGAAATACGATGCCGGGGACGCCTGGATTCTTTGCCGCATTCACTCCATATGCCGCGTGGACACACACAGGAGGGGTTTCAAACTATGAGGATTTGTATCGACTCAAAATGTTAGGACCCAATCAGTATGAGTACAATTTACAAACACACAACCTGACGTGCACGCCGCAAACAATTATTGTGAAAAATGGGACCAACCAAAACATCACGGTGTGTGAAAGTATTTTGGGTCCGATTGTAACACCCCTTTTACCCAACGCGAATCCCGGTGAACAATATGCATTCGTCGCGGTGCCCATTGCGGATACAGGAAAGCACACGGTGCAGGGATTAATTGCCATGATGCGTGCCCAAAGTTTGAGTGAATTCACCACTTCCATCGGAGGATGGCGCACGCCCCGAACGAACATGCTATTTGCCACCACGGATGGGCACATTGGATACTGGCACACTCCCGCGCTTCCCATTCGTTCACAGTTCTCTCCTCTCGCAGGATTCATGGCACAAGATGGGAGCCACTCGCGTTATAGTTGGGTTGAAATCATGCCCCACACGCTCAAGCCGCACGTGGTGGATCCGGCAGACGGATATGTATTTTCCGCAAACAACATGCCAATAGGAAACTGGTATCCTATTTGGGCCTCCACCATGTTTGGGGGAGGAGACACATTACGTTCGGCACGCGCAAGAGAATTACTTGAAACGTATGCCGCAGCAGGAAACATTACTCCCGCGATTGCACTCTCGATGCACTACGACCGTTCTCCCAATGTGTTTCGTGAAATTGTGCGTATCGGGATTTATCAATACTTCAAAGCACCCGCTTCATTCTCCACGAATGCACAGGATGCCATACGCAACTTGATCGTGTGGTATAACAATGGCGCACAAATGGACCCGAATGAAAATAGTTACGCACTCGCGCACAATTTCTCTATCCTCTTTCGCAGCTTCAACGCGCCCATCTTATCTGCTGAGTATGGGGAGAGCGAGCCGGGAATGTCAGCCTACGCGAGACACATCAAGCATACGTTGGATACGAATCCCACTTACACACTGACGGCCGGAGACATGGAATATTTAGATTGGTTCTTCCGCGACGCATGGGCGGCCACCGTAGCAAAAGTGGGGAGCAATCCGGCAAACTGGAAAACCAATTTCGGGAATCATATCGATTCCAAACTCGATGCGCCCTACATGAATATGCTATTCGACAATTATGGAAGCCTAGATCCCACGCACGACCAACTCTACAGCTCCATCAATTCACCCCACGGCATGACACTCTATTCGGATAAAGGACAGGTGTATTCGCAGGTGGTAAACTATGAAGATGTGGATGCCTCCATGGCACTTTCTCCATTTGGTGTGTCCGAGGACCCGAATTCAGGAAGGTTTGACAATCAAGTTTCACTCTGGCAAGCCGGACAATACCATGACGCTCCCTTAAGCGAGACGGTAGTGGAACTCATTATGGTGTCACAGACCACGCTCAATTATTCGCCGTAAATGTGTTTCATTGCTATTTGATTATCCATCCTCGGCGGTTTGCCAACCGTAAGTATAAATGATCATCATTCACCCTATTAGTATGGAGCTCGAGTATTCCAAAAACAAAATAGTGTTCAACCGTGAACTATCAAATTTGGATAAGTTAGTTCTTCGGTTTTGTACAATTATGCACCGGCTGAACATCCGCTACGTCATTATTTCAGGATATATTGCGATTCTTTTTGGGCGGAGTAGAGAAACGGAAGATGTGGATTTATTCATCGAAAGAATTTCGTATGACAAGATGAATGAGTTTTGGAAAACACTTGATGAGGAAGGATTTGAAGGGGTTAGCACATTCAACTCGAAAGAAGCGTTTGAAACACTATCAGATAAAACGTCCATACGGTTTGCACTCAAGGGAACGTGGAAACCTAATTTTGAAATAAAATTCGTTAACACTCCTGAAGGGCGCTACTCTCTTGATACTAAAATACTGGTTGTGCTAAATGGAGAGGAGTTTTACACCTCTGAAATAGAAATGCAAATCGCATACAAGATGTGGCGGTGGGGAGAAAAAGACCTTGAAGATTCAGTATATCTCTATACTCTTTTTAAGGAAAAACTCAACACTACTTTATTATATAAGCATCTTTATGATTTTAATGTTCCAGAGGAACGGGTGAACGAACTATGGAAAGAGTAAAAGGGATGCCCAGGCTCACTGAAAAAGATCGAGAGGAAATGCGGGAAGAGGTGAAGCGCAACTCTGAACAACGACTAGACTTTGTCCGCCGCTATGCCAATTGGGTCAAAAAAACACCCAATAAGGTTTGGAGCAAGCAGCACGCCAAATACTTTGGGGAGAAATAATGCTAG
>CAYHNT010000020.1:8087-17144 GCA_964358055.1 uncultured archaeon | reverse complement strand
GTGGGTTATGGATAAAATCATTCCAATTGTAGGTTTAGCAGTTTTAGTAGTGCTCCTCGGCGGACTGTGGGTCATGGGGATTTACAATGGGGAAGTTTCCCGCAACCAGAATGTAGAAGCCCAATGGGCGAACGTCGAGACGGAGTATCAGAAGCGTTTTGATTTGGTTCCCCAATTAGTCAATGTGGTGTCGGGTGCCGCTTCGTTTGAACAGGAGACCCTGACTCAATTGACTGAGCTTCGATCACAGTGGCAAACCCAGACGAATGTGAATGATAAGATTGAAACCGCGAATCAATTTGAGTCCACGCTCTCTAAATTATTGCTGATCACGGAAAATTATCCCGTTCTCCAATCCAATGAGCAATTTCAAACGCTCATGATTCAATTGGAAGGAATAGAGAATCGTATTTCAGTAGAACGTAAGCGTTACAATGATTCAGCACGTGAATACAATACCTATGTTCAAGTGTTCCCCAATGCTTTTTTCCTGGGCACTAAAGAATTGAAGGTCTATTTTACTGCAGCAGATGGAGCCGAGGAAGCCCCCGTGGTTCCTAGCGACTTCACGAATTAAGGGAGAGAAAAACTCTATGCGTTTTCTCTCTTTTTTTCTTTTTTTCTTATTCATATGTACAGCTGTGCATGCGCAAAATGTTCCTTCTCCTGAAGGCTTTGTGTTGGACACTGCGGACGCATTGACGACCGAACAAGAAGCAGTATTAGAAACGCGCTTGAATGCAATTGAAGAAACCACGAGTGTGGAGATTGCCGTGTTTATTTTTTCTTCTTTAGAAGGAGGAGACATGTTTGAATACACGCAACGGACGTTTGACACGTGGAAGATTGGGCAGGAAGAAAATGACAATGGATTACTGATTGCTATTTCCACGGAAGATAGGGAGTGGCGCATCCACACAGGGTATGGATTAGAGGGTGTACTCCCGGATGGATTAGCATATATGATCGGAGACAAAAAAATGGTTCCATTTTTAGCAGAGGGCGATTACTATGGTGGAATTTCCGTTGCACTAGATGACGTGGAGGGTATTTTGCAGAACAACCCTGAAGTAGTGGCAGAATACGAAGAGCCTCCTATCGAATTTGAGTTGTTTAATTCCGGCTTCCTCATGGGAGGGGTGGCGTTACTATTATTTGCTGCGCTGCTTGCAAAAATGTTCATGCAGATTCCCAAGAACAAGCTCCATACGCAGGGAATAGGGAATGTATTCTTTGCACTTTTTTCAAGTGCGTGGATTGCGGGGATAGGGAGCATGATGACGTTGTTCGCGTTGAATGGAGTGTATCCTTTTACTTTACTCTCGCTCGTCTTTGGGTATTGGTTGGTATTCAGTCATTTTCCTTGGGACTTTAAGTCCGGCTCCGTAGGAACTGGTATAGGCGGAATGGGTATGGGTGGTTTTGGTCGTGGAAGTGGGGGATTTGGCGGCGGTGGATTTGGTGGGGGAATGAGCGGTGGCGGCGGTGCCGGTGGAAAGTTCTAGAGTCGTCCTTTCTTTTTCATGACATCTTCATATTGTTGAATGTATTCTTTCACGCTGATTTTGCTAATAGTTTTCCCAATCACATCCAAAGGCAATTCTTCCAATTTTTTGAAACGAATACATCCCTTTCCGCTGTCGAGTTTTAGTTTTCTTTTTTTGAATTCATTGACGAACCATTCTTCTTGGTCTTTGTTCCAATACAACCCCACCATGTACAAGGAATAGTTATTTTTCTGCGCGGCTAATCCAGCATAGGAGAGGGGTTGCTTATTGTAGGTAACCGGATACGTTGCGAGTGGAATTTCATAGGATATCATTCCCCAGTTCATGTTCTCTTCGTATCCTTTAGGGAGATTATCCACAATCACCTTGCGTACTTTGCGAATAATTTCCGCACGCTCAGGGGGGAGTGATTTGAGATAGGCATCAACGGTTTTAGCGGTAGAGGAAACCATGTGCGTTCATTTTCCTTTTTTCTTTTGGAATAATCCCCAATACAGAATGGCAAGGAGTCCAAAAAACAACGAGGCTTCTTGGATCAAATGTGCAAATCCCCAGGCGAGAATACCAAAGTGCATGAGGGAGTTACCCAGTTCTCCAATGGAATACACGAGAAAGAAATATTCTACCGGCGTAGGTTTGATTCCAATTTTCTTGGCATTGAAGAAAACGAATAATCCCAAGAGTGCAAACACCAAGTGAGTCCAAGGGTGCATGGCCTCAGGAAGGGCGTTGTAGAATTCAACTCCGAATGCCATGCAAGGCTCAGCGTTCTTGCCTTTTTATTCATGCAGGCCGAGGGGGCGTATTGGAGAATTATAAAGTAGAACCCGCTCGCGTGAGCATGAAGCCTTCCACCAAATGGGATACGTACGCGCGCGACAGGAGTATGTATTTTGTCCGTCCCGCGCATGTGTTCTTTCCTCATAATGAGATAGAAGTCGTGGGGATGGTTCGCCATGCCAACCTACAAGGGGTTGCTCTTACTCCCCGCGGGGGAGGAACCGGGTTGAGCGGCGCGTGTTTAGGAGAAGGATGGGTGATTGATTTTTCTCAAAACATGAACCAAATCAAACGCATTGGAAAACATACACGTGTACAAGCCGGTATTCTCCTCGAGGATTTCCGTCCTGCACTTGAAAAGAAAGGGTATTTCCTCCCGAGTGTGCCTTTGCATGGAAAATGTGCTATCGGTGGAAATGTGAATACGCGCTCCGTGGGGCCGCGTTCCATGAAGTATGGGTTGATGGACACGCAAGTAGTGAGCGTGCGCGGGGTTTTAGCCGACGGTCGTATTCTCGATACGTCCAAGAAAATTCCCTCCGATTTAGTGGAGAAAGTCCGTGCACTCCAAACGGAGCTCAAACGAGACAAAAAGCTCGTGCGTTACATTCGTTCGCGTCCTCCGGTTTCAGGGGGATACAATCTCAAGGCGCTTCTGGATTATTCGGCGCCCAAAAAAATCATCACCCAGCTTATCCCCGGGAGCGTGGGTACGCTTTTGTTGCTCACGGAGGTGGAATTAGCGCTTCCCAGGTCCAAGCCTATTCAGGATGTGTACACGCTTCACTTTTCCTCCTATGCGAGCATGCAGAAAGGCTTGAACGCGCTCATCAAGTTAGGTGCAGTTAGCGTGGAATTTGCTGGAGAAAAAGTTCTCGCGTTGTGGGATAAAAAATATCATTTTCACGGAAGTAAAGGAATTTTTATCGCGGAGTTTGAGCACAGTCCTTCCTTGAAAGCGCTCGAGTCCATTGCCTTGCATGTGAAACACGTCCCGGAGAAGGATAGGAAGCACCTGTGGAAGGTTCGTCAGAAAACATTGCCCAAGCTAGAGGCGCAGGCGAAACGATTAGGAATGAGCTGTCCTTCCATTGTGGATGATACGAGTATTCATACGAAGGATTTTGGGAAAGTATTGCAGGCCGTAGATGCGTATGCGCAAAAGAAAGGTCTAGATATTTCATCTTTCGGTCACGCGGGAGTAGGGAGTATTCATTTGCGTGTATTTTTTGATTTGAAACGACACCCGAATCAACTCAATACCATCGGAAAGGATATTTTCAACATCGTACAAAAATATGGGGGCACGTTAATCGGGGAGCATAATGGAGGCAGGTGCCGCTCGCACTTTTTATCAATGGAGAACAAGGCCATGTATGCATTCATGCGCAAAATAAAGAAAGCATTTGACCCGGAGAATCGGTTGAATCCTCATATTTTATTCGATATTCCCCCTATTACGAAGCATATCAAGGTCTAAACGCATGAAAACACGCTCAACTCAACCCAAAGGAAAAGGTTTCATTCAGAATTTCGACTGGGGATTGTATCCTCAAGCAGAGAAGTTGTTGGAAAAGGAAGTTGAGACGTTCTTGAAGCACCATTCCTTCGCACGCAGCCTTGCTAAAAAGATGAATGTACAAACTTCGACTCGTTTTCTTGATTGGGTAGACCACATCCTGATTCCTTCTTCACGTGTTACTCATGCACAGCTGGAGAAATTGGGTTTCATTCACCATCCTGTGTGGAGTGCGCCTTTCAAAGCCCAGGTTTTCGTACACACGCATAGTGTGTTTTGTCCTATTTTGCTTCACGATTCTTCCACAACTGAGGTGGCGTTGAAACCGGAGTATCTAGAGGATTTTTTATATGTTCAAAAGATTAAATCGAAAATCCAGGGAAAGAAAAACGCGTCTTTTCGTAAAGCGTTGGTGAAAAAAGAAGGCGACTATATGTTGAGTGCAGTGGAACGCCGCGGTTCGCGTCATTTTATTGTGGATAAGGGTGAAGACATCTCAGCTTACGTGCGCGCCTATCAAACCTTCCAAAAGCGAAAGCGTATTTTCCCTACAGATGAAGAGGGAATGGCCTACACGCACAACATGGTGAAGAAAACCCTCCAAACCCTTTCTCCTTCTCGCACCGCGGATGCGTTTTTCCGAGCTGAGCGTGAATATTGGCAATCCCGTAATCGTGCAGGGCAGACGCAGAATGCGCGTCAGGATAAATTAGGATTAGGGTGGGGCAATCACGACCATCACACGTATCGTAGTTCGCGTAATAATTTCTCCAAACTCATTCACGTATTCGAGGACATGGGTTTTTCGTGCAGGGAGCGCTTTTTCGCCGGAATGAAAGCGGGCTGGGGTGCACAGATTCTCGAAAATCCGGAGTCCGACATTGTGGTGTTTGCGGACGTGGATATTTCGCCTCATGAAAGAGAGATGGATTTTGCGCATGCACATTTACGTGACCAATCCAAGTTAGGAACGGTGGGATTGTGGATCGGGTTGCACGGAGAAAGTGTGTTGCAAGCCGGTATGCATCATTTGGAGGCGCGTTTTGAGTTTGAGCAGTTGAAAAAGGATTTAGGGAAGAAAAAAATCAATGTGATGGCCCCTTTTTCTTTTTTTCCTTTCCTCAAGCAGGCCTTTACGCAGGGAGAACAATGGAAAGTAGATGTCAAACGTTTGAAGCGGTTACTCGCAGTGCGAAAAATCACGCAAGTCCAGCATGATACTTTTCTTTCCAAGGGCGCATTAGGCAGCCACATGGAAAACTTGCAACGCAGGCAAGGATTCAAAGGGTTTAATCAGGATTCTGTGACGGCCATCATTAAAGCCACGGACCCGAGAAAAGCAGTGCATGTGAAAGGTGCCTGATTTCAGTAAGCCCTCAATGGGATTTGAACCCACGACCCCCAGTTTACAAAACTGGTGCTCTACCGCTGAGCTATGAGGGCAATCTAATAGATTCTGCCCTGAAAACCCATATTAATGAGGCAGGTAGAAGTAGGAAATTCGATCATTTTTTGGTCGAGCTTTTTTCTTAAAAAAGGTCGAATTAGAATAGGCGGCCTCGCGCAGACCGCCCATTTGGATTACCTCTTATTCAGAGATAATTATTTTCGGCGCGTGGTTCGCTTTGAGCGAGCTCGGACCGTGCGCGTTTTACGAACAGCTTTCTTGCTGCGCGTCTTTCGCACAACTTTTCGTGCAGTCTTTCGAACTGTACGCTTTGTTTTGGTTTTCACGATGTATTACCTCCATCATGTAAACTAATTATGTATAAGATTGCTATTTAAACATTCCGAATGCGAGTTTATTCGATGTTGAACGTAATTACATACACAAATCAACGTGAAAAAAAGTAAGTGTAACCAAAATGAACGCAGAACTTTCACAAGTAGGTACAGAAAAAATTACCGCGTGTCAAAAATGCGGCGAGTGTTGCAAACGCTACGCGATTTCCGTTCTTCCTCACGAGTTGGAACGACAAGCAAAATTTTTCAAACTCACTCCGGGACAATTTACAAGTATTTACACGCGATTAATGGTGCAATTGGTTCCATTTACGAGTGGAAATCACCCATTAGCCTTACACTCAAGTATGATTCCGCAAGAGTTGTGGAAAAAACTCCAAGCCGCGGGTTTCGATAAAGAATATGTGATGGTTCTTCCCATGATTGGGTTCAAGAAGCAAGAATATTGTGTGTTTTTCAATCCGGAGACGTTCGGATGTAACATGCATGCAGTGAAACCCTTGCAATGTTCATTGTTTCCTTTCGCGAGTGCACAAGACAATGTGGATTATTCCAAGGCGTATGACTTTTGCGAACTCGCAACGATTACATCCCCAACTAAATATACCACGGCGCAACAGCAGTTGCAGCGTTCGGCCATGAAGAAGTATTTCGATGAGGTCGCTGAAAAGGGACTGAATAATGTATGGCACGTTCTTCCACAAGAAGGGGATGTTGTGTTCAACAACAAGAAGATTGCTGAAATTACTCTCGCTCAGTTGAATGAATGGTTGACCTGGGCAGGTGAGGGGAAGTAATTATTTTTTTGATGAACCTTTTCGAAAAAGGTTCACGTTTGAATACTGCTCAGTCCTTGCGGTGGAGCAGCATTGTCCACGACTTGGTGGAATTTGAGTGTGAGTTCAAATCCTTGTTGTGCGATGGCTTTGACAAGTGTCCCGTCCCACATTTGCATGCCTAACATGAATCCCACGTGCATGTCTCCAATGACTCCATCTTTCAAATTCATGAATCGTCCTGAGCAGGAAACAATTCGTCCGTTCTTGATGTCGTTTGAAACGAATCGTGCTTTGTTGAAATAGTTAATCGTGGCGTCGCGTAATTGTCCTTCGGCATTCACGGCGCTGGCCTCTTTGATGTTGTGTTGTCTCACTGCTGCGCGAATTCCGCTTAATACATCGTCTCCTTCGTCAAATACCAAATTGAGTGTTTTTTCCACGGTTTTAACATTATATATTGTGCTCTCGAGCTTCCCCATACTGTTGTCCCCCATTTTGAGTAGTGGATTCCACACGCTTGAACTTTATAGACCTTATTTTGCATGTAGACATGGTTTTTTAGTCTGGGAAACCCTTTAGGTTGCATGTCGGTCACGCTAGGGGAGCTTCACGCTCAAATTAGTTCGTGTAAAAAGTGCCCGTTGTCCAATACTCGACTGAATGCGGTTCCAGGGGAAGGTCCTGGGCGTCCACGCGTCATGTTGATTGGAGAGGCTCCGGGTCGAAACGAGGATGAGCAAGGGAAACCCTTCTGCGGGGCAGCCGGAAAGAAGCTCGACTTGCTTTTGGAGAGTGCAGGGTTGCAACGAAAGGACGTGTTCATTACTTCCGTGATAAAATGCCGTCCTCCCGAGAACCGTGTCCCTACACTTGAGGAGGCGACCACGTGTAAAATCAATTACTTGCTTGTTCAGGTCCAGTTGTTGCAGCCAGAGGTCATTGGGTTGATGGGTCGGGTGGCGATTGAACACGTATTAGGGGAGCCTATTTCGCTTGCCACGATGCATGGAAAAATAATCGAACGGAAAGGGCAAAAGTATGCGATTTTGTATCATCCTGCGGCCATGATTTACAATCAAAGTCTATTGGAAACCATGAAGATTGATTTTATGTCATTGAATGTGTAAGCGTCGCCCATGCTTAATCCAGTTTGGCTTTGGTTCCAAAGAATTCGCCGTATTTTTCAACCTGAACGTGCAAGGATTCGTTTTCTTTTTTAGTGAAGGGTATGTTCATTCGCGTGTGAATTGTAATATGATCCTTGTGCAGGGTTCTCCTCCACATTCCTACCACCAATCCATCCTTTACAATGGCGTTGTAGAATCCGTTTAGGGCGGTTATACGAACGGTTGGGGGAACATACAGTGCATGTTTACTCGTGTATCCAATGGTGTACTCATCATAGCACGGGAGCAAATACACCGCTTCGCTGTCTTCGATTATTTTTTTCTGTTTGGGTGAAAAATAATACGTGTGATTGTTGAGTTCCATGAATTTGAGTTTATTTTTGGTCATTTCTATTCCTTTTCTCACGTCACTCGTGGTTAGTCCTGACCACCACACAAAATCTTTGACTGTTGCGGGTCCGTGGCTTGTGAAGTAACGGACTACTAATTCCTCTAATGCTTTTTCGCGTGAGAGTGTTTTAGCGTTTGGTGCGCGTTCTTCAATCAATGCGTACGTGAATTGTTTTCCTTTCAATGGTCCACTACAAATGATTCCGTCTAATTCTGCGCGTGACACAATGTGGGCGAGTTTTTGGACGTTATAGGTAATGCCTTCCTCTTGTATTATTTTCCTGAGTTCTTGCCGCGTAAGATAGTTGTCTCCTTTGAGTGCGCGTGAAATAATGTTGTTCGTCTTCTCAAATGTTTTATCACTCAATTCTAATTTACGATTGTAATATCCCATGAGTTGGTTGACTCGTGGACCCGTTAGCATTTCCATCCACCCAATGTCTTCAGGCGAAACATAGTGCCAGGTGGGTCGCATCACGTGGGTTCGGAGTATTTTTCCTTCATTGAATGCTTCTGTAATATCTTCGTTATTCATTCCTTTTATTCGCAGTCCCATTCCCCATTTGGAGGGGGAGAATTCTTGGGCTTGCACGGCACCCAAGTAGTGTACGGCATCATGGGGGGATTTGAATGAATTTTTTACCAAACCCTGCGTGGTGAGGCGTTGGTGCAGGATGTCGTGTGCGTTCATTCTTGAAAGTAGGGTTGGATGCTTTTAATGCCTGATGAGGGTGCGTTTCCGTTAGGAGTGAATAATCAGACACTTTATATTGTCCAGTAAGGGGCGTGGGGGTCTCGGATTTGGGTGTGCGATTCATTGTTCTTCACTTTTTGCGCCCGAAAGATAAATCTCGAAAAACAAAAAAGTGATTTGCCGAGGCAAAGCATTAAATGGGCCATTTTTACCAAGGGGGTATGGTTCCAAAACTCCTCTTCCTATTGCTTATTTTCACAGCAGGCTGCACCGCCCCTGCATCGACCATTTCCATCCCCCCTATCAATACTGAAATAGAGATTAATGAACTCGTCGCAAATAACACGCTGCCTCCAATCGAGACTGTAGAAGAGACCATTATCGCAACTTCTTCGGTAGTGGAAGAGGAAGTAGTGCTTTCTCCTGAACAACAATATTGGAAAGACCGCGTGTCCGGGGCATTGGGAGAGGACACGTGTCCGCCCGTTTCAACAATCAATTATCCCAATTCATACTA
>CAYHNT010000020.1:0-7987 GCA_964358055.1 uncultured archaeon | reverse complement strand
ACTGTTGATGCGGAAACCCTCGACGCGTTTCTCAACGCCCATCCCGGGTTGTTCCGCGGCTACGGAGAAATTGGATTGTACGCGCGCGAAGAAGGATCACCGGCTCTTTCTCCTGATAGTGAACGCTTGACTAAAATCTACCCCATTGTGCGGAAGCACAATCTAATGGTTTATTTCCATTTGGGTGGAGGAATGCGGAAAGCTTTTGAAAAAGTTTTGGACGAAAATCCTGATATTGATTTTATTTTCCACGGCGACCAATTGATTACGTATAACGACGACGGCACGCAAGACTTGAGCATTATTGATAAAATTCTTTCCAATCATCCCAATGTGTATTATGGCGTGGACGAATTGTATGGCGACGTTTTTCTGCTCAATCCCGAAACCAGCAAGGAAACGTTTTTGGAGCACTTTAACAACTACAAGCCCTTGCTCAATGTAGACGTGTCAACTTGGAAAGCATTTATCGAACGCCATCCCGACCAAGTGATGTGGGATACCGACCGAGGATGGTCCGCTCCCTGGAGCATGGACCGCGATGTCGGATTGCAACTCGTTGACTACTCCCGCGCATTCATTGGAAAACTTTCTCCTTTGGTGCAGGAAAAATATGCTTATCAAAATGCCGAAAAACTTTTTGCTAAACACGCCCCGCCAGTAAATGATGTTTAATGAAAAAATCGAACGGGTAGACTGAATGCCCCGAGCGGGGAGAAGTTATTACTCAATTATACTAGATGCCCTTTTTCAGTTATAACAGTTATCACTGAGATGATATTATATACTAGTTTCAGTAATAACTTTGTATGGCTCGAATCACCATTCGTAAAGTGAAGGGAATCCCTTACTATTATTTGGATGAGACGTTCAAAGAAAAGGGCAAGTGGGTCAAGGAAAGCGTTTATTTTGGAAACAAACACCCAGATAGAAAGGAGCTGTTGGACGCTTTTAAAGAGTTGAAGCGGAAATGCCTTTCACGATCACATATTGTATTGGTCCCCCCTCTTACTGAATATATCGCTGGTGTTTTGGCACAGAAACTGGAAAACGCTCGTCTGGCAAAACTACATTTTCTACGAAAACTTTCTCAAGAGCAGCGCGAGGCATTTGTCCATCGAGAACGAATAACCTTTATTACAGAATCGAATGCTATTGAGGGAAGTTCGCTGACTTATCATGCCACTGAAGAAATCATTGGACAAAGGGATTTTTTGAAAAAAAAGGAAAAAAAATATATCATCACAGGAATGGGTCGCGAGGAACAAGAAGCACTAAACTTGAATGGGAGTTTAGATCGATATGACAAGTATCTGCAATCCAATACTCCACTATCTGAAAAGATGATTCTGCAACAACATTTCGTGCTGCTCCAGAATATAGAAGGATACGAAAAATACCAAGGAATTTATCGACCGGTTAAAGTGTATATTCGCGGTTCCACCCATGAATTTCCCGAACCTGAACACGTTCCCCGATTAATGAAAGAACTCTTAGAATGGTATAACAACAATGATGCACTGATGCACCCTGTTGAATTAGCATCAAAATTTCATACTCGCTTTACAAGTATCCACCCTTTTGCGGATGGAAATGGAAGAATGGCACGGCTACTCATGAATTATATTCTGCAACAACATGAGTTTCCGTTTACCAATATTCCCTTGCGTCGCAGACAAACATATATGCGAACACAAGCCGCAGCCAATACAGGAAACCATAAACCATTCGTAAAATTTTTAGCTCAAGAAATTATTGACCAGCACACGAAGCCAAAGGCACAATCCAAAAAGGATTGAAGATTATTCGCGAAAAGAAATGGTTTTACCCGTAAAGCATATCGACTTTTCCGGTTGCCGGATTCTCAATAGGGGGTGTTTCCATGACAATAAACAACGTTTCTTCTTTGGGTTGAATAGCATGAAATACCATTCGCGGAACCTTGAATTGATTGCCGGCTGAATAGGAAACGGTTCGTTTCCCAATACCTATTTCACCGCTTCCATAAATAACGTAAAACACTGAGGCGGTGTGGCGGTGGCGATGACGCCGAATGGTGACATTTTTCTTCAAATGAATCAACTCAATTGCCGTCTTCCCAAAATTTCCAAAGAAAACATAATCCGCCCCATTAGGTGTTTTTCCCGATTCTAACCGTTCTAAAATGGAGCGAACCACACAACAGGGGGAATTTTCCACTTAAAAAAGGAGGGCATTTCACTCGATGATGCTTTTTTAAAATCCTCAAGCCATATACATGTTGAAAAGGCTGTGGGCATGTTGCCCAGCATGTCATGCCCCGAGCGGATATGTATTATTTTCTGAGTGCCCCCGGCGGGATTTGAACCCGCGTCGCCACCGTGAGAGGGTGGCATCCTTGACCGGGCTAGACGACAGGGGCCGGTCTTAATTTGTATGAGCCTTACTTGTGCAAAATAGTTGGTCGAGAAAGCAAAAAGAAGAAGGGGATTATTTTCAATTCCTTCCACCGCTCTCACCGGCGAACACGTTGCCCAATTTGGGCTTATTATCTAATTTTCACACGCAAGGGCTTTTATGGGCTTCTACAGGGGCGAAAAAAAATAGAAAAAGGAGGGGACTATTTCCCCTTCCCTTTTATCTCTAAGATATTATACGCAGGCTCCGGCCACACATACTTTGTTCAAGTCCGCACAGTTGAATGCGAATCCGTAGGAGTTCACTGGGATGGTTTGTCCATTCAGCGAAATCTGTCCGCCGCATGCAAATTCAATCAGCGTGTTTCCGTCGCAGTGGTCGGTATAATTAATCAGCATGTTATTTCGGTCCGAATACACCGCGTTCATGTCGCTCTTCACCAATGGGTTGAACCCCTGGTCAAGGTCCACACACATGGACGTGTGGTTTAAGTCTTGCGCGATAATAAGCACTGAAAATGTCTGGTTGTTGTCCACCACCGTGGCGGGCACTCCGGGCACGACGCGTTCCAGGCTGGCCATGGCAAATGGAATAGCCACGAGCAGTGCGAGTCCAACTCCGAGTATTAGTTTTCCTTTTTCATTCATAAAAATTCCTCCTCACGCCCAAAAAATGGGCAGGAAGGAGTAAATTCTCTCTTTATTAACCGTTTCCATGCGGTTTCGCCATTCGTTTGCGTGCACAAATTTATAACGCATTCCCTATTCCAAATAGTCTCATGTCCCTCCGCCAAGTCTTTGCTATTCCCAACATTAAGCCGCTTATTTTCACCATGTTCCTTTCGGCGATGGGCTTTGGTATCATTCTCCCTTTGCTTCCTTTCTATGCTCTTTCGTTGGGCGTTCAACCTTTTGAGTTAGGTATTCTTACAGCGACGTTTGCGTTGATGTCCTTGCTTTTTTCTCCTTTCTTCGGCCGTTTAGGGGACCGTATTGGGAGAAAGAAAGTGTTGTTGATTGGTACATTTGGTTTCGCCATTTCTTACATGGTTTTTGCTTTTGCGGATTCTTTTTTCATGGCATTAGTTGCGCGTGCATTGGAGGGATTTTTTGCTGCGGCTATTTTTCCTGCGGTTATTTCGCTTCTTTCGGATTTCACCACGCATGAACAACGTGGCCCCGCGATGGGTTTGATGATGATGACGTTTTCCGTGGGGTTCATTTTTGGTCCCGCGTTGGGAGGATTTGCCTCTGCGATTTCCGTCAGGGACGCGTTTTTTGTGGCGGCGGGTTTTTCCATTCTTAATTTTTTGTGGATTTTTTTCCGATTGAAGGAGCCGCATGAAAAGGCAGAAACGCAGCACATTCAGGAGGAAGAAAAGTCCCTCTGGGAACATCTTTCCACTCCGCTTGCGTTTCTTTTCCTTTCGAGTTCCATGGTCATGTTTATTATTGGGGGATTCGAGGCCACAATGGCGTTGTTCCTGAGCGAGAAACTCCATTTTACTGCGATTGAAATGGGGGGCGTGTTTACATTCGTTGGGGTGATGATGATGGTGTTACAGCCCATCACGGGAAATTTGATCAATAAGTATGGAGAGACCCGCATGATTCAGGCTGGGTTGGTTTTCTCCTCTATGGGCTTCTTCCTTACCGTCTTTGCGTATGATTGGATTACGCTCTTGCTTCCCATGGGTTTGTTCGTGTTAGGAAACTCCTGCGTGTTTCCTTCCGTGACTTCACTATTGACTAAGAAAGTGAAGGGTAAACAAGGTGCTGTGATTGGATTGAATCAATCCTTTTCTTCCGCGGGACAAATTGTCGGTCCTTTGGTTGCGGGGTTCTTGTTTGGTATCGATCACTCGTATTCATTCATTGGCCTGACGGCAGTGGTATTGTTCTACTTCCTCGTCTTTACTTTCATTGCGAAGAAGAAATTAGATGCGAAAGAAGTCGTTGCTTCTTAGTTTTCCACAAACACTTTCGTCATGACCACGGGTTGTAACGGCGCATCGCTTGAGTTGGTGGGAAGTTTTCCTATTTTTTGTACGACGTCCATTCCGGAAACGACTTTTCCGAAAATAGCATGCTTTCCGTCCAACCAAGGAGTGGGAACGAGTGTTACAAAGAATTGACTCCCTCCCGTGTGGGGTCCCGAGTTGGCCATGGATAGAATTCCGGGCGTGCTGTGTTTCAGTCCAGCTCCAAATTCGTCTTTGATGTTGTATCCGGGTCCGCCGGTCCCATTTCCACTCGGATCTCCTCCTTGTAACATGAATTCGGCAATCACGCGGTGGAATTTCAATCCGTTGTAGAATCCTTTAGTTGTAAGATCAAGAAAGTTTTTACTCGTTAAAGGGGCTTTGTCCTGAAACAGTTCGGCTTTGAATGTTCCGTGGTTGGTTTCAAATACGACGATGGGGTTGGACATGGGTTCATTCCTCCGTTGTTGGAATAATCTTAGTCATAGGTATGTTCATCTCTTTGTTCAATTTTTGTCACACGAATGACCTTTTCATCCCAAAATACTGTATATACCATACGATAGCGCGATAGACGAATACGATAAGAGTTTTCTTCCCCTGTTATTTTCTTCAAATCATAAATTCGTGCCGGGACTGGATTTTTTGATAAAACATGAAAAACAATGTTCAGTCGTGACTTTAGTTTTTCGTCTGTCTTATGATAAAACTTCTCAGCCTCATGACTTAGCCTAACGTCGAATACTTTTTGGCCAATCATGGGTTGCCCCTATTTTGTCATTTCGAAAAATGATTTTTCTTTTCCACTTCTCATTTCTTTTATCGTTTTATGCATTTCTTTCCTTTCTTTATCAGAAATTTTTACTTCGGGCAACAAGGCATATCGCACTTCCAGGATATCTCTCCGCAAGGCTTTCAGTTCTTCATATACTTTTGCAACAGACGCGCTTTCACTCATATAGTAAACCCTCACATGGACTATAAAAACACACTTTTGATAAGTCGCCAAAAGCGGGTTGGTTAAGTGCCCGCCGATCCATCATATTCCCATGAAGAGCGCAAGCAGTGGTTCCGTGAACACGTTGGCTACCACTACCAGATAACCAGTGAACACGAGTATTCCCAACAACACCATGATGATTCCGAAGACAAAATTAATGGTTTTGAGGTGCGGTGCCAGCCATGAGATGACGCGTTGGGCGCGGGAAATGAATATTCCCGTGAGCAGGAAAGGGATTCCTAATCCCAATGAATACACGAGCATGAGAGGAAAGGCCGTTCCTGGGTTGGTGGCCGCGAGCGTGAGTACGGCGCCTAATACGGCTCCCACGCAGGGAGTCCATCCCACGGCGAATGCGGCCCCGAAAAGAAAGGCCGTCACGAACATGTAGCGGGTTTGACTCACCTTGAGCTTGTATTCTTTTTCAAGAGCTTCAATTCGAACCAATCCCATCATGACTAATCCAAAAAAGATGATGACGGCTCCACCGATGTATCCTAAATAGTTGCGTAAATCGTACGCGTAGGCTTCGAGGAGGGATTGTAATAATACTCCCAGCACGGAAAACACGACGGAGAATCCTAATACGAAAAAGAAGGACGCGAGGGCGATTTTGATTCGGTCGTCCGAGGAGAGAGTGGTTCCTTTTTGGAGGGTGGTTCCCGCGATGAAGGTGAGAAAAGCCGGGAGTAAGGGCAATACGCAGGGGGATAAGAATGAAACGAGTCCTGCGACGAAAGCAATGGGTAATGTGATGTCAGTCATGCGTGTTTCAGTCCTCGTTTCTTCTAATGGTGCTTCCCTATGCGAATACTCCTATTTTTTCTACTACATCCTGCACGGTCCATTCTTCGTTTGATTTGAGCAGTGTTTCCTCACTGGTATTGGTTACCACGTGCGTGTGTTGGTACGTGATATTAAATTTTTGGGCCAATGCCGTTTCATCCGCATCGGTTTCCGTGTCTTTGTAGTTCACGCGAAACGCCACGAGGTTTTCGCTTTGAATCATGGAGAATCCTTCTTCTAACGCCGGGGCCTGAGCTTTGCAAGTGGGGCACCAGTTGGCATAGAATTCGAGGAAAATTGTTTTCCCATCGGCCTTGGCTTGGTCATAGGCTTCTTTCGTGAAGGGAACATATTCCACTCCCTTCGTCATGACCTCATCGTTCGGTTCAATTATGGTTCCGTCTGGAGCAATCATCGTTCCATCGGGCTTAATCATGGTTCCATCCGGTTTCACCATTGTGCCATCGGGTTTTATCATCGTCCCGTCTGGTTTAATCATTGTTCCGTCCGTCTTGACCATGGTTCCGTCTGCCTTGAGGATGGTTCCGTCGGGCTGGACAATATCTCCGGTGTTTTGGTTTTGGGCATTGCTCACGCAGCCAACGGTTACAAGCAAGAGTGCCAGTCCCAGTATCATCAACAGTTTCATTCAGAAGCCTCCATTTTTCACTTCAAATTTTTGTATTCCAGATGAGGGTTTTCTCTGGTATATATTCGTTTTCCCAATTCATTCTTTCCACGCAGTATAGGCCAGCACCGCGAGCGCGAGAGTTTCCACGAGCTCCAATCCAAACGCGTGCGTGGCCAGCATTTTGGCGTAGAATTCTCCCGTGGTGTAATGTAAGTATAATCCTGCCGCGTTCTGGATGAATAAAACGAGTGAAAAAATAAGTAATCCAAACCCTGGAGTGGTTTTGAGGACGCGGTGGTTTTGGTAGTAAAGGTAGAGCAGTCCTGCGGATAGCACGACGTTCAACCCTTCGAGGTAAATCAGTCCCATCATGAATTCGTCCATATACTATTCCTCCTCTCCTTTTTCGTTAAAAGGTTTCTCCCATTTCTTTGCCATTTCGCAAAAGGCCACTCGTTGTTCGGGCGTGAACGTGGGGGTGTACGTGGCGCCGTATCCTTCTCCTTTTTTCACTAATAGGTTTTGCTTCTGGAGTTTTTCGATGTGATAGAGTGCGGTCTTGTAATCAATACTCAATGTCTTTGCGAGTGCCAATGGATTGAGGGGGCGTTCGCATAGAATGACTAGGATTCTTCCCCGCATCGGTCCGCCTCGGCTCCCCGATAATGCGAATGCGAGGGCGCGCGTGAATATTCGTTCCGAATACACGGGGGAATGGAGCATGAAAAAAAGAGAAAGGAATTCCCTATTAATCTTGGCATCATTTGGGAAAATCATTATAACCCACCCATTCCCCAATCATTCAAATGCACGTTCAAAACAAGGGAATATTCGTCCTCATCTTGGTGTTGGTCGTGGGGGGGATTTTTTTCCTCGAATCCACGAAAACAAATAGTTCGTCTTCTCTCTCTTCCGAATCCCTCACGCTCACCTCTGAAAAAAAGGAATCGTTCACTCCTGCTCCTGAATTACAGGGGATAGCAGGCTACATCAATGCGGATTCTTCTTTTTCCTTGCAAAGCCAAAAGGGAAAAGTGATTTTAGTTGATTTCTGGACGTACTCCTGCATCAATTGTATTCGCACGCAGCCCTATTTGAATGCGTGGCATGAAAAGTACGCGGACAAGGGATTGGTCATCGTGGGCGTGCACACTCCGGAGTTTGGTTTTGAAGAAGAATACGATAATGTGAA
>CAYHNT010000019.1:0-18443 GCA_964358055.1 uncultured archaeon | reverse complement strand
TAACCCATATCCTCCACTTATAATCTATTAATGAAAGAGAGAACTTAATTAACCATTACTCGGAAACACATCTGGGACGGTTTTTTTAACGCGAAGATGAGTCGAAACTATATGCAGTCAATTCAAAAGGAACTCAAAAAATATTCCTCGGAAGAACGGCGCAAAATAAATCTGCGCTTTTTCAAAATGGGAAAAGGACACTATGGAGAAGGGGACACGTTTATCGGGGTAACCGTGCCGGACTGTCGAACAGTAGCACGCACATTCTTGGACACTTCACTTCCTGAACTAAAAAAGATAATGAATTCACCTATCCATGAAGAACGCATAGTGGGCTTGTTCATTTTGGTGGAGAACTACAAGAAGGCCAAAGAAGAGAGAGAAAAGAAACGCATTGTTGATTTCTATTTGGAAAACAAAAAGGGAGTAAACAACTGGGATCTCGTTGATTTGTCCGCAGACAAGATATTGGGTGCGTATTTATTGGATAAGGACAAAAAAATCCTGTATCACTTGGTTGACTCCACTCATTTATGGGATCGAAGGATTGGAATCATTTCCACATTCGCGTTCATACGAAACATGCAATTCAAGGACACGTTTGCGTTGTGCGAAAAACTTCTTTCTGACAAGCACGATTTAATGCACAAAGCATGCGGATGGATGCTAAGAGAAATAGGAAAGCGCGACGAAAAAGCACTCGATGGATTTTTGAAAAAGAACCATTCCAAGATGCCACGAACAACCCTGCGTTATGCCATTGAGCGGTTTTCCCCCACTAAAAGAAAAAGCTATCTGAGTGGAAACGTATAATGGAACCCTTCTCGCCCTCTCAACAGAGACTCATTTTAGTGTGCTGCAACCAAAAGGACGCGAATGATCCCAAGTATTGCGGCAATCGCGGCTCGCTTGAAATTCATGCGGAATTGAAAGAATACGTGAAGAGTAAGAATTTACAAAAAGAAGTACGCGTGGTAAAAAGCGGGTGCTTGGATTATTGCGGATTAGGGCCCATCGTGTGCGTGGAACCCGAACACGTGGGATTGAAGGGTGTAGAGAAAAAGGACTTAGATACGATAAAAGAAAAGTGGATTGATTCTATTTCATTCGGACAGGATTTAGGTTAACGATTTCAGTTCAACACATCCACCACTTTCCCTCTTCCCCCAGAAAGGCGGAAGCAGAGAATAATGTAAATGAGATAAATAACCACCAAAATAGTAATCGCACTCACAATTGCTTCCTGCGAAACAAACTGCGGAACAAAGTGGGCAAACAATAATGCGACAATCAGGATGACCAGCCATTCGGACACGCCGTACTTCCCAATCACCCAATTGTTCTTCTCCTCAAACACGCGGATCCTTCCAACGTAACGGGAGATCTTTTCTCCCACACTCATATGCGCCATGCGTCAGAGACGCGGGGATAGAATATAAATAATTCCCCGGAAAAACGCCTAGCAGAGATTTATATGGACTATTTGTCCGATTACCTATGTATGACCGGAACACTAAGCTTTCACGTAGATGTAGGAGGGTGGAAAGACGTCCTTGAAACCAATGTGGACGAACGCACAACATCTACGGAAATGCTTCACATCCTCGCACGTACAACGAAGGGAGTAGATGGTGTGATTGGGGCCCAGCTCAAGCGAATGATTGAGTTTGGAAAAGTAGAAACGGTTCTCCAAGAAGCACCTGTTGCAAAGAGCGCAGCTGAATTGGGAAAAACAATTGCTTTTTTGAACACCCGAAAAATGAGTCAAGTGGTAAATGATGTTTCCGCACTCCCGGGTTATCAATCCAAAGAACAATCGGAGATGGGACAATTCATCCGATTGTATGTCACACGAAGACTGCTCGCGCAGGCAGGAATGTATGTGAATTACGCCGGAGTATTTTCGGAAATAAAAGGAAAAAATGAAGGAAGCATTCAACTCATCTCCAACAACAAACAATGGCCCTGCGTGAAAAAAATGGCCATGGAAGAAACCACGAGTCCACGCACCATCATGGAATTCATGGGATCATTTGTTGTAAGCATGGACAACAAAATAGAATCCTATCTGAGCAAACTTGTTGATTTGAATAAAATAGACGAAGCATTGGCAAACGGTCCCCAAGGAAAGACCGCTTCCGATTTGGACAAATTATTCTTGTTTTTAGATGGACATGAATTGAAGCAAGCTATTTCTTCTC
Organism: uncultured archaeon; assembly: GCA_964358055.1. Taxonomy (GTDB): domain Archaea; phylum Iainarchaeota; class Iainarchaeia; order Iainarchaeales; family VGJJ01; genus VGJJ01. The sequence continues at coordinate 16,242 of CAYHNT010000019.1, read as the reverse complement.
TTACCAAAGACGCTCAACTTGAAAAATGGCTCCACGTGTATGCGTGTAGGAATGCATTGGAAAAATGCAAAATTTTCGTCAAGTATTCCCAAGTGGAAATACCCGGACTCAAACGGTTGTTAAAGAAAAAGAAAAAGTGAGCGCAGATTTAAGTAGGAGCATTTTCTCCCTCACGAATGAATGTACCATTTACCCTTGCACCAGGGGAAGTGATTGAAAACGAAATTCCACCCTCTCCTAAGACCGTAACCTATTATGCTGTGAAGGCCGCACCATTGTTTGGCGTGTGGTTCATCGGACTCATTATTTATTTGATTTACACGTACAAAACGAGCGAGGCGGACGTGCGATCGCTTTTGTTTCAAGCACTCGCTTTAGCCGCATTTGCTTATTTGATTGGAATTGTAGCACGATGGTTGTGGCGCGTGGATGTATCCCAGCGCGACACGTGGCTTACAAACAAAGGACTGTGGATTCAAACACCCAAGGGAATAGAGTTTGTGTCGTACGGAAAAATATCCGGAATCAAAATCAAAGAGGATTGGATCCAGAAAGCATTGAAAGTAGATGAGATTGAAATCACGTATTTGGACCAGAGTTTTGTTCGAAAAATACGCATGATGGGAGTGGAAAACCCCCATGAAATAACCGATGCCATTCAAGCAAAATTACCCGCGGTGCAGGCATAGTTTAAGGTCTTTTGCGTGGAAACTACCTATAGAGGGATCGTAGTCTAGTCTGGTTAGGATGGCAGCTTTGGGAGTTGTCGACCTCGGTTCAAATCCGGGCGATCCCATATCTCGTGAATGGAGTTTCTTCTTTTTTCATGCAACCCATTTAAAGTAAAAGAAAGTGAATGGAGCATGCATCCCACTCACATGACTCGTTCGTTTGGAGGGAGTCATTTTCTTTTTCTCTTGCTGATAATGGGGGCCGCGTTTTATTTTTCTCCGTTTCTAGTAGCCCAGGATTCCATCGCGGATGCCCCCTCCATAGAAATTGTGGCACCATTTGATGGGGATGAAGTGGAACGAAGTGTTATTATCATCACGAAAACCGAGGAAACCACCGTTGAGATTACTATGGAAGTAACCACTGAAGATGGGTCCGTTGTTCATGAAGAAACCCTTTCCACCGAATCAAATGGTTCATGGGATTCCACGCAGCAACCGGACGGGGAATATACCTTGGAGGTTGAGGCGTGCAACCAAAGAGAATGCTCCATGGAAAACGTGCGGGTGCGCGTGCAAAATGAAAAGGCCAAGGAACGAGCGTCCACACGCAAATGGGAAACCACTCTTCCCTTTCGAGAGGATGAAAAGTATTATTGGATTAAACCCTTCAATCGCGTGGGGGCCTTCTATTTGAATCCGTCCCCATCAAATGGAAAAGAGCCCCGTGTTTCAACGGGGGAACCTCTACGCGCTCCCCTGGGAACGTATGAAGGCAAACTCACTCTCTTTGAAACCCCTTTCAAGGAAGTGCGCGGAACATTCACGCTCGACCACAATGGGTATTTCGCTCAAATAAAAAAACAATCGAATTCAACCTCCGCTTCAATACGGTTACGTGAAGGACTCAACCGTGCTGAGGAAATAACGGTCCTATCTTTTGACTATCATGGAGAATACGAAATAGACATTCTTCCTCCAGCCGACGCTATCACGTATTTTTGTGCCACATTCCAGACGCGCGATCAAACGTGCCTATCCGAGTGGGATGAAAACCCCCCTACTCTTATTCCCATTTCAAAAAAAACCTCCTCTCTGGAAGCGGGAATCTTCTTTGTACGGTCCGACCCTCCGGGCATTCTCCCTCTTGGCACGACCACGGATGTCAAAACGGTTGCTTTTTTCGCGGGCCAACGGGAAAGCGCCACGGACTTGGCCGAAAACACGTATGTCTATTTTCCTGATTTCAATGTATATCTCCCAGAGAACGATGTGAATGTCGTGAGTGCGTGGGTGGAAGCGCAGATTTATTCGACGTTCAGTTCAACCACGGGAACAACCAATGTAATTGATGTGGATGTGAATGTGAATGGAACGATTTACGCGCCCATCACTTCGGCCTACACGCTTGACTCGGCGGAGCCGGAACCATTCATGGTGCGGGCCGATGTCACGAGTCAGTTCGCTTCCTTTTCCAACCCCAAACTGTTTAACGTTGGAATAAAGGTGGACAGTTCCTCCACGAATCATCGTACGAACGCCCACGCACTCGTGCTATATGTCACGTACCAATACGATCCCACTTCCTCCACCCAGATTCGGACGGTGAAATTTCCATTGGATTCGCGCACACCCGAGAGAGCAGACAATAGTATTACTCCCTTCACTTACAACGCATCCATTCCCGAGGCCGCGACCGTGCGTAGCCGCTGGTTTGAGTTGAGCGGCTTTTTCAGGCAAACTTCGACGGTGGACACCAACATCATGGCTGCCGTGGATGGAGATGCGCTTTCGACCGGAGCCTTTTACGACATGGCCTGGACGGATTCCCTAGATGCATTCTACTATTTCTCTCCCTCCTCCAGCTCCAGTTTTGCCATCAATACCAACCAAACCCTGAATGTGAAGAATGGCCATCCCATTCAACACCTGGGGGGAGAGCTCGTGGTCACGTATGAATACGCCAATTCCGAGGCCACGCAACTGAAGACCGTGCAGTACTTCATGGGCCTTGCTGGACTAAAAGACGATGCCACGGCCCGGACGTGGAGTCAAATCATTTCCCTCCCCGAGGACGATGTGAACGTGACTGAGGTGTGGGCCACTATCAAAGGGGGTTTCGATTCCACCACCGCGGGGACGCATGCGATTGGGGGAAAAATCGGTTCCACGAACGTTCCAATACAGGCATTTGTCGTAGACAATTCGGGTGAGATGATCTCGAACTACAAATTTTTTTATGATTTGAATGTGGCCAAGGCCGCCCTGGTGGATGGGGTTCAAGTGGATATTAATTCGGATTATTCGGGGACACAAGGAAGCAACACGGCGAGTGCTGCGAGCGGAATTCTCAACATTACGTATCGCTATGCGAGTGCTTCCACACAGAAACAGAACACCTTACAGTTTTTTGCAGGACAATCCACGGGAACCGCTACCTCCCACACGTTTTCGAGCGTAAAAACCTACACGGCTACCTCGGCTTTTGCCAATACGAGAAAAAGCGCTTTCATCGACAATTCCATTACTCAAGTGTCCACGGCCGAACCCATTGTGATTACCACCATCAACGCGCTTTCCGACCAGAATGCAAACCACTCCAACTCGGGAGAACCAACGTATTTTACTGATTTCATGGGGGACGTGAATGCAGTGGTGACGGCGGACACCAATACCTATTCCATCGTCTGCAGTATTTCAAACGCCACGAGTGGTTGCTCAATGAAACTATTTCTAACGTATGTCGTGGACTCTTCCGATGCGTCCGAAGATTATTCATTCGTCCTGCTGCTCCCATCATCCGGTTGTACAACGGGAAAAGGAAATATTACGGGTGGAACGAATTGCCAAAAAATATATTTTGAAGCCACCGAATTGGATGGGCCCACGGATGAAAACCAAATCAACCCAGAGGGACAAACATCAAGCATTCCTTTCCTAGTGTATGATAACCAGAGCAGTGCTTCCAACGACTTGAATATTTTCTTGGATGTGAACCAAAGTCTCCCTGCCACGCACGTGTTGAAGGTATCCAAATCATATGCGGGTTATTCAGGATTGTGCAGCGGAGTCCCGGATACGAACTGCAAACTCGTTACGACTACGGCATCCAGTTTCGGAAAGGCCACCTATTCCACTGGGACCCAGGACCTGAATTTATTCATCTGGACGGATTTCGTTTCCGGGAGCGTAGGACAATTGGACTTGAACTTGGACAGCAACGGCGCTGCCTCTACGTGAGGAGATGATGATGAAAAAATATCATGGCTTCTTATTTTTAGTAACGACTTTTATCCTTCTCAGCGGATGCCTTTCATCTCCGCTTGAAAATAATCTGCCTGAACGAACAACGAATGAAATTATCGGATGCATCCATCTCACACGCGAAAACTACCCCATTCTTCCCGCAGTATTCGAAAATCTCCCATCCCCTCCAGCGTGCTTTGTCACCATCCTCGAAAAATACCGCGCCCACGAGTTTACCGATGAATTGTTTTTTTCTTCCGCATTTTATTTGCAGCCCGAATTCTATCCTTCGTTTGAAAAAGAAGGAATGGAACAGTGGACCAATCCCATTACCACGCATTGGGGGGCAGTAGGATACGGTTCCACTCCCTCCGATAAAAGTCTGATCATTCAACCCGGAGGAGAAGCCCACACGCGCTTCTTTTTTCACTCAGGATTCGGCGTCCGAACATTCCAAGGAGTTCTTCTTCAAGCGGTTTTCGAGAATTCCGAAGATGAACAATGGGTGCAGGTCGAAATGGATGAGGAGAGTCAACGTGGTTTTCTCCTAGGACCCACCTTCCCCAAATTCCACGAGACATGGGCAAAGGGAGTGGATGTGAGGGTGCGTGTTTCGCCCGGGGCGCCTGCCAAAACCATTTCGTTTCAGATTTGGGTCAAGACCCCCTCGAATGAGCAGAAGGAAAAATGGATCCTCGAACGGGGAGACTCCGCGTATTACGATGCGACCTCCTACGTGGGGGAACGCACCGTATTTAGGGTGAATGTCCAAATCCTCCCATGAGAAAATACTCCATTCGACGACCGCACACCGGACAAGGGTGGATTTATATAGACAAAATAGTTCAAAGACACGTATGAGGATGAAAATGATGAATGGAATGAAGAATTTTTATTTAGCAGTAGGATCTGTTTTACTAGTCGCACTTATTTTGCTTCCCGGAATTGTATCGGGAGCCGTTACGAATACTACCTCTATGCAATGGGTGATTCCAGCAAACAAAAGTCACACCACGGCATACGGGGGATCCTGCTCTTCTTCCTTATTCTTTTTCGTCGAAACAAATGGAGAAGACTCCGATATCGACGGCAACTCAGCCAAGGTACTACCGTACAACGCAGCCTCTGGAGGCACGGCCTGCCAGTCCAATGTGGTGGCCGCAATGACCGTAACCAATAATGGGAACACGACCATCAATGTGGACGCTAACTTTCAAACCGGACTTTCCGGTAATGATCAGAATGTAGGAATCAAAGTATGGATGGGAACCGGCGCAGGATGTGGAACCAGTGGATTGGGAGGATGGCAATTGAATTGTGGCGTGCAAAGCACCAGTAATCCCGTCACCGCCACCACGTGCAGGGATTTTAACATCATGAACTTTACCACGACCGCACGTTTAACGAGCAGTTTGGCCGCGGGGGACACCAACCAGTTATGCTTCTCGGGAGAAATCAATGGGAAAGACTTTAATGTGTCACAAGGCACCATTACCCGATCGTTTGACACGAATGCTTCCTAAAGCTTATATTTAGGGAGCGCGTGTTTACTGTAATTAGCAAGCAGTATTAGTTGTCCAATGAGAGGGGAATGTATTATGGATGATTCACACGCAGAAAAGGAAAATGCTACTTTGTCTCCTCAACCAAATGGGATGCAACCATCACACAAAATGATTATAGGAATTATCGTCGTCATTGGAATGGTGGTATTGGTTTTCGCATTCACCTCTGGCTACCTTTCCCCTACCGGATTGGCCATCGCTCCCGCATTGCCTGCGCAAGAGGGCACTATTACCAACACTCCAAATGAAACACTTTCAGGGAATGGCGAGTTAGGAGATCCTTCTAACTATTTGAGTAGACAATCGTATTTCCAAGAAGCATTTCAACCAAACCGAGAAGGGTATGGCATTTTCGAAAAGGCTTCTGCGCACACGGGAAAACCATTATCCGAAATGCCCAAATTTTTTTCAATCAAAAATGAAGCAGCTATTTTTTCAGAACTGCCCCCAACTCCTGAAAACTTTGGGGAAATCGCCTACTTCCTCGCATCAGGAAGCTTTTTTGCAGTAGGAGGACTTGGAGAAGAATACTGGAAACAACCCGAATTCTATCCCGGATTCAAAGAAAATGGTTTACGTTACTGGACCGAGCCCGATGCTTCATCTTGGGCGCCCAATGGATATGGAACCTACCCCGCGGAACAATGGGCTACTCTCAAAACAGGAGACACTGAAATATTCGAAGCCACGGTATTCCTATACAGTGGATACGGCGTGCAAACCTACCAAGGGGTTACTTTATTTCCCCAAGCAGAAGCCAGTCAACATTTTGACATTGAGATTACACCCAACACGCTTATCCTGGAACCCAACTTTCCCGCGTTTCAAAGCGAGTGGGCCAAAAAAATAATCATCCGCGGAACACTCAAGCCTGACACCCCCAAAGGGGAATACTTGGTGGCCGTCAACGTGGGATTTCCACCTGAAGACAAGAGAAAAGAGTGGGCACTCAAATATCTCAACCTCTACCAAGATGCGGCCGCAGGCGTGCGTCCAAGCGGAAACCAAATCACCCTCCATGTGAACGTGGAATGATTTTCTCGTTCTTTTCCGGATGGTAAAGGGAACAAAAAAGTCGATCCACCACTTGCAGAACCCTTGCCTTTCATATTATTTTTTGTTTTTTTGTTTGGGTGTTGCATGCGCTACTACACTCATGTGGGAATCGTCCCCCAAGCATCCTATAAAAAGGACAACTTATTTCGCTCCTGATGAAGTCCATTCTATTTCTTTTAGCGGGACTGGTGGTCCTATTGAATCTGCCCTTCCTTGTCTCGGCAACCAACACGGTCACCTTCACGTGGGACACGCAAACATTGGGAGATTTGGAATTACGATTATGGGCCACGCGCTGCATGACAAGCGTTGGGAGCCAGGATTTGAATGTGACTGTGTACCGCGGCTCTGGTTCGACCGTGAGCACGAGCGCGAACGTGACGGGAACGTTTTACAAACCCCAAGGAGGAAGCGATACTCCTACCTTCACTTCACAAGGAGACGGTAACTATCTCACGACCTATCCTTTTTCCCAAAATGGAACGTACAAATTAGTCCTCCATGCCACGGACACCAATTACACGCCGGGGGACTTGAACGAGTATGTGTACGTGGGGGATTTCGATTTCAACATTTCTTTTACAAATAATTATTTTTCCGTGAATGCGGGAAACACGGGAACCATTCAAAACCGCGTCCTCAATTCGGACGGAAACCGAGTAACCGGACTAACAGGAAACATCGACCTCAATTACCCGGACAGCAGCCTCTTCATCAACGATGGAACCATTTCCGAAACGGGAAACGGGGACTACTACTACAATTTCACCGCACCCTCCACGGACGGAACGTATTACGCTAATTCCTTTTTCACATGCGGGGGAAACACGGACTCGAACAACCAGGGACGATTCACGGTAAGCGGTTCATCCACGGGAAGCGGGAGTGGAAGTAGTGGTTCAGGTAGCGGGGGTTCCGGCGGAGGAGGAGGTGGAGGTGGTGGCAGCGCGTGGACGCTTACAACACCATTTGTGTTAGCCCCGCTTGGGGTGGAAACGAGCGTGGAGTTAGGAGAGGGGGAGCGCATCAAATTCAAACTGGGGAACATTGACCATTATGCGGGTATCCTGCACATCGAGGGGGACCATGTTTTGGTTCACGTCGCCAGCACTCCACAACAAACGACATTAACATTGGGGAAAACCGCACGATTCGAATTGACGGGAGACAACTACTATGATTTGAGTCTCACTCTGGAAAGTTATACCGAAGAGAGCGCCATACTGGTCGTGAAAACCATCTATGAGGAAGTGGGTGCGTACGAAGCCCAGGTCGTGGATTGGTCATTCATTCAACCCCTCGAAGTGGGGGAACCCAACCAACTCAAAATAACGGTCAAAAATACGGGCTACTTGGGAAGCGCATTCCTCGTCATCGCAACCATCACGCAAGTACAAAAAAACGAATTCATCGACACCCAACTTAGGTCTCTCATCGCCCCAGGAGAGAGCACGGACATTTATTTCGACGAACCCTTCACCGCATTCACTTCCGGTTCGCGCATCCTGCATGTGGAAATCTACAAGCCAGATGACAACACCAAAATAGGAGAATTTGCACAATCGTTTGACGTGGAGGGGTTACTCCGCTACGACATCGTGGCCACTTGTTTGGAAACGAGCGTGGTTCCAGGAAAGGAAGCCTCGGCGCTGTTCAACCTCATCAATATGGGGGATTATTTCCAGGACATGCAATTCTCGTGGTGGGCAGAGAATGAAAGCGGACAAAAAATAGGATTAGGAACATTTCCCATCGCATTATACAACCAGGAACAACGTACGCTCGCACGAAGCGTGCGGATTCCCGAGAACGCGAAACCGGGAGAATACCAACTAAAAGCCCAGCTCGCGTACAAGGAAACGGTTATTGAAGGCGCCTGCTCTTTCGAAGTGAAAACGTCCAAAGAATACTATGAGGAACAATTATCCTATGCCCAAACCGTATTCAAGGAGCTCGAACAAATAGCGGAAAGCAAACGGGGACGTTTTCCTCCATCCGTTTTTGAACGATTAAACGAACTTCGCATCCTGCTCCGTTTGTTCGAAAATGCCATCCAGAATGAAAACTATGGAAGTGCAGAAGAATTATATCAAACCATCCGGGACTTCCAAGAAGAATTGTCTAACAAAATCATCCAAGAAGAGTCCCCGGGGCTTTTCGATAACGTGGATTGGGGACAGGCAATTGTTACTGCGGGAGCGGTAGGACTGGTCTCGGCGGTGCTGCTACTTTCCCGCACGTCCGCGGGGCCCCCTGCCTCCATGAACGGGTCATTTGCTCCACTCCCTGACCTTTTCTTGTCCAGCATCCAGCGATACCCTCCCCACGTGCAAAAATACCACCCGGCTACCGGAAAGGCCCGAAAGGGACATACGGACCTTCTCGCGCCCCCCCGGGCAAAGCCCCATCGCTTATTAGGAACAACCCCCCTATCGGCACGACCGCAGGTCAAGAAGGAAAACCCCCTTGACCATGTGCTGGGGTTGAAAGGAATCAAGGACTAAATTGTATGGAAAACACGACCAAGTTGAAAATAGTCCAGGGAATTGCACTGGTAACTATTTTGGTTGGATTAATTGTAATGCTCATGTGGGTTTTTTCCCTGCCGTACTTGAAAAGCCTGATCATTGACTCCACCACCATGAAATTCAGCACTGCATTATGCTTCCTGTTCAGCGGCATCATCCTCTACGTCATGACCACGCACATGGAAGGAAGGGAGAGGGTGAAGAAGCATATCCTCCTCCTGTTTTCCATCCTCATCCTGTTGGTTATGATTCCCGCTTTTCTAGTGGTTGTTACCGGAGTATACTTTGATTCCGTCGCGGCCCACCTAATTCTTGATACCTTTTCCGCGGGGGACGGCACCTACCATGGATTGCCTTCGATTGGAACCATCCTCAGTTTTCTTTTCATTGGATTTTCATCCCTTTTTTCGTACACGTTCTCCAAGCACGTACGGTTTGTACTCGTATACGCCGGAAGCATCGTGAACTTCTTGGGGATGGTACCACTCGTCGGATACGTGCTGAACTCACCTCTCTTGTATTATGAAATTGAAAACATCAGCGCGGGCATATCCCTTCATGCAACCCTCCTGTTTTTCGTATTGGGAATAGGGTTTTTTCTCATGGGTTCCATGGGAATGGAAAACTGCCCCTATTTCAAGGGGATGAAAAATAAGGAAACCGTGATGTGCGGGTATGACTGGGGCAAGCACAAAAAATAGGAAAGAAGAACGCACGAATGGTGGAATTAAAAATAATGCCTCCCACGATACCCCCTACGGAACGATTAAACATGGGCATCATTCGGGAATTTTCAGATTTTTTGAAAAAATACCAAGTGTTAGGCCTAGCAGTGGCATTCATTATTGGGGCTGCCTCGACCAAACTGGTTACGGCGATAGTAAACGATTTAGTGATGCCCATTATTTCCGTGCTAATCCCCAATGGGGACTGGCGCACCGCAACGTGGAAGGTGGGTCCCGTAGAGTTTCTCGTGGGGGACTTTATGGGGGCGTTGATTGATTTCCTCATTATTGCAATCGTAGTGTTTTGGATTGTCAAGCTCATGATCCAAGAAGACAAAGATAAAGAGAAGGACAAAAAGAAAAGAAATAATTAATTCATCAGCTTTTGCTGCACACGCGAAAGAGGGAGAGACTTGACTTCCTCCACCTGCACCCAGGAAAGAGGAGAAGTGTGCTGCACTATTGAAGCATTCACCATGTGCACATGTTGAGTGAAATGAGAATACTGGTGCCTGGCCTCACCGTTGCTCTTTCCCAATTTTAGAGTAATTCCAAACTCCTCACTGAATTTCTTTTCAATTTTTTCCAGGTTATCCGTGAGGGGATTGTATTCGACCATGGGAAACTCGAACATTCCATGGAGCAGCTTTTGCTTACGCTTGAATAATAGAAGCTTTCCTTTTTGTTCCACCCGCACGGCCATGAAATGACGAATAGGGGGTTTGATTTTTTTTGTTTTCACGGGAAACTCGCTTTGTTTACCATAAGCAAACGCATAGCATGCGTTTTGCAAGGGACACTCGTTACAGTTTGGGTTATCGGGCGAACACACTAGTGCACCCAATTCCATTAATGCTTGGTTGAACTCCCTTGCTTTTCCTCTGGGTAAAATCGTATGTAATTTTTCCTCAAATGCATTCCGTGTTTTAGGAAGAGAAACATCCTGTGAGTCGCCCCAGAAGCGAGACATGACACGGAATACATTCCCATCCACTACTACTTCATTCTCGTTGAATGCAATACTTGCAACGGCGCTGGAGATGTAGGGACCAAACCCTTTCAATTCTTGCAATTCCTTTTTAGTGTGGGGAATATTTCCCTTCTTTTCATTTGCCACTTGCTTGGCGGCATGATGCAGGTTGCGTGCGCGAGAATAATACCCTAATCCTTCCCAGGCTTTCAACACGCTTTGTTCATCCGCATCCGCAAGTACTTTAACGGTTGGAAACTGTTTCAAAAACTTTACATAATAAGGAAGCAACTGGTCCATGCGCGTCTGCTGGGCCATCACTTCAGATATCCACACATGATAAGGGTCGTAATGTTGACGCCAGGGTAAAGGGCGCTTGTTTTGAGTGAACCAACTAAGGAGTTTGTCGGAAGGAAACGCTTCTTTCATAAGAGAAAGAACGCTAGACCGCTTAATTATCCCTTCTATTTTCTTCGGGACTTCATGGTGTGCAATTCGTCATCTTGCACGTATTCTAGCCCCGTCATCACACAATGGTAGGCCTTCTCAAGCTCCCTTCCTAAATACGAATAATGCTCCTCATGCAACCCTAATTTCTGTTTGGCTATTTCGTGGTAAATGTCAATCGGCTTTGTTCCGACTACCTTCAACACCATGGAGTTGCGTTCGTTGCAAAAACCCGCCTCAATTTCCTTTTTTTCATAATTCACTCGAATCAAAAAATACCCTTTAGGATCAAGAGTGAATTGGGTGGAGTCGTCATACTGCGCGCGAATCTCTTTCAGGTTTTGCGTGTCTAATGAATTGCTCACGGCTGTTTTTCCTGAGTCCAACTCAACTACCTTATACGCATTCACGGGACACGAAGATGCGGCCTCCATGGCGTTCTTAATCCGTTGAGCGTCGCCCATCAATTCCAATACGAAAGTAGAGGCGCCTGTTTTTTTGGAGCCGATCAAAACGGCCTTTTGTTTAGCATCATCAAACCCAAACGTGGAAGGGTCGCTCTTGACGCAGGCCTCGGCGGCAATGCATTTACTTTCATCATACTCGATTCGAATGCGATTCATAACGTTTAACCGGAAAAAACATATTTAATGGGGTAGCCCATTCTCACGGGTTTTCGAGGTATATCCTACAAACGAAGGGGCTTGATGGGGGACATTACTTTCTCAGGGTGCTTCCTCCACGAATCATCCACATCCACGTACAACTCCAATTCGTTTCCTTCCGGGTCGTGCACGTACAAGGAGTGTGTTACGGTGTGGTCGGATGCGCCGCCAATTTCAATATCGTGCTTTTCTAATTCCTTTATCACTTCTTTCAATTCCCCATCACTATTCCCTACTTTCAATCCAATATGATACAGCCCCGGTTGCACGTGCTTGGGTTGGGGCTTTGTTCCCACGCGAATCAGGAGCAATTCATGGTGAGTTCTTCCCGAGGAAAACGCGGCCATCCCGGGTTGCTTCGCCACCGTTTTGAAGCCCAAAATGGTTTCATAGAAATGAGTCATCTTTTCCAAATCATGCACGTACAATACGACGTGGCCCAATTCATGGATACGCATAACAACACTCTATCCTTGCTCCTAAAATAAAGCACGGTTTCCGACCGAATTGCGAGGCTTAAAAAGCCTATCCCGGCCAAAATAGTCTGCCGGACTATACCAGCCTTTTTGGGAAAACCAAAAATGTTGGCGAAAAAATAAAGTGTTCCCGCCTTAGCATAGTAGCTAATGCGTCCGGCTGTAGACCGGAAGATCCCCGGTGCAAGTCCGGGAGGCGGGACTATACCGACGTTGAGAGGAGATGATGACATCTATGACTCTCGTAAACGTCTTCTTTCAGCTCTTTCTGCGTTAAGTGTAAACAGTGCAGTTAGTGAAGAGAATAAGGAGCATATTCGAAGCTACATTCGGTACAATCAAGCTCAAGGAATCAAGGCGATTCGCCTCCGAAAAACCGTTTACATGCTTCGGGATATTGCTACCATTCTCCAAATCCCGTTCCAATTGGTGGAGCGAAAAGATATCGAATTCCTCCTTTGCGAAATTGAATCCCGTCCGCTGTCTCAATGGACCAAGTCCGACTATCGAATCATTCTCAAACGCTTCTACAAATGGCTATTGGGAAACAACGAAACGTATCCTGAAAATGTGCGCTGGGTACGAAATAAAGAACCAAAAAATGATTTACTGCCTGAAGAATTATTGAGTGAAAGTGAAGTGGTGCAGTTAGTGCAATCCACAAAGTTCATGCGAGACAAAGCATTCATCTACCTGCTCTATGAAAGCGGAGCGCGAATTGGAGAAATCCTTACACTTAAACTCAAGAATATCACCTTCGGAAGTCCTTTGTCCTCAATTCTCGTAAATGGAAAAACAGGCCAAAGGAGAATACCAATCCTTCGAAGTGTTGACCTACTAAAACATTGGGTTGAAGAACACCCATTTCGCGGGCATCCTGATGCATTAGTTTGGGTAAAACTATCTTCAAGAAAGGGGAATTTACGGAAGCAGGGGAGCAACGATATCTTTTCAGAGGTATCCTATAGTCTGGTTAAGAAAATGCTCAAGCAGACCTTCCTTTCTGCCAATATACACAAACGTCACCATCCGCACTTGTTCAGGCACTCACGTGCAACTTTCTTGGCCAAACATCTAACCGAAGCTCAATTGAAACAGTTCTTTGGATGGACGCAGGCAAGCGATATGGCGGCTAGATATGTTCACCTGAGCGGGAGGGATATCGATGCGGCGATGGAACGGATTTATCTGAATCCAATATAAATGCTCTCGACTTAATCATAACGGTGGACTAATGAAACTCCTATTCGCTCTGGCTTTTCTTCTTCTTTTTTTCACTCCTGTATTGGGACAATTATACGTCCAAACCTGTCTAGAATCATTCAACCCTCTCGATGCTAATTGGGCCCAGGCTGAATCGCATAATTTTCCGCCTCAAATGGTTTCATCTCTATTTGATCTATCTCAGAAGTGTGCAAACGACTGTGCGAACGAACAAATTGCTTCAGGTAATTCTGACTTGGCTATTGAATGTAACGACCGCGCAAAATTTCTTGTTAATAAGTTCAACCTGAAAGGTGGAAACGCAGATAATCTTGCATTCTCGTTTTTGTTGGACACCAATAGCTTAGCGCTCGCTCAACGAAAAGAAGATGAAAGTCTCATTCGTGAGCGTTTGGAAATTGCTGGCGATAGTTCGAAAGCAGTTGGGATGGAACTGGTTTGTGGTGATGATCCTAACTGTGCGTATTTTTTTACTGACAAACTAAAGGAATTGAATGCGCAGGATACATTCCTAGCGATGGGTTCATTTCGATATGCAATAAATAAGTACTATGATGTTCAAGATTACAATTCGGTAAAGGACACCTTTCTCCTATTCAATAAAACGCGAAGAGCTTACCAATCAAAGGATTTGAATGAAAAGTTATCTTTATCCTCTGACGGTGCGCTCGCGTTAGTTTGGCCAATATTTGTTTCTACTTTTCCATGGATCGTGCTTGCCATCATTGTGATGATGGTGTCGTCTTGGTATTTTAGAAAGAAATCATTGCCGCGTTTTATGGGAGCTTTTTCAGAAATACACGCCAGCTTTATCAAAGATAAGTTTGAGTTTGAATCCAAGGATTTTGTAATATTGCTCGCTACCTTGTGGATCGGCACTACATTTGGGTTTGGTCTCGGAAGTGATATTGACAATACGACTATTCAGGTACTTAGTAATCCTTCTCCTGATGCAATCGTCGAACTCGTGAACCTGCCTTATTTGGATCAGCTCGCTCTGATATCCTCGATTCATCACCAGCTTTGGTGGTTGTCTCTGATTGGGTTATTTTTTGGCTTGTTGTGGCTGTTTAGCGGCAAGATGGGGTATGTTCGATCAGCTGGAGCACTCAAGATGTTCTCGTACATTTTCTTAGCATTCTTTTTCCTAATGATACTTCTGGCCTTGGGGCTCGCCACCCTGTTTTTTGGAGCGGTATACCTTGTTCTGGTTCTTTTTACCTACGAATTAATCACGTTTGTTTGGGAAAAAGTGCTAACAAAAAAGACATACATAAAAGGTGGCATGGGCACGCTTCATGATCCTGTTTGTAAATCTATCCATAAAATGAAAAACCAGATAAAGGTTGAGTTAATGGATAACCAATTAAGTAAATTCAAGCTTTGCAAAAGATGTTTGAAGAAAAAGAAGAGTGATGTAAATGAATAAACAAGAGAAGGACTTGATCGCCTTAATAGGACAGTCAAACTATAGTCAGATTAGCGCCCGGATTCCGCCTAAGTTCGTTCAGACAATTTACGTTAATCACACGGATTGGTTACTATCAAAAGATGACAAGGAGCTCGTATCATTTTACCAAGAGCTTCTGAACGGCGATGCTCCATTTTCTACTGTAAAGATAGTTGGCGGTATAATGGTTCTTAGTACTCATCTAAATAATTTGTTGCAAAAACTTGTAGATTTGAGCGAATCCCAAAATACATCCTCAATTGTGAAGGGATTCGATATGCACTATCGGATAATATTCTGCGCCGCAAAATATGGCATTCCTGATAGTAATTTTTTTCAGCTCATGGGACTCAAACATTTTCGTAATTTAATTGCACATGACTTTGATTCCACGATGGAGACTGGCTTTCACGATGTAATATATTTGATGATAGATAGTCAACTTCTTGTTGTTGAATTAACTAATAAGGTAAGAAATCTAGTTTCGACTCGCCCGCAAACTGCTCTACCGTGAACGAATTTTTAGCTTGCTTAAATCTACCGTAGATTTAACCATCGTTTCTCGCCCTAACCGTTTCTTTTCTATTAGTCCTTCTTTTTCGAGCATGCTGACATAGTCGGCACACTTATTGTATGCTAGGTTAGTTCCTTTGCTGAGTTCTGTGACCGTTTTTGGTTCAGTTTGAGTCATTTCCAGCATCTTAAATCGGCTTCGATTGGCCATTATTCGTATTTTTTGAAATAGTTCCTCGTGGACGAGGCGGGGATTGAACATACACCATTTTTGGGGTAAGTATTATAACCAAATAGAACACCGAATATGGTGTAGTTTGGAGTTGGTGGGAACACTGCCTCGTTGGAGGGACTTGATATGGTGGAATGGAAAAGATTTATCGTAGCAGGTCTTGGCGGATTGATTGGTGCGCTACTGTGGTATATTTTCCTTGAAGCGCTTATTCCCTCTAACGTTTCTTTCCTTTTTTGGATCTTTTTTGTTGGATTTTCATATTTCCTTTACAAACGGACCGAGCGCGCCCGTCACACGGCTGGTTGGTCGTGTGTATTAATTTCATTGGGAAATTTTGCGCTTCCAATTGCCACGCTTATTTATTCCGCAAGATCAGCCGCAGAAGTTGGTAAGGAAGGGGCGGCTCAAGCATTGGGAGCCGGAATCGGGGCGACCATTCTAAGTGGAATTGGTTTTGCGATTGGATTATTT
>CAYHNT010000018.1:0-18948 GCA_964358055.1 uncultured archaeon | reverse complement strand
TGGCGGAGTCAAAAAAGCCGATATTATTGTGGCCGCAGATGGAGTGAATTCAAGATTACGAAAAACATTTGGATTTGAAAGCAAACCCACCGAATTCATCCACTCCTACCAAGCAAAAGCCGCCGGATCATTTGACCCGCGATTCGTTGAACTTTATTTTGGCGAAACATTCGCACCCAACTTTTTTGCCTGGATAATTCCCGAAAACGAAGAGAGCGCAAAGATTGGATTAGGATGCAAAGTAGGAATCAATCCCGTACACGCATTCAAAAAATTCCTCAAAGAAAAACAAATCGACGTACACATCAAAAGCGATAACTCATTCCTGATTCCCTGCGCACCCCCAATGAGACAATTGGTGAAAGAGCCCTTACTGTTGTTAGGCGACGCTGCGTACCAAACCAAAGCCACAACAGGTGGGGGAATTATCATGAATTGCAAGTCCGCCGACATATTAGGACAAGTGATTAATGATCATGTCCATCACAACACTTCTCTTTCTGAATACGAAACGCGCATGGAGCCCATTTTCAAGGAGCTTGACTTGCATTATAAAATTCACCAGTACCAAAGCCGAATGGACGACGCACAACTGAATAAGTTTTTCCTCAAACTCAAAGACACGGGAATGGAATCCTTCCTCTCCAAAGAAGGAGACATGGACGAACCCTCACGCTTCGTAGGGAAGCTCGCGACCAATCCGCATATGCTCGCGTTATTACCTGAAGCGATTGAGTTTGCGCTGGCGAAATAGAAAACGGGAGTCTGAACCCATACGATTAAAACTTCTTTAGGGCGTAGGCCTGTATGCGCTTCCTTTTTTGGGTCCTTGGGTTAATGGGGTTGATTGTCTTATTCCCATCTGTTTTTTCGATTTGCCAAGGCCCAGGAGACATCCAATGCGGTTCAATCCCCACGAATGGGTGTGATGCGAATGTCAATGTCACATTCACCCCCGGGACCTATAATTTGCCCAATGGAATAGATGTTTGCTTGGATAATATTATTGTGAACTGTAATGGTGCAACGCTCGTTGGGCAAGGCGACAATTCGATAGGAATTACTGTTCATAAATCCAATGTCACCATTGAGAATTGCAATCTGAGGGAATACTATACGGAAGGAATTAGGGTCCAAAATGTAAATGCACAATCTCCCATCATTCGAGATAATAGTATCAAAGCTAATTTCCCTGGTGGTAGTAAGCCGGGAATTAGTGTATGGACCAACAACGCTACCATTACTGGAAATGAAGTCTTGAGCACGAACCCCCAGTTTGTCAATAACTATACCATTAGCTTGGGCTTTCCTGGAGGGGGGGGCGATTGTTACTAATAACACGGCCGATGAAATTGTGGTGTCCAATTCCCCAAACGGGATTATGACTGGCAATACCGCTACCGATATACGGTTTCAATCTGGCGCAAATGGGTGGACTGTTTCAAACGCGATTCCCCTCAATGGCACCAGTTGCGCACATTTGAACAGCGTATCCGGTGTTACCATCCAAAATAGCATTTTTCAAAACTGCGACGATGCATTTCATTCAGCTGGAATCGATTCCACGGGGGGCGTGACAGATCTGACTATTCGACAAAATCAAATCCAGGATAATGAGACGGGCGTGTACGATGCCGGTTCTCAAAATACCTTAATCGAGGACAATACTATCACTAACAATATCTACGGCGTAACGACAACAGGTATTGAGGGATCTACTGTGCGTGGAAATCAGATTAACAACAATGATATTTGGGGAGTCTCGCTGACCGGGTCGAACCACATCATTGAGGATAATACCTTCCAGAACAATTCGTATGTGACCAATCCCGACATCGACCTGGATAGTGACCTTGTTCTTGCGGGATTTATTTTCGAAAGCAGCGACAATATTATTCGCTATAATAATTTCCTAGGTGGACCCGGGACCGCGATTGGAGTGCGTGCATTATATTTTGATCAGGACAACAGTATCTCTCTCAACACGATTAGCAATTATCGATATGGAATAGCCGTGACCACGGCCATCAACACCTTGGGATCACCTGAAGGCTCTATTGATGGGAGTACACTCATTAAGGAAAATGTCATATCGTCCACCAGCATCGCCGGGATTTACATGCGCGCAGGGGACGCCAATTACAATATTACTGGAAATGGACTCGTGGGAAACGCCATTGGAATTTCCACGATAAATTCCACCGGACTATTAATCAACTATAACAACTTCAACCTCAACACCACTCATCTTCGCGCACAAAGCAACAACCCTGAATCAATACTCGACGTCACAAACAACTATTGGAACCTCCCCAATGCCCAAGGAGTACAGGACTGTGCCTCAATCGACGCAAAGATTCTCGACAAAGAAGACTTGAGTGAAGGACAGTTTGTGAATTTCAATCCAATCTTGGAAGGGCCTTATCCCACTGGATTATCTAAAGACAAATGTACGCCTATTTTGATGGTACACGGGATATACTCCAATGACGCCATGTGGGACGAAGGAACAGCCCAAAAGCTCACCACGGAAGGCATGCGATTTTATCGCGTGGGTCAAGAGAATGGAAAAACAGGACTCAAACCAAACAACGGACCAATAAACTCTCTCGCAGGACAAGTCAGTACCGCTATCTCCTCGGTGAAATTGAAAACAGGAGAGCGAAAGGTAGATGTCCTTGCACACTCCATGGGGGGGCTTGCGACGCGTGCTTATTCCCAGAGTCCGATTTACGCGCAACGTTTGGACATACGCAAATTCATCATGTTGGGCACACCCAATGAAGGGTCTCCCATCGCAGACAAGAATGGATTCATCTCCGTTCTATTAGGTCTGTTTGGAGATAGTTTCGTCGACCAGGCCCGCTTGGACATGATTCCAAACTCACCCTTTTTGAACGCATTAAACAGCGGCCCTAATCCAATTGGAATCAACTACAAACTCATCGCGGGAAACCAATTGCCGACGAATTGGTTCAAAAAAATGTTGATTTGTAAGAACCAGAAAAATTATTGCCCGCCTTTCCAGCCATTGCTCGTATCAGATTCGATTGTTCCGGTTTCCAGCGTTGATCATTTTGGACAAACGACCTGTTTTGAGACGCCCGTAACACATAGCACCATGCTCGGAGTGGGATACACAAACCACCTTCTAACGATCGTTGCTACCACCTCGCTCTTGCAAGGCGAAGCTCCTGCGCTCAACACGTGTGTTCAGCAATTGTTGACACTCGAGGATGTGCACGTGGAAGTTAGCACCTACAATATGAACATTAATCCCAATCAGGTACAAACGGTCACCTCCTTCATGCCCAACGCCGCATTCATCACCGCACTCAATTCCCTCGCAACTGCAGACGTCCTGACGGGACTTGTAGACCCTAATGGAAATGATATCAACAAGGACACGTACCTTCAATACACTAATGTCACCCGCGAGACAAGCCTACTTGACGGGAATGAAATGGAAGTGTTCATCGTACAAAATCCCATTCCCGGATTGTGGCAAGTCAAAGTGAGCGGAAAAATGATCACACAACCCACCGTGTATGAACTCACACTCTTGCGCGACACTGATGTCACACTCAAAATGAGCACGGATAAAGCACAATACGGCCTGTCCACCCCCATTATCATCACGGGGAAAGTCAACAGTACACTTGGGCCTGATACTAATAGTAATGTGCAAGCCCTGATTACCAATAATGGAAACACTGCCATTGTTCCAATGTTCGATGACGGACTACACGGAGACGGGAATATCATGGATGGAACTTATGGCGCAATTTACTCCTCGGCTATCACGAGTGGATTATATGAAATTACAGTCACGGCTAACGGAATCAGCCCACTCGGCCTCTACATTCTCGAAGACCGAGATACTGTGAGCGTGGGATCACCAGTTGATCTAGCCTATTCAGGAGATGACATCTCATTGTCCATCCCCCATCATGCCCCTGGAAGCGTAATCACCATGGATGTCAACGTATCCAACCTAGGAGAAGCGAATGCGCAGGATGCCAACTTCCTGTTCAGTGTCAAGGACTCCAACAACGTGATTGTCAACACTGGCAGCGTGACTTATACCATTCCTGGAAAAGAATCTCAAACCGTATCGCTTCCATGGACACTGCCTTATGGAACCTATACTATCACCGTGACCACTGCTCCATTCAATCCATTTATGGATACGAATTTCTCCAACGAGGGGGGTAGTAAAATAATCAAGACGTGCCCCATGCCTGCCGTAGTAGGCGGGCCCAGCACCCCCACAGCATGTGCGGGCAGAGTGAATAATATCAATAACTTCCCTTGATTATTTCTGCCCGATAGCGCCCCAATTATTAAAACGGTATGAAGAGGATGATTAGTATGCGACTGCACTTTTGGGCACTCGGACTTATTCTATTATTCTTTTTTGTCACCCCTGCCCATGCTGTGTGCCAGGCAATGGGGGACGTGCAGTGTGGCACCATTCCAACGAACGGGTGTGACGTCAATGTGAATGTGACGTTTGTCTCAGGAACCTATAATTTGCCCGAGGGAGTGGACATTTGCTTGAGCAACATGACCCTAAACTGCAACGGCGCCACCCTTGTTGGGAGCGGCACTGGATTATCATCTGCTGTCACGAGTTTCTTCCCGGGAGCCGACATACTCAATTGTCATGCCCAAAATTATTTCGTTGGATACGCACTCGCCAATGCGTCCGGAAGTGAAATCCGAAACAGTACTTCCATGCAAGATTTACTAGGACAATCCATTCGAGTAGCCGTGTCTCCCAATTCAATCTTGAGCGGGAACACCCTGTCGGGTTCCATTGTCGTGGCATCTGATAACGTCACGGTGGAGAACAACCAAGTGGGGGAAAGCATTGTAGTGAAATCTTTAACCGGGGGAACGATAGGCGGGTTGATTATTGGAAATACAGCAAAGGGCGTTTTGCTTGAACAAAACACGACTGGTGTGACGGTGCAGGACAATAATATTCAGAATAATCTCGCAGGAATTAATATCGACTCCTCCCCGGGAAACCTCATTTTGAACAACATGATTCAAAACAGCAGCTTATACGGCATACTCATTACGAATTCTCCTTCTACTATTCTCAGACAAAATAGCGTGACGGGCTCGGCCGCTCGCTGGATTTGGGCTCAAGGAGGATCCACGAATCTCCTGATTGAAGACAATCAATTCAACGTGGGAACTGGAATAGAACTGGATGCGTCGCATAACTCAATCGTCAAAGGAAACACCTTTTTGAGCGGCTGTGGACTATGCATTTATGCAGTCGACTCGGATGGCGTGCGCGCCGAAGACAACCAGTTTATGGGGTATGGTCAAATTTATTTTTCATCCTCCGATTTTGGATACGTGGAATTTAATCAATTTAATTCGGAGGATGGAGGAATCAATTTCACGGACGCAATCATGGGAACCGTGAACGGCAACACATTTGATGGAGAGGATGGAGGGAGTATCTTCCTCGCCCAAGGACACTCCCATGTGGTCACAGAAAATAACTTCAACCAAGGCGGAACCATCACCGTGGACTCGAATAACAACACCATTTCTGCCAACTTCATTTTCAACCAAGAAGACGACGTCGGAATCATCGTATCAGGAACAGGGAATGTGGTGGAGGACAATTCCATTAATTCACCTTACTCTGGAATCGTGCTGCTTGAAACTGAGAATAATTTGTTGCGCAACAACGTCATCTCCAATCCCCTCGTGGTGGGTGTTTATGCATTAGGGGGAAACGCAGAAGGCGAACCTAACATTCTACAAGGAAACACCATCACCGGGAGTCAAGACTTGGGAATTTTCCTACAAGACACGGTGAACATGCAAGTGCTCGAAAATACCATTCAAGGAAACGAAGTTGGAATAGAAACGAGCGATGTGGAAGACACAAATGTATATCATAATACCATTCAAGCCAATGGAATCAACCTCATCAATCACAGTGGAGAATTAGTTGCAGAAGAAAACTATTGGGGACTCTCTAACGCATTTGGAAACCAGGACTGTGCAGCCATTGACCAGAATATTTTGGATTGGGAAGATTACTTCCGCGATGGAGAAGAGGACGGACACGGAGGAAGAGTGGATTTCAATCCTATTCTGGATGCACCCTTTGATGCGGGTGGAGTGTTGGAAGACAAGTGTACTCCCGTGTTGCTCATTCATGGAATTTACTCCAGTGATGCCATGTGGTCGAACGATGTGACGGATGAACTTACTCAAAAAGGAATGCGATTCTACAAAGTGGGAGAACAAATCAACCAAGGTGGACTTTTCCCCAACAACTCAGCCATTCAACAACTCGCAGGGCAAGCAGCATTGGCTATTCAACAAGTAAAAAGAAAAACAGGAGAAAAAAAAATAGACGTTTTAGCCCACTCTATGGGTGGACTTGTGACGCGCGCGTACACCGTATTGTCTCCTCTCTATCAGAATGACGTTCGCAAACTCATGATGCTAGGAACACCCAATGAAGGAGCACCCATTGCCAAAAAACTAATTGCTGGCTTCGTGGGATTCGTCCAGGGAACCGACCCCACGGACCAAGGAAGAAAAGACATGATCCCAGGATTCCCCTTTCTTACCAAACTAAACGCAAAAAACCCTACCGTTACGCACCATGCCATTGCAGGGACTAAACTCACGGAAAACAACCCCCTCAAATCCTTACTATGCGATCCCATTCTGGGTGATCCTCAATATTGTGACCCGACATTCATATCTGACACCATCGTACCCGCGGCAAGTGTCAATTATAGTGGAAGCTGCCATCAATACCACGCGACTCACACGCCACTCTTAGGGCCTTCTATCTACGACCAAGCTCTCCCTATGCAAGCCGCAGTGGCACTTTTAATCCAAGAAACTCCAAGCCTCGCACCCTGCACCATTCCTACAGCCACGCCCGAATCAACGAGCATGGAAGCGAAAAAAGCACAAGGAAATGTAGGCGCTGGACAGATTGTGACACCCATTTCTGGAATTGCACCCAATGGGTACTTTGAGACCATACTCCAATGGCAAGCTGGACCACTTATGCTCCATGTGAAAACTCCAACTGGGCAGGACATCAATCGGAATAGCTATCAAAACTTCCCTGGCGTAACCCACCATCTGGATGGAAACTCAGAATCGTTTGCCATTACAACCGCTCAACCCGGGGACTGGGCCATTCGCGTTTCGTCTCAAGGACAAGCTGGGACCTATGAGCTATCCTTGTTCAGAAAAACAGATGTGGCGATGGATCATTCCACGGATAAAGATACCTATCTTCCAGGACAACCCATCATTGCACGCACCCTTCTCAAGACTGGAGGAAATCCTATTCTGAATGCCACTGTAAAAGGAACACTCTCATTGCCCTCAGGAGGGACTACAACTCTTTCTCTTTTCGATGATGGACTCCATCAAGATGGAAATGCAGGAGATGGGATGTATGCAAATAGTTTTATCACTACATCCGCAGAGGGATACTATCCCATTGACCTCAATGCAGTGGGCGTCTCTCCACTAGGATCATTTGAACTCACCGCGCGCACGGCTGCATTTGTCACGGCACCCATTGACTTAGAAGTAAGTGCAGAGGACGTGGTGTTGTCGAATCAATATCCTGCGCCTAATCAACCACTGGTGGTAACTGCCTCCATCTCGAACCTTGGAACAGGAAATGCGACGGATGTAAACATTGTATTTGGAAATGGAAACCCGTTTGGAGAAGGAATTATTCTAGGAAGTACTGTTGTCACCATTCCTGCCGGGCAAACAATTCAAGTGCCATTGAATTGGACTCCTGATAAAGGCGAATATGAGTTGTATGTGATCGTGAACCCTTATCATGCATTCTTGGATGAAAATTATTCAAACGAAATGACAATAGTACCTGTTACGGTGTGTCGCCGTACTGGAATAGTTGGAGGCGGCGTTCACCCTGCGTGCGCGGACATTGGAACGGGAGCTTCTACTCCTGCGTAGAATCTAGTTAATCCAAATGGTTTTAGCATTCACGAATTCTTTGATTCCCATTTCTCCTAATTCTTTACCCAGACCCGATTGTTTTGTTCCCCCGAATGGAATGCGTGGATCTGAAGCCACGTTCTTGTTGATGAAAATATTACCTGCTTGAATACGATATGCTATTTCCTCTGCTTTTTTCAAATCACTTGACCAAATGGAAGCACCCAAACCATATTCGGTAGAGTTGGCGATTTCAATTGCTTCGCGTGAATTCGCGACGCTCAATACTCCAGCAAGAGGGCCAAATGTTTCCTCCGCGAACAAAGGCATGTCGGGCTTTATTTTTCCCAATAATGTAGGAGTGAAAAAATACCCTTTTCCTCTCCAGGGTTTATTTTGCGTAAGCACGCGTGCACCCATGCGAATGGACTGCTTCATCTGCTCGCGTAAATGGATACGTAAATCGTCTCGCGCAAGAGGGCCCACTTGCGTGTTAGGATTGAAAGGGTCTCCCATGACTAAGCTTTCAAACTCCTTCTTCATTTGCTTCTCAAACTCGCGTGCTATTTTCTGTGGAACAATAAATCGTTTGGATGCAATACACGATTGCCCTCCATTAACGATGCGTCCCTGCACTGCAGAATGAGCACATTCTTGGACACTTACTTTACTATCGAGCACAATGAAAGGATCACTTCCACCTAACTCCAGTACGCATTTCTTGACGTTTAACCCCGCACGCGAAGCGATTTGCTTTCCTGCAGCTGTGCTTCCCGTGACGGAAACTCCAGCGATGCGTTTATCATCAATCAAATGAAGGGCTGTTTTGGAATCAACTAAAAGAGAAGCAAACAGTCCCTTCGGAACTCCTGCTTGGTGGAAAATTTCCTGTATGGCAAGCGAACATCCCGGAACATTGGATGCGTGCTTCATCACAATTCCATTTCCCGCCATGAGCGTGGGTGCAGCGAAACGGAATACTTGCCAGAAAGGATAATTCCAAGGCATGATACCTAAAATAATTCCAAGCGGTTCAAATGAAACGAATGATTTGTGCGCATCAGTTTTCACAAACTCAGGTTGGAGATATTTTTCTGCGTGCTCAGCAAAATGCTCGCATCCCCATGCGCATTTTTCAACTTCCGCAAGACTTTGTGTAATTGGTTTCCCCATCTCCTCTGAAATGAGCGTAGAAAAATCTTTTTTTCTTCGACGCAAAATAGTAGTTGCCTTTTTGATTATTTTTTTTCGTTCAGAAAAAGAGAAATTCTTCCACTGGGATTGTGCTTTTATCATTTGGGAAAGTTTAGATTCAATTTCTTTAGCAGAATGGCCCTCATACGTAACAAGCGGCTCTTCCGTTGCGGGGTTGATCGCGGGAAACTTCATTTGAAAGACACCTTGAGTTTCATTCCTCTACGTTTCAACTCATTCAAAAATGGCTTTACCGGGACGCACAACTCGGGAGGAAGCACTCCGCGTGAGGAAATTTGTCCACGGGCAAGCATTTGGGCCACCACTGAGGGAGGGGAACCCGTGTCAACGTCTCCACCGCCCGCACTCCAGCGGGGGATGGATTTGAATAATGCATCCACAATAATTGTTTTGGATTTTCCATCCTTTTTTCCATGCACGCGCGCACGAAGCAACTCAAGATCGTTGGGCTTTACATTGGGCTTTGGTATTTGGGATAATATTTTGGCCGTGAAATCAATATTTTCGGGCTTCGCAAAACCTGCTTCGACCAATAAAGATACTTTTTCTTCAAAGTCATCTGGGAATGCGATTTGAAAATTACACTCGCGAATACCAGGTTTGTATTTGGAAAGTGTGGCGGCTTCCGAATGTAACGTTGCCATCGTTGTCTGTTTTCCTACTTTTCCTCCAAAATCCTCTTTCTCTTTCAATGAGCGTGCGGGAATTTCTTTGAATTGTCCCTTGGTGAAGATTACAGGGGGAACAGAATGTTCTTCGAGGATGGTCTTAGGAGAATAAGTAAACCACAACACGGGAGGATTTTTTACTTCGGTAAAATCCATGTCTCCCACGCGCAAATACACTTCGCTTACACTATCCAATTTGTCCATTCCTATTTTGGCGAGAATGTTGGTAACACCAGGGGCAGCACCCATTCCTAATACGGCTAACAAACCAGCGCGCTTGAATTTACCATGCCACTTTAGTTGTTTCTTGGTCATGTGGAATAGTCCACCCAAATCCAAATAGTGACAAAGCGCAAGGAGGCAGGCGCGCATAATTTTTTCATTCAACTCATACTGTACTGCATTAATGCACACGTCCGCACCCTTCAATGCATGGGCGGTCTGGCGAATATCATTCACATCGCAGGAAACAAAACTCACGTTCTTTGATTTCAACTCACGAATGAACGCATTGGCTTTTTTCTCATCCCTTCCGGCGATAATAATATCCATTTTCTTAGCGTATTGAGCTAAGTCGCGTACGGCAATACGTCCCATTGCGCCATAGCCGCCCAACACCACTATTTTTTTGGGCACATTCTTGGACAATTCCCTTTTATTATTCACGGCTTCCCCACCACCGTATAATGCCAGGGCTTCCTTACCTTGCGGGTTAAATCAAAATAGATGTGTTTGAGTTGGGTGTACTCTTCCAGTGCATGAATACTAAGATCATGTCCTGAACCGGTCTGCTTGTATCCTCCGTGAGGAATTTCCGAGGCTAAAGGCCCATGCTCGTTGATCCATACTTCACCAAAACGCAGCCGATTGCCAATCTGTAACGCCCTTCTCCCATCTTGCGTCCAAATGGAGGAAGCAAGTCCAAACGCCACATCGTTTGCCTTACGAATAACCTCGGCTTCGCTTGAAAAGGAAAGAATGGAAAATACGGGACCAAATATTTCCTTCTGACACACATCGGAGTTTTGTTTTACGTTCGTAAGAATAGTAATGGGAACAAACCACCCTTCTTTAGGAACGACACTCTGATAGGCAACCTTCGCACCTTGCTTGGAAGCACCCTTAATGAAATGCATGACACGCTCATAGTGTTCCTTACTCACCACTGGACCCAAGTCCGTGCTCTTGTCTAGGGGGTTTCCCATTTTCACATGCTTACACTTTTCGATAAGTGATTTTACAAATGCGTCATGATTTTTTTCATGCACATAGATGCGCGTGGCCGCGGTGCAGTCTTGTCCGGAATTGATTAGTCCTCCAATTAACGCGCCTTGTGCTGCCTCTTCAATGTTCGCGTCTTCTAATACAATGAAGGGTGCTTTTCCTCCTAACTCAAAATGGGTCTTTTTCACATTCACGGAGGCCAATTGTTGAATTCGCTTTCCTGTTTCCGTATTTCCCGTGAGTGCAATCATATCGATATTCTTACTCGATGCAAGTGTCTCCCCGACTTCCTTTCCAGAGCCCGTGCCTACATTCAATACGCCCTTCGGAAACTTTATTTTTTCCGCACACGATGCAATTTCTAACGTCGTGAGTGGAGTCGCGCTTGCGGGCTTCAACACCATTGTATTTCCCGCAGCCAATGCCGGTCCAATTTTCCAACAGGCCATCATGAAGGGATAATTCCATGGAGTAATGGCCCCCACCACTCCAATGGGCTCGCGTTTGAGAATAGAAAATCCCGCAGGCTTGTGTTCTCCTTTCTCATCGAAGGCCGCATAGTTTCCCGCGGTTTGATTTTGCAACGTTCTTCCTGCGCCCGCAAAGAAACGCAGGTTATCAATCCCAAAAGGAATGTCGCTATCATGGGACATTTTCCAACTCTTTCCCTGGTTGGTGGATTCGAGCGAAGATAACGTTTCAGTATTTTTTTCCAATTCATCTGCAAGCTTGAATAACCACGTGGCGCGCTCCCCCGGAGTCATGCGGGGCCAAGGGCCATTATCGAACGCCTCGCGTGCAGCGCGAATAACGTGTTCCGTTTCTTTTGCACTCGATTGTGCAACGCGTGCGATGATTTTTTCTGAATACGGTGAAACCACGGGCATTGTTTTCTTGGACTTGGACCATTTTCCACCGACAAAGTTCCCGTATGTTTTCATACGTGGAAACGGCATTTTGGGGTTAAAAAAGGGGATGGAATTTTGGAATTTTGCCTAGCCTTATAAAATCAAAAGACGTGGGGGTGGTATGAAGGCCCTTGTACAACAAGTGAAAACCCTGAGGAAAACAGTCAAAAAAGAAAAGACCCTCTTAGATGAGTTCAAGGAAGCGTTTGAGGATATTAAGCACGGGCGCGTTTACGAGTGGGATAAAATTGATCATTAATCCATTGCCCGTTTTTCCTCGACAAATTCTTTGAGCGTGTGCAGGTTTTGAAGCACCCACGCAATGGCTTCAGGCTGATCCTTTTTGTCGGATAACCGGACTAAAAGAACAATATTCCACTCTCTGTAAACAAGATAGTATAACCTCTTTCCGTTGAACTTCTTTTCACGAAAAAAATAGTATCGGAGCGGTTTTCCAACCATGACTGGGTTTATTTTGAGTTGTTCAACAAATGCATAAATTCGTTCTTTTTGTGCTTTTTCGAGGCGAGTATATTGTTCTTTGAACATCTCTCCTAGTTTAATTTTGAATGACATTATCCCGAATTAAACCAGCATATTGAAAAAGCTAGGGAAAACTTTTGCGAAAACCCCCACATTAAAATACCCCAAAATTTTGCATCCTGCATGCGCCCCGTTCCTGAAACGTTTAACATCAAGAAATCCCTCGATCTTTTTGTGCGCTCATCCAAAGTGATTCCCGCGGGGGTTGGAAGCAATGCGCGGCTGATGGACATTGAAATGTGTCCTCCTTACCAAGCATGTACGCTCTTCGCTAAGAAGGCCCACGGGGCGTATTTGACGGATGTGGATGACAATGAGTACATTGATTATCGATTAGGATTTGGCCCCGCTATTTTAGGACATGGACACCCCGCTACCGTGAGGGCGGTGCAACAATCCATGAAGAATGGATCCGTGTACGCGCTGGATGTGGAAAAAGAAATTACAGTTGCAGAAACCATTAAGAAAATGGTTCCGTGCGCCGAGATGGTTCGCTTCACTAATTCTGGAACGGAAAGCACCATGGCCGCCATCAAGGTGGCACGTGGCTATACGGGGAAGAAAAAAATACTCAAGTTTGAAGGACACTATCACGGGTGGCATGATGCGGTCATGGTGACGCCTAATCATACGCCCTTCGATATGGCACCCGGGAGAATGTTTTGGAAGTCACGCGAAATACCCAAAGAAATACGCTCACTTACTCTTACAGCGGTATTCAATGACTTTGCAGGGTTCGAAGAAAAGATACGAAGGAACCGACACCAATTAGCCTGCGTCATTATGGAACCACTCATGGGAAACGCATCCGGAATCATGCCCGAACCCGGATTTTTGAAACACGTAAGAGAAGTTTGCGATCGAAATGGGGTTGTATTAATCTTCGATGAAGTCAAAACAGGCTTCCGCGTACACCCTGGTGGGGCGCAGACATTATTCAAAGTCAAACCCGACATTGCCACTTTCTCTAAGTGCATGGGAAACGGCCACCCGATAGGGTGCTTTGCAGGAACACACGACATCATGAGCGTAATTAGCCCCAAGAAAGTGGCACACGGAGGAACCTATTCGGCTAATCCTGTTTCATTGAGCGTGTGCGAAGCCACATTGAAAGAAATACGCAAAGAAACGAATCAGGAAAAGTTCCGCTCCTTTACACGCAAACTATGGAATGGATTGGACAAGGTGCTCACGCAGGAGCATGTGCCGCATTTGTTAGTAGGACACCCCACCATGTTTCAAATACTCTACACGAAGCGAACGCGCGTACGAAACTATCATGATTTGGAGCACGCCGATGTGGAATTCTTTTCGCGCGTACAATTTGAGTGTCTGCGCCGCGGAGTGTTGTTTGACGTGGACAACCAGGAAGTTATTTTTTCCTCATTCGCACACGGAAAAAAAGAACTGAAAGATACGTTGGATATTTTCGCGCAGGCCGTACAAACTGCCAAGGCAGCAAAACGTACACGCATTGATGTGGGGTTTGGCGGAAAATAAAATAAGAAAACTAATCACATTGCTTCTCTATTCTGTGAGGCCGTTCTAACAAACTCCAAGAAAAACGGACATGGCTTGTCCAAACGAGAAGTTAATTCAGGGTGTGCCTGCGTGGCCATAAAAAAAGGATGCGCGGAGAGCTCCATGATTTGCATGATTTCCCTTTGAGGGGCTTTCCCGGAGAAAATCAATCCGTTCTTTTCTAATGCTTCCACGTATTTGGGATTCACCTCATAGCGATGGCGAAAACGCAAGCGTGCGGTGTGGCCAAATAAGGAATAAGCTTTCGTATCGGGTTTCACTTCCACATCTTGTCCACCTAAACGCATGGTAGCACCTTTCTCCGTCACATTCATTTGCTCAGGAAGAAGATCAATCACAGGATTCGTTGTGAGGGGATTTATTTCAGTTGAATTCGCATCTCCCATTTCGCATTTGTTACGGGCATATTCAATGGTGGCCAATTGCATGCCGTAGCACAATCCTAAGTATGGAAGATTATTTTCCCGTGCATGCTGAATCACTTGTATTTTTCCCTCCGCGCCGCGTGAACCAAATCCCCCGGGAACAATTACTCCATCCATGAAGCGCAATGCTTGGTCTACCGTAGTTTTCCCTTCCTCAATGTGCGTGGTTTCAATCCAATGTATTTCAGGTTGCACGTTTAACTTAGCCCCTGCGTGTTTAATGGCCTCAATCACGGACGCATAACTGTCCTCGAGCTTCGTGTATTTGCCGCACATCGCAATGTGTACTTTTTGAGAGGTGCCCTTCATATTTTCTGTGAGCTTTTTCCACTCCTCCATCTTTGGTTGAACGTCCCATCCTAACTTTTCACTCAAACGCTTCATGATCCCTTCCTCTTCAAACACAAGGGGAATGCTATACACATTGTCCACGTCTAATCCCGTAATCACCGCATCCTTTTCTAAATCACAAAACAACGAAATGCGTTCGCGTGTGGAATCGTCTAGTTTCCGCGCGCACCGTCCAATAATAATGTCGGGCTGGATTCCTCTTTGCCTGAGTAGATTCACACTCTGCTGCGTGGGTTTTGATTTTTCCTCTTTGGTTCCTGTGAGAATGGGGACATAGGTTAGATGCACGTACGCAATGTTGTTTTGCCCTACATCTTTCTTGAGCTGGCGCACCGCTTCAATGTACAATTCGTTTTCCATATCCCCTACCGTTCCCCCGACTTCAATCATCAGCACATCCGGTTTCTCTTCGCTTACCACCTGCATTATTTTTTCCTTAATGGCATTCGTGACATGGGGAATGTACTGCACGGTTTTCCCCAAATAATCCCCCATCCTTTCTTTCTGCCGCACGTAATCGAATATTTTACCCATGGTGAGATTCCAATTGGATTTAGGCGTAACATTGAGGAAGCGTTCGTAGTGGCCAAAATCCATATCCACTTCGCCCCCATCATCCAACACAAACACTTCCCCATGCTCAACAGGATTCATGGTGCCGGGATCCACATTCAAATAGCCATCGAGTTTCATGGGAATCACTTTCAATCCAGAAGAAACCAACAAACGACCAATGGAGGCCGCAGCGATTCCTTTTCCTAATCCCGAAACCACGCCCCCCGTAACGACAATGAACTTTGTTTCATGTGACGATAAACGCGTAGAAGACGAATTGAATTGACTTTCCAGATTACCCATACCAACCTGGAACTACGTTAGGAAATTTGGAGTATTAAAGAATAGCCCCGCGAAGATTCGAGCCGACCTAGATTAGCGGGTGCGATTTTTGCAGTATGTTTAAATTGTGTTATAGAACAAACGGATACTACATGACTGACTATCCTCCATACGTTAATGCATATGGGAAATTATCGGCCTTATTTGAAGCGATAAAAAAGGCAGAAATGCCTTCAAAATTTAACATTGATTTTTTGGAAATGGTATTGGGTTTTAAGTCCTCGAGTGACCGCGCGTTTGTTCCTTTTCTTAAACGGCTTGGATTAGTTGATTCAGGGAATGTTCCAACAAAAGAATATGCTCTATTTCGAGATAATTCCATGTCAGGGGCTATTTTAGCAAGTCTGATTAGGCAAGCCTACACTGAACTGTACCGAGCTAACCAGTATGTACATAGAATGAAGAAAGATGAGTTGATGCAGTTGGTAAAGCGGCTCACTGGCGCTTCCGAAAATGATGGTGTTTTGCCTGCGGTAATTGGTACGTTTCAAGCTCTTGTTTCTCAGGCTGACTTTGAAACGAATCAGGATGTGAAAAATCAGACGGTGCCTGCCAAAGACGTTGAAATAAAAGTACCGGACTTGCAACCAAAAGGAATCTCTCAAAAAATTGGACTTGCTTATACTATTAATCTTAACTTACCCGCCACCACAAATATTGAAGTTTTTAATGCAATTTTCAAGAGTTTAAAGGAGAATTTGCTTGATGACAAAGAATAGCGAGGTCTCTAACAAAA
The DNA here is from genome assembly GCA_964358055.1 of uncultured archaeon. GTDB lineage: Archaea > Iainarchaeota > Iainarchaeia > Iainarchaeales > VGJJ01 > VGJJ01. Next base: position 2,459 of record CAYHNT010000018.1, on the reverse strand, counting down.
TAGCACTTTTTGGCATGCGAAATTTGATGCTAGAAACAGAACTTCTAAAGATTGAACATAGCGGGATTGAATTAGGTCATAAAGAAACTCTAAAGGAAGATGAAGTTGTAGATACTGATTTGTTCGAAGAGGATATTTTGAAAACGGCTAAAAAAATGGCAGGTTTATACGTGCTTTACTTTGCTTTTGAAAACAGCGTCCGTCGGCTAATTTCTACAAGACTTATGGAAAAATATGGTGCCAATTGGTGGGGTCTGAAAGTGCCCCAAAATATACAACAAGAAGTTGTAAACAGGAAGCAACGTGAGGTTGATTCGGCAATGTCGGTTCGTTCAGACGATCCATTAACATATACTACTTTTGGGGAATTAATAGAAATTTTTGACGTGAATTGGGTGGATTTTGCAGACACAATTCGTAGCCAAAAAGCAATGCAAAAAATTCTATCTAGCTTGAACCAATTGAGAGGTGTGGTTGCGCACAGTGCAGAGTTGAATGAAGATGAAATATTGCGATTCAAGTTATCGATAAAAGACTGGTTAAGAATTCAAGCGTAAGACAGCATGCTTAACATGGTTTTGTGCTATAGCCCCGGGGAGATTCGAACTCCCGTTGCCGGCTTCAGAGGCCAGAGTCATTAACCGCTAGACCACGGGGCTGTTACTATTTTCAATTTAGACATCTTTCGAGGGTGTCTAAACCCAATTTGTTGAGCAAAGCTTAAAACGCTGCTTTTTCGACAAATCGCAATGGCATGCAGTGGCAGATACTTTTTGTCTTTTATCCAAACAGACTTTGAATGAGTGATTCCCATGCTATTCAAAATATTGCTTACTTGATCGACAATAATGTGACTTGTGGATGCATATTGCACATTTTTTCTCTTGGTGAATGAACCATCTGAATCAAAAAGCCCCTGTAGCAAAGCAGTGCGCAATTTTTCATTTTTGGATTCGAGTATACATCTTGGAATAGTTATCTTGCTTGCCTTGTATCCATTATGCATATCGAAAAAGGAACGCCAAAACCATTGAGCTGTTTTTGAACTAAAAATAGATAACCAGCAATTTCTTTCGTCCTTGTAATTTTTAGGCGAAATATGAAACTCATTTTTGATAAGATCATCACATATCTTTTGGTGACTAATGTCATCAAATAATGCGGAAACATTCCAGTTGCCCCTCTCATTAGAAGAGTCCCCTGCAAGGCTGCCATCTCCCAAAATGAGTCCAGCTAAATATGCGATGTCTACTGAGACGGTTCTTGGGAATCGCATCTTATGTGGGGAATATCTGCAACTAATGATGCACGGTCTGGAATTTATTTTCAATTTGATACCCGAAATGGTATTCGCATCACATAATTGAAGCATCTTTTCAAGCGTTGCAAGAGGAATCGGATTTCGTCCATTTGTCCACTCGCGATAACAACTATTATAATTTACCCCAAGCAGCTTAGAGAGTTTGCTAGGCCCTCCAACTAGATTAGCGACTTCTTTTATTTCGTTCTTACAACCGTGCACATATATTTCATCTTTCAGCCAGTCGGACTTACTATCAAAAATAGATAATTCATCGTCCATGACTGATTTATTTTTAGAGAATTAAAACTATTTGGACAGTAAATCGCCAATCACTCCTTTCCCGTGGGAGTCCCATACCATTGTCGGACAATAAGATAGGTGCCCCGGAGGAAAATCACCCAAAGGAAGAGATAGATGGTAATGCCGAGTGCGTTGGAAAGCAGGAGATTGGTATCCAGGAAAAGAAAAAATACCGCGAGGATTACTGCCCAGGACTCCAATGAAATAACGAGCTTGAATCCCCAAATGGGAATCAAAATGACCAAGGCTAATACTGCTGCAAAGAAAGGAAGCGTCCATTCCAGGGAAAAAAGAATATCACTCACTTCTCCGTGCGCAAGGGCGCCCACCATGGCGAGGGTGAATATCAACCAGAGCAATTGCATACGGCTCCATCCCGAATTGAAGGACAACAAGAATGCGGCGACGATAAAACTAAGCGATGCACTCAATAGCAGGGGGACTTGGGTGAAAATATAGGAGATATCCATGCGTTTCACCTATCAGAGAGGGAGTGCGCTCACCAGGTTGCGCAGAATAAACTGCCACAATGCCTCTAACATACGTGCCCCGTAATCGGGTCCTAAGAAAGCGAAGAAGAGAATCACGAGAATAATCAGCGCCCCTTTCTCCAGCAAGCGAAGGTAGGGAAAATCGGGCCAGTAAAAGTGGGCCACAAAAACGGCCATAAGTGCCTCCAAAACCAATGAGAAGCCAAAAAGACCAGGGCCTAATGCATCCATGACCATATTAACTATGGCTTGTGAACCAGTTAATAATCCGGGTGGGTTCTTTCCTGCTTTTTACGTTCATTAGCGGAGTAAAGCCCTGTTTGGCGGGTTTATGTGGGGGTTGTTCCCATATCTTTAAAATGATT
>CAYHNT010000017.1:0-19066 GCA_964358055.1 uncultured archaeon | reverse complement strand
TCGTGGGCGTGCACACTCCGGAGTTTGGTTTTGAAGAAGAATACGATAATGTGAAGGCGGCCGTAGAGAAGGCGGGCATAATGTATCCTGTGGTGTTGGACAATGACTATCAAACGTGGCGAGCCTATCAAAATCAATATTGGCCCCGCAAGTATTTGATTGACGCGGAGGGGTTTATTCGTTACGACCACATTGGAGAAGGAGGTTATGCGGAAACCGAGGAGCAGATTCAATTGTTGTTGAAGGAGCGTGATGAAAAAATCCAATTGGAGGAAAGCGTTTCTTCCATGGTGGAGGAGCAAACCCCGGATACGGATTTTTCCAAGATTCAGACTCCTGAAATTTATTTGGGATATTCCTTTGCGCGTGCTCCTTTAGCCAATCCTGAGAATTACCAGCCCGACCAAATAGTGGAATACTCGTTGCCGGAAACCCTTCCTCCTAATTTGGTTGCACTTGAGGGAACGTGGAAGAACACCCCGGATTACATGGAGTTGGTTTCGGAGACGGGAAAGGTCGTGTTAAACTATTCCGCCAAAAACGTGAACATCGTCGCCGCGCAGCCCGCGCAAATCACGGTCACGCTGGATGGAAGTATCATCCACGATTCTCTCTCCATTGAAGAGGAAAAACTCTATTCCATTGTGGAAGAAAATGCGTATGCCCCCCACGCCCTCACGCTGGATATTGAAGGGAAAGGCTTCCGCTTGTACACGTTTACGTTCGGTTAAAAAAAAATAATGCCTCGGGTGGATTTGAACTCCCGACCTCCAGGTTATGAACCTTGCGCCCTCTTTGACCTTTTTGGTCCCTTTCAAGAATGGCGGAAAACAAAACTTCGTTACCTGCTTTCATATCTCGTATTATCCGGTCCAGACTTTTCCGTTCAGCTGTTGTAATATTCTCTTTAGGAATATCTTTTAGACGATTCATTAAAATAGTTCCTCGATTAGTAATCGGGTGGTATAAATCTTCACGCCCTTCATCTGGTTGACCAATTTGTCATTGGTCCAAATCGGACATTTTTCCTTTTGTGCTAATGCGATAAAATCAATGTCTTCCATTAATTCTTTTTGAATATGTTTGTCTAGCGATCTAATCATGTCTTGGGTGGTTCGCAAATGAGAGGAATATTCCTCCAATGGAATGAATTCAACGCACACGGCTAGATTGTAGCGAAATTGGTCAAACTCCTTTTCACTTGTTTTTGCCTTTCGGATTATTTCGTTTGAGTGTTTTTTTATTTCCTCTAACGCATATTCAGGTGAAACAAATTCGAAATCTTGACTCGTGGCCAACGAATGAAAAAAAGAACTAGACCAAAAGTAAGTAATTAGAACGTTGGTATCGACAACAAGTTTCATTCATATCAAGCCCTTTGCCTTCAGTGTGTCTAATCTTCCTTTTCGGTCCATCCGAATCAATTTGACAGACCAGTCGGAAATAGCATCTTCCTCTTTCAATTGATTCAACAACTTATTTTTCTTCTCGATCGATAAAATAGCGGAAACCTTTTTCTCAATAGTTGAAAGCGTAGCTTGGATCTGTTTGAGGGTAACTCCTTCACTCATACACTAACCCTTCTTTCAGACTATAAAAATACGCTTTCGATAAACCGCCAAAAACGACTAGCCGAGGGATGACTTGTCATCCCTCTATACCGAGCGACCATATGGAATTTGGGCAATGCCTCGGGAGGGGATTGGACCCTCGACCTCCGGGTTATGAATCCGGCGCTCTACCACTGAGCTACCAAGGCAACCGCATTATCGGTTGACGCTAATGGACTTTGAGGGATTTACTGAGTAAACCCTCAAGAGGCCTCTTTCAAAATTCGGCCTCCTAAGGCTTAAAAATGGGGCGATTAAAGTGCAATTTCGCGCGTCCTATTTCTCGTAATCCAATCGGCTTTTCACGCGTATTTCCGTATCCCCTACTAGAATGAGTCGATCCACTTGTCCGATGAACAGTCCGGTTTCCAGTACTCCAGGGATGAGTCTGGCTTGCATGTCCACATCCTCAATGCTTAGCCCTTCTTCTATTTCGGCCTCCACCACATAGTGTCCGCTTTCCGTTTTGGGAGGCTCGTCTGCGTATTTTCGATGGTCTACTTTTCCTATTTGTTCCAATAAGAGCAGGGTGCGTTTCCATCCGAAGGCAGAGATTTCAAACGGAACATATCCATGGAGCTTGGGATACACTTCTTTTGCCGAAACCACGCATATCATTTCGGCAGCACTTTGGGCAATCATTTTATCGCGAATGAGGGAGGTAGTGTAGCGTTTGATGAAGTTATAGTCCTCATCGGCTTGGTCCACGAATTCAATGGCAATATCCACTTCTCTCTCGTTAAGGGTGGTGAGGTTGAGGTGGAATTGTTTGGCGGTTTGTATTTGACTCGTGGAGGTGGGGATGATTTCTACGTTCCAATGGTTTTGTTCGCATTGAATTCCGAGTTTTTTGAGGAAAAGCTCTCCCAATTGATTCGTTCCGATGGAAACCACTTGTCCGTCCTTCACATAGCGTGAGACAAATGCATCCACCTGGTCTTCGTTGAGCATACGCACAAAGCCATTCTCTTGGGGCATTTAAGGGTTGTTGGCAGGGCCGTTTTCCGTCAACGCTTTGCTTGCAAAGGGTTGTTGGATAGAAAAAAGAAAAAACCGGGCCTTCTACGGCCCGGGGATAATAGTTATTGGGAGTATTTTTGCTCGATCTTATCGTCGCGTTTTGCGTGCGGTGGATCGGCGGGCTGTGGCGGTTTTTGATCTCGCTGCTGCTCTTTTTGCTGCCATAATAGTTTTTCCTCCTTTTTCGTTGATTGATTGTATTTTCGGTTCCTTTTCAGGGGAACAAAATGGAAGCGATTCAGCGCTTCTTTGATTTCTTTGCTGCTGTGCGCTTGGTCGCTTTCTTTTTTGCTTTAGGCATTTTTGTTCTTCACCCTTTTTTGTAGCCGAAAATTTTTGTAAATTTTCGTATTCGACACAACGTGTTCTCGTATTTAAGCGTGCGCCTATTTTTGAGAAAAATAATTAGAAAAATTTTCTCAGAAAAAAATACGGTGAAAATTTCGTTCAGAAAATTTACAAGAAAGAGTGGCCTCTTGGGGATTTTGAAAAATCCCCTAAGTCCATTAGCGCTGCCCGATAATGCGGGCAAGCCTCTGGCGAGAGTTGAACTCGCGACCTCAACATTACCAATGTTGCGCTCTAACCACTGAGCTACAGAGGCGGTCTTTGGGTTTTTTGCCTCAGCAAATCCCTCAGGGTGCCATTCTCACGATTTCGGCGAGAAAATGCATTTAAACTGCCTCCATGGGGTGCGTGGGAAAGCCTATTTTTTGCCTAAAATGATGTTGATTTCGTTCTTGAGCTTGAGAATAGGAGAAAAAGGCAGCATTTTTTCTTCTCCTGTTTTCATGTCGCGGAGCTTGACACTGTTTTGTTTCTTTTCGTCTTCTCCGAGGAATAATACAATAGGTACTTGTTTGGCGTTGGCATACTGCATGTTTTTTCCAATATTTCGTTTCATTAGGTCCATTTCCACACGAAAACCTTCTTCTCTAAGTTGAGAGGCTAAAGCTTGGCTCTCTTTGACTGTGTCTCCAATAGGAATGAGGTACATTTCGGAGCTGGGCTCGCTCATTTTGTCCACGAGCAAATCCATTAATCGGTCCACGCCGAATGATATTCCTACCGCGGGCAAGTCGGGTCCACCGAGTGAGCGAATAAGGTTGTCGTATCTTCCTCCTCCTCCCACGGAAACTTTTGCTCCTGCGAATACTTCGCACACCATTCCGGTGTAGTATTCGAGTCCTCTCACCAGCGAGGGGTCAAATTTCACGTATTTGAGTTTCTTTTGTGACGCAAGGAGACCAAACACTTCCTCTAACGCGTCTACTCCACTCATGGAGAGTTTTCCCTCTTGGAGGTCTTTTTTGATTTTAGTCAAAGGATCATTCAGGGAGGTTAGGATGTCGGTGGGGAGGTTTTTTTCGGATAATTCTTTCTTTATTCCTTCGATTCCTATTTTGTCTAATTTGTCGAGTGTGCGCATGGCTTCTTTTGCACGGTCTGCGGGGATTTGTCCTAATGAAATGAGCTCGTTGATGATTCTTCGATCATTTACGCGCAAGTAAAAATCATCAAAGCCTAATTCTTTCATCACGTCAATGGCGAGCGATAAGCATTCGGCATCCGCGGCAGGGGTGCGGCTTCCGATAATGTCACAATCGGCTTGCGTGAATTCTCTGTAGCGCATGAATTGGGGATTGTCATAGCGATACACGGTTCCCACGTTCAATGCTTTGATGGGTTTAGGCAAATCGGGGTTCCCTACAATCACGCGTGCCAAACTGGTGGTGAATTCGAATCGCATTCCCAGTTTTCTTCCCGCCTGATCTTCTAACGTAAAGAGTTCTTTGGCGGCTTCTTCTCCTCCGCCTCCCTTGACGGTTAACACGTCTAAGTTTTCCAACACCGGTACTTGCATGGGTTCGAATCCGTATTTTTGTGCGTTTTGCGTAATAATGAATTCTATCTTTTTCTTCACGCGGGCCTGTTTTCCAAGAATGTCCCGCATTCCTTTGACGGGCTGTGTACTCAGGGAGGTCATACCCAAGCTGGGTCAAAAAAGCCTATAAATACGTGTCTGCGCCCGATTCCGTACGGGCGCTCCGGAGTTTGGGTACCAATACAATTGGTACCCATACGCGCTTTTTTGGTCGAGGCTTTTTTCCGCCAGGAAAAAAGATCGTTATTCACCTTTCGCGTCCCACCACAAATATTGAATGAATGCTCCTGCGGCCATCACGTGGAAGAATCTTCCCGCCCATGAGTACGCGTCTCCGGGCAATGAGGAAAGTAAATAGTTCAGCATGACTAATGCAAGCACACTAATTCCGATGATGTACCATTGGACGCTTTCCTTGGGGGCCTTTCCTCCATTGAATAATGCAAAGCGTAATGCCGCGAAGAAAAACAATAACAGTACGCCGGTAATGAGTTGTTGACGCAGAAGCGTAGGCACGCCTAAGGAATGGTAGAGCGCAGGAAGAATGGGATGCAATTGGTAGATTCCCACGACTAATACAACAAGTAATACCAGTGCCACCACAAGTTGAATCACCCCTGAATGCAGTCGTGCGGAGGTAGGGGAGAGCGTGAAAAATAATGCGGACAATCCGGTTCCTACAATCAACAAGTGCAGAGCTAAGTCCACACTATCAGGAGTGATGAATCCAAATGTTCCAATGGCACCGAGTCCTAGCAAAACGAATGTGGTGCCTAATAGGCACAGCCCGATTCCCATGCGTAAGAATTGTTGTGATTTTTCATTGATGGCCTTTCGTAGCATGTGGGCCGCCACAATAATGTCGGTGCCTCCACCTAACACGTATAACAGGGAGGCCAAAATGGGTATTTCATGGGTGTAGAATTGGTTGGATATTATTTGAAGTGAAAAGTGTACCAATGCAGTAAGTCCAATGAGCGCCAGCATACTGGGCTTGGATGAAATCAAGAATGCCATGGGGGAACCATCCTAGAGTCGTTTAAAATGGTTCTCGCGATGCCAGTTCAAGAACCCGGTTTAAAAGCCTTCCAAACCCGTTCTTAGTAGTAATGAATGGCCCGCGCAGTGTGGTGGTCGCATACCAGCCTGTGGAGCTGGTGGTAGGGGTTCAAATCCCCTCGTGGGCACTGGCCGATTACAGTCGGCCGCAGTAAATGAAATACAAATAGAGTGCTAAGCCCGTATGGTGTAGCCTGGACAGCATAAGAGCTTGCGGAGCTCTAGACCTGGGTTCAAATCCCAGTACGGGTGTAAGGACAGGGAGGAATTGTTTCAACACAGTTCCCCCTTCACTTTTTTCTTGAACTATTTTTCAAAAAGAATTAATTATTGTGGAGGAGTCTCTGTTGGAACAGCAGGCGCAGGTTCTTCCACGTGCGTGTAGGTTGGCGTTTGCGTCTTTACATTTTCTTCGCTCGAAATATTGGTGGGGGAATCCCATCCTGTGGATTGTTCCTGATGCGCGGGGGTTGTTTCAGGTGTGGCCCATCCTCCAGATGTATTATGCTCGCTACCTTGGGATGAATAGGTTGGAGAGCTAGTCCCATCAGGGATGAGCGTGTAAATGACGCTTCCCATGACTGCGGAGAAAGGTTGCAATACAAACATGGCCACTAAGAAGAATAATGTGCTTCCTAAAAATGCCGCGACGGCCCAATAATAATCTTTGACGGTTCCATATCCGGGAACTTTGCTCTGAATTTGGGATAAAAGTTCTTGGGTGTCCAAATTTTTTTGCTGCTGGGCCACTTGTTCGTTTATTTTGTCCCTGTATTCGGGTGAATTGACATTCGCGAGCGTAGCATCCATCAATTGCACAAACGACAGCACTTCCTGGTCGGTTTTTCCACGAAGGGTTGAGAATGAGTCCGAGTTAATGATTTGCAAGAGTGTATTTCGTTGCGTGGTGATGAGATAGTCGGTGGTTATTTTTTGTACATCCAATTGTTGGATTACTTTTCCTGCGAACAACGAGTCCTCAAATCCTTTGTAGAGTGTGGTAGATTGGGGAAGTGCAACAACGGCGAGTGAAACTAATACTCCGATTCCAATTACTTGCAATCCGCGTTGTGCACCGGAGAAGCTGGAGCGGAAAATCACAAAGTTCTTGAGTTCCAACCGTTTGAGTCGTGAAGTTTCAATCATCAATGGGATGCTTCCAAAATAGAATAACGCTAATGGATACCATTGGGCAAAGTTGGAGAACAGTAAAGCGGAAATTCCACAGGCCAAAACGGAGGGAATAATGGTGGCAAGGTACACTTGCGTGCGGTCATCCTTGTCCGCATACGCCGTAATAAGTCCAATCGTAGAACAGAACATGAATACGAAACCCGCAAAGGCCACGGAGAGGAACAATCCCAACACTTGGACGTTTCCAATGGAAGTTAAGAGCAGGTCCGGGGTGATTCTCATCTGGTCAATAAAGAAGACCCACCCGAGGGTGGTAATGAAAACAAGTGCTCCTATGAGGAGTGGTTTTTGCTGCGGATCCATAGGTGGACTACACCAAGCGGATGACTTTTCCCTTGTTTATTAACATGGTGGTCTCGAACTGCGCCACGAATGCCCCTTTCTTCTCTTTCAATACGGAGTGTGCTTCCAACGCACCGTATTTGACGAGCTCGCGCATGGCGATTTTTCGTGCAAACTCACTCATCTCTAAATCATGTACAATCCATCGTTCCGCAAAAGGAAGTCCCTCGTATTTCTCTGCACAAAACTCCAATAGTTTTCGCGCATTCGGGTTTCGTATTCCGGGTGCGTTTCCATTCACTTCAAATATTTCCACTTGTCCAGCGTCACTTATTCGTCCGTTTCCATGAATCGATGCAAAGGGTTCCATGGCATACGCGCCGCCCTCTTCTAATGCATCTGTTTCTCCCGTATCAATGTTGGGAATGGATGGAGATGAGTGTGCGGTGTATTGATCGATTCCGTGTCCAGATAAATTCGCAATGGGATCCACTCCAAATGATTTCAATGTTTTTTCAATTATCGCACCCAAGTGTCCCACTTCCACACCTTCTTTGACTTCCGCAAAACCTGCTTCTAATGCTGCTTGCGTGGCTTCGATTAAGTTTTTCGTTTCTTTTGTTTGGGCAAAATCAAGTGTGATGGCGGCGTCAACCAAGTATCCTTCTTTGTGCACCCCAATGTCTACTTTCAACACGTCTCCTTTTTGGACAAGCGTATCATCGGTTGCGCTTGGAGTATAGTGTGCGGCAATGTCGTTGAGTGAAAGATTGACTGGAAATGCAATCCCGCATCCGTGTTTTTTGGTGAGCGATTCAATTTCTTCCGCAATGTCCAATAGTTTGATTCCGGGTTGAATGAATTCCCTTGCGCGTGCCCGGCACATCTCGTGCACCTTGGCTGCGGTCTGATAATGTTCGATTATTTTCGAGTCCATATTGTTTTTCGTGCAGTAATGTTGTTAAACAAACGCCCCTAATCCGGTTTGTTTCCCGCCACGCACTAAGTCGGTGGAGTCGATTCCCAATTCTGAAAAGATTTTTTCCACGGCAGGAATGACTTGGTTCTTGATGTAGTATTCGGCATCATAGTCTCCTTCTTTCACAAACTCTTCCAGTTCTGCTTTATCCGAGATTGTTTTTCCATTTTTGGTAATAATGAATCCCAGCATTTGCCCCACGACAATATCTTTTCCTCTTTTCTTTGCTTTGATTGCCGCCGAAACATGGGGGGCAGTAGTGGCATAGTTTTCGAGTTTGCGTTGTAATTGAGTGATTACAATTAATTCTTTCTTTGGAACGTCTCCTTGGTGTAAACGCTTCACGACTTCCAATACAATATCGTGTGCTTTCTTCGTGTCTCCATTTACGAGTATTTCCTGCAACACTCTTCGTTGTGTTTCACGCGCAATGAGAGAGTGGTCCCTTCTCACGTATTCAAATCCTACAATAGTCAGGTTGCCTTCGTTGTCTGCTAATGCGTATCGCTTCTTTGCCACGCGTCCTTCTTTTTTTGTTACAAACAATCCGCGTTTGTATAATCCTTCAAATTCCAATTCCATTCTTCCGGGGAGCTTTTTGTTTACGCCTTCTACAAACACTTTGATGTCGGCTTCGTTCTTGGTAGAGGGAAGCAGGATGAATGCGGAATCCGTATTATGTAACAATATTTGTCCGCAGGAATCAACGAAGTTGTTGTTCGTTTCCACAGTCAAATCGTACACGTATCCGTTATAGACCTCTTCCGTAACCTTCGTTCGTACTCGTTTGTTAAAACGCGTGCTCGTTTTGATGTTGTAACACTTTTTGGCGGGTCGATATTGAATGGAGTGCACCACCCCAAGTTGGTGTAAAAGCAAGTTCAGTCCGCTCATAATTCCTAAGGATTTAGTCGTGTAGCTAAAGTTTTTTTCAATGTATGCACGAGTATATCCAAGTTTCTTATTTACTGAATGGCTGCCATCACCCTCTACCATTTTTTCGAGCAAGAGTCGTTTGTATTTGTCAGGGACATTAAAAATGAATGAGGGCAATTGCTTTCCATCACTTTTTTGTCCACATAGGTTTTTGAAAAATACTGCAGCAGTTGTATTCATCATCTGAAGTTTATGGGTATCATCCTGGTAGTGGATTTGTTTTATTTGCTCGCCGACCATATAGGTCAGATTTCGTTCTCCTATCTGTGATGCCACAATACCCGCTCTTCGACCAAACAACGAGGCGTAGTCGGCTTGGAGCTTATTCAACCATGGAATATTAGACGAGGCAATGCTTGCTCCTAATCGCGAAGTAGTAGTCTCTGGCGTGCTACTGCTACCCTCCGAAATATAAGCTCCCAGCAGACGGCATAATGCTTCAAACTCATGGGAATCAACTTTAATGAATCGTTTAATTTTCACTTGATTTTTTTGATTATTCCATCCAAACCAAATTGACTCATTATCTGCCTTCCATTGAGAAGTCTTAATTCGTTTTTTGTATAGAACATTATAGTTGTAGTCTTTTACCAGGTCATACAAATCAATTTCTTTGAGGACTTCTCCTTTAGGAATAGTTTTGGCTTTGATAAATGAATAATTTTGCATTTCAATTGGCTTTACTTCTTTAAACTCATTATCTTGATCAATAATAATTGAATGATCTTCTGTCACGCGCGTTTCGCCAAACTTTTGATTCACACGATAAATTTTCTTGTTAGTTTTATGGCGAATAATCGATTGAATAGGTTTCCATTCAGATTCCTTAGTCATTGGGTTTATTGACAATGCAAAGTATCCAACCGGCTGGACGAATTCTTTTCCCCGATGGATGGATGGAGTGGTCCGAAGGTTTTCATTAAAGAATGACTCAATATTTTTGGCTTCAATAAATCCATTTGGATTGCGGACCGTGACGAAGCGTTCGGAAGTAATACTGTCCCCGTAAACGGGAGTGTATCCTTCGGCTTCGGCCCAATCCAATGTTTGTTTGATGTAAAACCGTGCCCATGCAGTAATAGCACTTGCACTCTCACGAGAATACCATCGAAAACGAGGATAGGCAAGCGTACCAAAAAATGAATTCAATACAATCTTGAGTGCTTGTTTTCGCGCTTTGAGGAAAACCATTTGGGGATCATTCTTGGGAGTCACGTCCATTTTCTTTTGCACTTCAATTCGCTGATCCAGAATACGTTCCAATACAGTCGTAAACAATCCTTTTTTCTGCAAGCAAAACCAATGTCCAGTGGGTGATTTGTTTTCTCCATTTTTACAATCAGGATGCGAACAATCAAGTGTGTCGGGTGAAATATTGTGTGAAATCATGATGCTTGGGTACAAGGAACGAAAGTCCAGCACGGCCAAGTTCGTATGCAATCCCGCAATGGGCTCCTTCACGTACCCCCCTTCAATGGGGTTCTGTAATCGTCCTTCGATTTGCTCATCATTGGGAGGATTGGGGAATAGTTTTCCTTGCTTCACACTCTCGTGCATGAGGGTGGTTTCAACTAATTGAGAGGCACTTGAACGGTTGGCATCAAATAAAGTGAGTCCCACTAATCGTGCGGTTTCCAACAATAGGGGGAGGAACTCATCCCCTAATCTTTTCGTGTAGCGTGCATCTGTCAGATTATATTTGGATAATTTGTCTAATCCCTTTTGTGTTTTCCATGCTTCCCATATTTGTTTGTGATTAAGCGTTTTTTCTCCCTCTCCAAATACGGCGCGCATCACGGATTCCAAATCCAAGCGCGGGGATTTGAAGAATTGAAAACGCGTTAAAAGTCGCACCAACTGATACACATCCACGTGTTGGATTCCATTCAATCGTGCCTTACTATCATTTCCTTTTCCGAGTTGCACCACGTCTCCAAATCCATAGTCGGAATTCACATTGAGTTTTCTACCCCGCTCATACAGGAATGGGAAATCAAACCGGTCTCCATTATAGGAATACAATATGTCTAAATCGGAAAGACTAGTAAACGAAAGAAACTGTTCCAGCATTTTCTTTTCGTCATGACATGCAATGGTATGTTCATCTTCATACGCGCACGCCATGAATACTTTTTCCCCCGCAGGGGAAGAGATGGCGACGGAAATAATTCCATCTTTCGTGGGCTCGGGTATTTTCCCGCTTCCAAACGTTTCAATGTCGAATGCACCGGTGCGAAATTCAAGGGGTTGTTCGTGCGTGGGTTGAATGCTCTTGAGTGTTCCATCCGCGTTGAGCGTGTACTCTACTCCCTGCGTGGGGATGAGTTGTTTGTCGAGGATGTATCGCTTGACATACGGGATGTTGGCTTCGCGTAAGTTTTCAACAAATGGATACGTCAACACTCCTTCCCTTGCGTGTACTAAATCCCCGATGCGTGCGAATCCTACTTGGAGGTAGTTTTTTTCCTCACGCTCAACGAGTTTCACATACTCGGGTTTGATTCCTCCCGGGAACGTCTCATCCTGGAGCTGCTTGAGCACCTTTTTGGCCTCTGCGGTAGGAACGAGTTGGAGGTAGAAATAAGGAGGAAAATGGAGGTCCGTAAACCGCTGAATAGGCGATTGGGGAGCAATCCCTCTAATATACACGTCAATAACGCTCTTTCCGCCCATTTCGCGTGTTTCCACGTCGAGAAGGACCCCTTTTCCAGATTGTTTAGAGGTGGCCATGTGCTTTTTTTAAGCCCCGTTTCATCTTTTAACCTATGGCCGACCCTTCCCTGAATATGCCCATGAACAGCCCTTCTTCCGCTCCTAAAGGCGGGGACTACCTTTTCTCGCTGAATCGCGACCTCAAGGCCTTAGGCTCCTCGGTCTTGGTCATCACGCAAAAAATAAAGTACCTCGTAAGAAACGAAAAGATTCTGGGAAGAAACCTCATTGTCATTAACAAACGCGTGCGCGATTTGCAAACCCAAATGGCCAGTTCCGAGGCCCATGGTATTTCGGATGAAGTGCGTGCCTCCTTGCAAGAGTTGCAACATCAAATGGGCGCGGTTTCCCAGCGCTTGGTTGAAATCGAATCCAAGATGGACGATTTGTCTCAGCGCAGCGCCAAGGAAGAAGAAGTAAAAGAATTGAAGTATGTGGTGGATAACTTGAATCCGTTGCACTTAGTTACGTATGATCAGGCCCGTGAAATGATTGATAAAAAAAATGGGAAATAAATAATTTATTTTCGCATTTTGGCTTGAATGTGTTTTTTCAAGTTATGGACTTGTTGAGGAGATACACTCATTCTCCGCGCGATGTCCGGCATGGTTAAACCCTCCTGATAAAGAGCGAGAAATTCTTTTTGGCGCAGGGTGAGTGGGGTCGTAAATTTTAGTTCTGGAGATCGAAGAGGAGACTCCGGGGCCGCCGCTTCTTCTATAACACCCGAGACATTTTTGGTAGGAATCTTGCTGAGAACAATTCGGTTGTAGGCGTGTAAGCGATAGAATTTCGCGGCCTTCGCTAGGTAAGCAAACCACTGCGCTTTCATTATTTTAGGATCAGCATTTGGATCATTTTTGAAAAATTCGGTGTCGCTGTACGCTTGGTCCAGCATCCATGTGCGCATGTCGCCACCAGAGTATCCTCGTCCCCCACGAATGGTGCGCTTAGTAAAGAATTGAAGGGCCCATTCGGCTAGTTGTGCGCGTTGTGCGGGACTTAGTTGGTTCGGAGGGCGTCTCCTATGCCTTTTTCTGAATATTACACTCATTTGTTCAGCAGTCCGAGGAGTGACTGCTCGGATGTATTTGCCAATGGTCTCCATTTTTGGAACCTTTCTTCCATGGGCTCTTTTCAAAAGTTCTTGGTGAATGTCTTCTAACGAGTGCGTACCGGCGAGTTCTTCAATAATGGGGTAGTGCCAGAATTTTGGAGTCGACAAAATCCATTTGGTGTCCGGGTGACTCTCGTATCGTTTGACTCGATCTACAATGGTCGAACTTTCCCAGGGTTAGGTCGTTCTATGCGCACGCGAAGGTGACTCATCGGGATGGAGAAACGTCTTGAAATTTTGAGAATGGAAGTAAAAGGCATGAGTCCCTGTTTGGCTATCACGCGTTCTTGCCTGGGGGTTAATTTTTTTCGCTGCGGCACGAATTATTCTCCTTTTGCAAAGAAATCCTTTACCACGGGCTGCGAATAGGTTTCGCGCATCGTGGCGCGGTAGTTCTTTCTTCCTGCGAGTGTAACACCCGCATCTCTTCCCCCCACCACGGAGAGCTTGGCTTCCATTAAGAGTAAAATGTTCTTTGGAAAATCAATTTCGTGCGGGGCAGAAAACAAGAATCCCACATCCTGCGTGTTACTTTGAGAAAATAATCGTTCCAATTCACGCGCAAGGGATGGTTCTCTTGCATAATCGAATAATTGTTGGGCTTCAGGAATCATAATTAAACTTTTGACGCGTCCTGAAACGCCTTTTCGTGAATACATTTCATACACGCCCCTCAAAATGGTGTACACGAGCAAGTTTCGTAGTTTTTGTGGAACATTCCGCATGCGCAAAACCCCTACTCTTCCAATGGATTGAAACCATGACTTGGATATTTCTTCCGTGGGGTTGTTTCCGGTGAAAAAGTTAGGAAATGTTTGGTCGAGCAAGGTAAATACACGAATTACGCTTGCAATGTGAAAGGGCGACATGGTTTCACTGGGAGGAAGCTGTCGCAGTATTCCTTTGGCCTCATCAATGGAACTCGTTTTGTGTTCGTGGAGAAAACGAATGATATTGTTTCCCAATTCTTGATCCTTTACTCCTAATGCCTCAACTAGTCCTTCTGGATAAATCATCGACAATTCAAGTTTCAAGTTTTCTCCGGGTAGAAATTCCTTCAATGGAAAACCAATCGGGTCTCCTTCTATTTTTTGTTCGCGCAAAAGTTTAGCATTCGGATTTGGGCTGCGCATCACACCGAACTCGTTTTCCCAATCCACAATAACGAGTGGAATGTTGGAAAACAAGGCGCCTTCCGAGATCACTTGTAACAAATGTTTTCGATGCTCGATTCTTCCTCCGAATATTCCTGTTTTTTTGAAAAACACAATGGGTTCTTTGACCATGAGTCCATTTGCGGTTGTTCCTAACACGAATTCTCCAGGCAACGCCCCCATGTGTCCTGCAGCCTGTGACTCGAGTGTCTTTCCCCCTTGCGTGGGTTGGTTTTCCGTCATGTGGGCATTGGTTGAGAGTAGAGGAACCATGAGTGGCATGGAGAAGAACGCCTCACTCACATGAATGGGAGAATCGTTGATCGGCTTGAGCGTGACGTCGTAGGCTTTGGCTACGTCCATCATGAGGGAGGTGCTGACTTCTAATTTTTTGAGTAAAATATCCGTTTGTTCCAATACAATGCTTTCTTCCCACATCACGGAAATAGGACCCGATCCTAATAGTAGGAAAGTATTCGTCTCATCTTGTTCGTGCTTCGTCACAATGAGTGCTTCTCGTGGGAGCGTTTGAACAAACCCATTTACGTCTCCTGTTGACACGTAGGGTTTGTAGAATTCGCACGCACAATCCAAGTATTTTCCATCCTCTTGTCTCGCGATTTGCACGTACACTGTTTTCTGGGGATTCGTGTACACTTCAAGCTCGTGTTCCTGCAGGCTTCCTTTGAGGAGTAGTTTCCAGGGTCCTTGGGCAATCTTGAATAGGGGCATACTTTTTTCCTTTTCTTTTCCCCATGCTCGGGTTTTTATAGCACCCCTTGCTCGTATATAAAACCGCTTTTGATCACTATGGCCAACGACGAGATTGTGCGGACGACGATTCAGAAAATGCGCGACGCGGGGCTTTCGGATACAATTATTGCCTCTACGTTAAGTGATTTGGGTTTGTCCACGGGACAAGTACAAGGATATCTTTCTTCCGCTACCACTTCAAATGCTCCTTCACGCAACACCACGAGTGGGAACATGCCCTCGTATCCTCCTATTCCTCGTCCCAGTTTAGGCGAAAGTGAACGAGAGGATATTGCTTCGCGCACAAGCAATCGAATTGTGCAACATTTGGAGGAGCGCAATGCGTATAGTCAGGAAGAATCTAGTTTGAAGGATAACATTACGCACATCGCACTCGAACAGCACGGGGAGCAATTGAAAGACACGCATCAGGCCGTCATGGATTTGCACGAGAAAGTGGATTCGGTGAGCATGGACACGCTAAGTAATCGCGTTTCTTCCATCAATTCGCGCGTGGAGCAAATGAATAGGGAATTGATTGAAATCAAATCCATGGGCATGGCCTTACAATCACTCATGCAAAAAATATTGGAAGCGAATCAGCAATTGTTGTTTGAAATGAAGAATAGGAAGTGAAGTCGCGTGGTCAGTCGTCCTTGGAGGAGACATGTTGCCGAACGCATTAAGAAAATTAACTCTTTAATCAAGGCAAAACAAAAGCAGGATGTAGAAGTTAGTCAATTACTTGCTCATATTGAACAAGTGCCTATTCGAAAGTGGGGAGAGGAAGATCATGATGCTTTCTACGCGTTGGGAAATAGAAAGTATAAATTGGCCAAGTTGATTGATAAAATAAAAGTCAACTCACAGCACAGGTTCAAAATAGAGGGCAGAAGGAAAAAATCCCCTGCAGGTTGGAGGGAATTAAGAGTACAGGACATCGGACGCACAATTCCGGAGGGTTTGATAGAGATTGCGGAAAAACATGAAAGGGCAATAGAACAACATATTAGTGAAAGAGAGAAAGTTTGTGGAAGTCGAAGGGAAGCAATTAGGGAAATATTTACTGCAGCAAAAAACGATCCCCAGGGGGAAAGATTCCTTCAGCTTGGAAACGATCCTTATTGGGTAGTCATGAGAGTGGGAACCTACGTAGTAAAAGAGAAAGTGATTTCGTTGGCATACGATTTATTGCATGGACGATTGTTATGGAACTCGACTCGCAGACACAAGCCAATAGATGAATTCGAATGATGTGCGTATCATTTACTAAATAATTTGCTCAAAGTATCCGCAATTTTGTTTGCTATATCCGCTATTTTTTCTGCTGGATTCTTGATGGCCCACGCGTAGTTCATTGCATCCGCATAGGAGGTTGCTCCTTTGGGTGCTTGGTGTTCATTCACTTTCTCCATGATTCCTTTTCCTGCAGAATCAAAGAATCGTGCGGGATATTTGCCTGTCACTTTCTCCATTTCCCCAATATCGCCTTTGTACACGTCTCGTGCTTTCTTACGGGCGCTCTTAATTCCACGCGACATGGAGCGTGTGACGGAGGTCAAGGAATAGGCGAGCAATACAATCGCAGCAATAATCACCCAAAAAATTTGGTTGGTTCCTGCAAGTACAAACAATACTACAATCAAAATCACTAGCGTCGCGGGGCTCATCTAGTATCCCCCCGGTCCCATTCCTCCTCCGGGTCCTCCCAATCCTTGTAGGGCGGCCATCATGTCGGGGCTCATTCCCCCGGGCTGTTCTTCGGAGGGCTTCACTCCTACAAAATACGCAAGCACAACCAATCCAATTCCAATGTACAATATTTCCCCTTGCAGGTCGCTCCCCATGATGAAGAATACCACTCCAGTAATGAGCGTGAGGAGTATCCCTGAAATGGAGCGCAAACTAATGAGTAAAAATATTAGCACCGCGAGTGCGGCCCAGAGCAATTGGTATTGTACTGCAAATGCGAGAACAAATATCGCCACCAAATACGTGAAAGAGTCCATTGGTCATTCCTCATTTTTCAAACACATTTACTTTAGCAAAGACGTCCTTTCCGAATGTGGCGAATGCCCATAGTCCCACGAGCAACCATACGAGTTCGGGGAACTGGTAGAATGTCAAGAACATGATGATGACGGCCGTGATAATGGCAAGCTTGGTGCTCCCCACGTTTCCTTTGGCCCAGTTGTAGATCCATATGAATAAGAAAATGGAGATGGCCAGGTGGACGTTATCTGCGAGGGCAGCATAATGCAACATATAGTGCTCGATGCTCCCCTCCTATTTAAGGGGTGCGCCGTGTTGGACGGAAAAATAAAGCAGAGAAATGTTAATTTCGGTCGCCGCCGCCCAATCCGGCTGCGGCTTCAAATCGATTGGTTCGCATGGGGCGTCGTTCTCTTCGTCCTCTGCGCTGGGATTGTTCTTCGGCTTCTCCATCTTTCAAGGGATACTCAAACTCGTCCACTGTACGCGTGAATGCTTCCTCATTGGCGATTTGGCCGGTGGCCACCATGAATTCGCGGGCCAATAACCAATACACTAATGCGAGGGATTTTCTTCCCTTGTTGTTAATGGGAATGGCAATGTCCACATTCGTGAGTAAATTATTCGTAGATGCGAGTGCAATCACCACTGCGCGCACGTGGGAGGCCTCGGTAATAGCCTGCATGTCCGACTCGGGTTCGGTGATAATAACCACTTGCGGCTGAATGAATTCTTTTCCTTGAGGATTGGTAAATGTTCCGGGGACAAATCGTCCCGTGAGTGAAGATGCGCCGATTGTTTTGGCGAATTCTTCTGCGGGTGTTTTTCCATACACTTTGCGTGAAACCACCACGATTTTTTTAGGGTCGTATTTGGACAAAAATTGTCCCACTTGTTTAACACGCTGATCGATGACTTGAACGTCTAACACTTTGAGTCCGTCTCTTCGCTGCTTGTAAATGTAGCGCGCCATGTCTCCGCTTTTGAATCGCGTACCAATGTGAGCCCCTGTCGTCAAGTATTTTTCAATCGCGGGGTTGGCCGTAGGGACCTGTTGGATGTTTTCTTCGGTGGTGTTTTCAGTCATAATGATTTTTTCCCTCATGAATTATACTTTAGCACGTCGTCCATCACATCTACGTGAGCGAGCAACATTCTCCTGCAGCAATATCGAGTAACTCCCATTCCGGTGAGAATCTGGTCCACGCTTTCCCCTTTCTTCATACGGCTCTTCATTTCTTCGTAATGTCCCGCAATGGGTTTTCCGCATGAAAAGCATCGTATGGGTATAATCATAGGTCATTCCTCCGCATTTATCGTTTCGAGTGTTGTTTCTTCTTACGTGCCTTAGGTCCTAATGGCTTCTTAGGTTCTGTACGTCGAGGATCATCAACCAACAACATTCGGTCGTACTCCACGTATTTGGCGCGCAATTTATCGTCACCGGTGTGTTCGACTAATGCTTTGGCAATGGATGCTCTCGTTGCAAGTGCTTGGGACATGGCTCCGGAACCATGAACGTGAACGGAAATGTTCACGTTGTGTGCGGCGTCCCCGGCTAAGATGAGGGGTTCGCGGATGAGTTCTTGGATAATCGCGGGCTCCATGATGTCGAGGTTTCGCATGTTCACGCGGACGATTCCTTTTCCTGGAGTAATGCTGGCCTTCGCTATGGCCTCTTTCTTTTTTGCTTTGAACAATGTTTGTTTTTTTCGTTTGGCCATACCTATTACTCCTTCATTTCTCCATTATATCCTAACGCTCGGGAAAGATCCAATACGGTAATGACGCCTTTTGTTTTGTGATTTTGTGCGTGTTTCCATTCCGCGAGTGCTTTGATGGCTCCGGCTTGTACGGGCTTTCCAATGAATGTCTTCAATCGTCTCATTGCTTCAATTCCGCGCTGGCTTTTGTAGGGGACCATTCCTTCAATGATTTCTCTCACAATGCGATCGGGCATTCGAGAAAAGCGAGGTCCTTTCTCAGGGTTTCCGCGTGGGCGTAAGTCCAATCGTGTCTGCCAGAGTTTGGCTAACACAATAGGGTTTCCTGTGAATACTGCTTTTTCCGTGTGAATAATCGTAACGTTTTCTCCGCGCAATAATTTTTGGGCGGCAATGCTGGCCATTCTTCCGACGATCAAGTTTGTAGCGTCCACGTAGTGCGTGTCTCTCTTTTGAAAAACGGGTTTGATTTTCGTCCGGGCGTCGGGTGCTTTTTGTGTTGTTTTCGTTGTGGCCATGATTTATTTCACCAAAATGATTTTGTTCGCGGGTACTTTATTATGTACCAATTCTTCCAATGTCCATGCTTTTCCTTTGTGTGCGAGTATTTTTTTCTTTTCACTTGCAGAATAGGCCATTGCCGCAACTT
>CAYHNT010000016.1:0-23255 GCA_964358055.1 uncultured archaeon | reverse complement strand
GATCTGGGGACTCGATATTACCGCCATCAAAATGCAAGACATTGAATTACCCGAAGACATGAAACGAATCATGTCACGACAAGCCACCGCCGAACGCGAAAAACGTGCCAACATTACCAAAAGTGAAGGAGACAAAGCCGCGGCAAAAAACTTAGCAGAAGCCGCACGCATCATGGGAGAAATGCCAGGAGCCATGCAACTCCGAACACTGCAAACCATTGATGGACTAGGACCCACGCCCTCCAACACGGTCATCTTAGTCCCCGTGGACTTGTTTGAAGGAATCAAAAACCTGACCAACGTATTCAAGAAAAAATAATACGAGGGCAGTGGGATTTGAACCCACGACACGCGGCTTAAAAGGCCGCTGCTCTACCAGGCTGAGCTATGCCCCCTTAATTGAATTCTCAAAACTAAACCTTAAAAACAAGCCCACGCAACCCCAGGGAAAAGCAAACACGCCCGAGACATTTAATTAGTCAAAAACGATGCTTCCAATCGAATGAAAGCCCTATTAGGAATACTCATTTTGAGCACCTTCCTTCTCCAACTCGCCCCCCACGCACACGCAGTCGATTTGAACATTGCCATGGACTTCAACCTCTCCGTTGGAGCCGCCATCCCCGCAGGATCCCCGCAGCCGCTGGTGGTGATTGATCCGAGCAAGCTGGATAATGACGGAAACTATTTGATATTTTCTTCCGCGCACGCGGTGGTCAGCACGGGAGCCGCGCGCGGCGAAACGTATTTACGGCAAGGCGGAAGCATCGACCTGCAAACCAAGGAGCACGTGGAATCCCCTTCAGGAGCCGCGACGGAATGGATATACAACTCATTCAGGAAAATCACCCTCTCGGGAGACCAAAACGTTTCATTATGGGGAAACGCGTTGACGGCCGGTACTACGATTGCGTATGATGAAGCCCTCTTGATTGCCATCCCACTCAACCCCTATTTGGATGAGAACGTGGACTGGTGGTACGACGAAAACACGACCATCAAAGCCAACATGGACAATACCTTTGCTTCGAATGTGGGAGCGCGCGTAACCTTCACACCGGATGGGACCAGCGATTACTTGATTTTTGGGAATGGACAAATCACCGTGGACGCGGTGGACGATGATGTGTTGAGAATGGAAATATCCGACGGGACCACGCAATACGCGGTATCCATGCGCGACGGAGAAGACCTGGAAGATGTGGCCATACTGTTCGCCATGACCACGGTTCGAAAACCCCCACCCGTCTCCACAACGTATCAATTGCGATTCAATGGAGACACGACGGGGGACCACAACTCGAGCCGATTGTTTATTCTGAGACTCAACGCATTTGCCGCGCATGATTTTAATAGCGTAGACGAAAATGCTGGAATTTCAAGCACGGAAAACACACGAGTACAATTGCAATTCACCAACCCCACGGACAGCAACGTGATTGCATTGTGGGGAGGACTGTTTAAGCACGAACTAGGAGTAGGGGGAAACAACAAAGTGCAGCTGCGCACGTACATTGATTCCAACAACGTGATTGCGGGCGCCTCCCCGCGCTTGCGATCGTGGAACAACCATCCCGGAAGCGTAGATGGGTCGGACGCCCTGCACTATGGAGTGTTTTGGAACGCCAACCCGGGAAAAAACATTCAACGATTGTATCGCAGCACCATGACGGGAGAAACCACCCTGGGGACCGACCAGCACAACAATCGGCAGAGCACGGTCGTCGTGTTTACCACACGCCTCGCCGAAACACCCACGCCCAGCGCGGCAAGCACCGTATTCATATTTGACGTGGTCCTGAGCACAGGACACACGGTCACCTATGGAGGAAACTGTACAACCAGCGCGTTCTTCTACAATGAAATGGACGCCAACCACGACCCGGATAGCGATGGAAACGCCGCACGCGTCAAACCACGACCCATACGATTCGATTTCACCACGGTCAAACAAGACGTGAACTATTTAGGAATCACCAACCCCAGCAGCACCCACACAGTAAACGACAAGGCATTCCCAACCAAACCCCCTGCAGACAACAACGTCCCCGTCAATGAAATCACGACCGCCGAATATGGAGAAATAAGCGAGGACGACACCAGCATATTTGGAACCGTTAGCACCGACGACGAGAATTATCCCACCGTGAGACTCGTATTCAAACCCCCTCTTACTCTACAAAAAATACGCGACCTGAACTTCTTCATGATAGGAAACGCAGGAGATGGAAGCGGCCTCCTTACGTGCGGAACCAACAACTTTGGACCCAACGACCTGAACCTGTACGTGTGGAACTACAACCAAGCCCGATATGAACAAATCGCCAGCTTTGACAACACCGGCGGAGCGGGACCCGCAGCCAAAAAGATGGAAGCCATTATCAGCAACAATGTGGCACATTACATCTCAACCGATGGAAACATCACCTTCGTCCTGCAGGGAATCCAACGCACCTTCGGAAGCAGCAACAAATCATGTATCTCCATTGACTATGTCGACTTGAACGTGACCTATTACCCCACCTCCACGGATTTTTGCCAATCCTCCACACTCACTCCTTTTACTATTACCAACACCGGAGGAGCGGCCACCAATATTGATGCCAATTTTAGCACTGCATTCGCAGGAGACGACCTCAACATTGTACTGAAAGCCTGGATGGGAAACGGAATAGGATGCGGAGCCGATGGAAACGGACTCGGAGGATGGGAAAAAGACTGCAGCATTACTTCTACTACCTCCGCCGTGACCCCAACCCAATGTAAAACCTGGAACAACCTCAACGCCACCACCAACAGCCGACTCGTAACAAGTCTTGGCGCCGGAGACACCAACCAAATATGCTTCAGCGGAGACCTCAATAGCTTCGTCCCCGCCGGAGATCACAACAAAATTTATCAAACAGGAAACTAGAAAAGAGCGAATGAAAAACTCGCCCGCACAAAACGAAAAGACACCGTGAACACTAACTACTCACGAGCGCCACCATGTCCGCTTTCAATTTCGTATACGCTAATTCCTCTGGACTACCGGGAGCTAGACCATTCACCAACAAATTCTGCGACTCAAGAGGATCGACTAATAAATCATAGAACTCCTCCGTCTGAGCAACCACATCCACATGAAGCTTGTAACGAACATCACGCATGGCCTTTATACTAAGCGTCACCCCAGGAGGAGGACTCATGGCACCATAACCTACCCCCACAGGATCAAACTTTTCAGAAAACCCATAGGCACGAAGAGAACGAGTCGACGCATTTTTGAGATACGGAAGGAGGGAAATAGAATCAATCTTCACACCCGGAGCCACTTGAGACACATTCACTTGGGCAATATCCGCCAGCGTGGCAAACACATCCAACGTTTGAACAAAAGCAGCAGACTCCACTCCCTTTACCTTAACAAACGGACTCACCACAATGAAAGGAACATTAATCCCACCCTCATAGACGGAACCCTTGCTAACCCCCGAAGCATTGATCAAACTACCTTGAGTACCATTGTCCCCAATCACAATGATGGTCGTGTTGGCGTACTGCCCCGTCTGTTTCAAATGCTGAATTAAACGACCCAACTCAGTATCAAGCGCTTCCAGCGCAGCATGATACTTCTTGAGATCCGTGGGATTCGTCAAATCCACCGTGTGGAGATTGGCAGGAGGATTGTGAAACGGAGCATGGGGTGCATTAAACGCAACCACAGCCAACCAAGGCTTGGTTTGAGCACCCGTCCACGCAATCGCATCATCCACCGTGTCAGTGGTCAAATAACCCGTCTTGTTGGAACTAACCCCATTCACTGTTTTCTTCCAATTGAAATAAGACTCGACGATTGACACATTCCCCAAGAGACCTGAATAATGACTATACCCTGCAAGATTGGGAGAAAGCGCACCCCCATTCGACTGATTCGCCAAATGCCACTTTCCAAAAAGCGCATGCGCATAATTCCCATTCGTACCCACATCCAACATCTCAGGCAACGTTAATTCAGAATACGTGAGCGAATAACCACTTTCATTGAGCTCATACACGTGACCAATACCGGTACGAAAACCATAACGACCCGTTTGCACACCCGCACGCGTGGGAGTACAAAGAGGATTGGAATAGGCATTACGAAACAAAACACCCTCTGCAGCAAGCTGATCAATGACAGGCGTATTAGCGGGACTGGGACCCTCATTGTACACCCCAATCTGATCCACCCCCACATCATCCATAATCACCACGAGCATATTATGCTTAACCGGCGCATCAACAGGCGACTGGACGAGCGGGAGATTATTGACCTTGCTAATCGAAATAGAAGTTGCCGCTACCACCACAGCCAAGAGAATAATGGCAAAGAGACACAATAACGTGTAAATCGCAGGAGAATTGGAAGGACTATCATTGAGCGTGGGGGATTTTGTTTTCATAGAAGAAATGTACCAATCTAGGGAAATATAAAGATACAAGATGAAAACACTAAAAGAAAGAGAGAAGGAACCACCCTTCCCTCTAAGACTACCACTAAACAGCCTACACTAACTGCCCACCAGCGCATTAATGTCTGTTTTGAACTTCAGATAAGCCAACTCCTCTGGACTACCGGGAGCTAGACCATTCACCAACAAATTCTGCGACTCAAGAGGATCGACTAATAAATCATAGAACTCCTCCGTCTGATTCACATAATCCGCAATGAGCTTGTAACGAACATCACGCATGGCTTTCAAACTCTGAGAAACTACTGGAGGAGGAGTGACCGAACCATGACCCGCCCCAATGGGACCAAACAACTCGGAGAACCCATACGGACGAATACTTGAAGACGAGGGATTCTTGAGATAGGAAACAAAACTAATCGAATCAATTTTCACGCCAGGCGGAGTAATCGGACCCACGTTTACGCCGGCTATTTCTGCAATGGTGGAAAAAATATCAAGCGTTTGAACAAAAGCAGCGGATTCGCCCGGGACTCGAACAAGAGGGCTCTTCACGATGAAGGGAACGTTAATACCCCCCTCATACACCGTACCCTTGGAATGCAGGGGATTGCTTGATGCAGGAGTAGGAGTGCCATTGTCCCCCATTACAATAATGGTGGTATTCGCATACTGCCCGCTCTGACGCAAGGCTAAAAGCAATCGACCCAATTCAGTGTCTAAGGCTTCGAGCATCGCTTTGTACTTGAGAGCAGAGGTGTTGGGTGAGGGAACCGTATGCAAATTAGCAGGAGGAACATGGTAGGGCGCATGAGGGGCCTGGAAAGCGACGACGGCCAGCCAAGGAGTCGACTGCTGGCTTGTCCAAGCAATCGCATCATCCACAGTATCCGTGGTAATATACCCCGTCTTCTGCGACGTGACACCGTTCACGGTCTTGTCCCACTTGAAATAATTATCACCAGGAGCACTAGACAAATTGGAGAGATGACCCGCGTAATAATCATACCCCATCACATTCGGAGAAAATTCCCCACCATTGACCTGATTGGCTAAGTGCCACTTGCCGAAGAGCGCAGTAGAATATTTTCCATTCGTACCCAATTTCAGCATTTCGGGAAGAATTAATTCAGAAGGATAGAGCGTGTATCCATTATTATCAAAATTAATGTTACCACCCACCCCCGTATGAAAGGCGTAACGACCCGTTTGCACACCCGCACGCGTGGGAGTACAAAGAGGATTGGAATAAACATTGCGGAAGAGAACCCCTTCTGCAGCGAGCTGATTAATGGTAGGAGTATTGGCGGGACTGGACCATTCATGGTAAGCCCCAATCATGTCCGTGCCCACATCATCCATAATCACCACCAAAAAATTCTGAGAAACGGACTTGTTTGTGCTCGCGGAGACGGGCGAGGGATTACTTACTTTAGTAATGGAAATCGCAGTGGCACCCATGGCCATTGCCATGAGAATAATCGCAAAAATAGAGAGAACAATGTAAATCGAAGAAACTGACTTCGAGCTGGACTTGGGAGATTTGGACATGGAGAATAGACACTACTACTAAATGAGAATAAAAAGAAGTGGGGGGAGAAAATTCCCGGATGCGACAGCCCCCACCGCGGACATGCACCACTAACTGTTCACGAGCGCCACAATATCCGTCTTCAACTTGAGATAAGACTGTTCTTCCGGACTCCCGGACGTAAGACCACCGAGAAGGAGATTCGTGTTCTCATAAGGGTCAACAACCAGGTCGTAGAATTCCTCAGTATTATCCAACGTGTTCCAAATCAACTTGTAGCGAACATCACGCATGGTCTTACTACTTTGAGTGGCCCCAGACGCAGGAGGGATATCCCCATACTGGGCTTGGATTGGAGTAAAAGACTCGGAAAAATTAGTGGAACGCAGAGAAAGAGCCCCTGAATTTTGAAGATAGGGAACCATACTCACGGAATCCAATTTGATTCCAGGGACGACTCGAGAAAGATTCACACCCGCCATCTCGGCAATCGTGGCCATCACATCCACCGCATTCACAAACGCCCCGGATTCAGAACCGCGCTGCGACACGAAAGGACTTTTCACGATGAAAGGGACGTTAATACCCCCCTCATACAGCGAGTCCTTCGCATGCTCAGGAGGAATGGGATTCACAGCCACGGCTTTAGGCGTGCCATTATCCCCGATCACGAGGATGGTTGTATTGGCATACTGTTGAGTTTGTTTGAGATGCTGAATCAAACGACCCAACTCCGTATCCACCGCCTCAAGGGCGGCCTGGTATTGCAACAATTCCGTGGGATTGGACAAATTCACCGTATGCAAATTAGCAGGAGGATTGTGAAACGGAGCATGGGGTGCATTAAACGCAACCACAGCCAACCAAGGCTTGGTTTGAGCACCCGTCCACGCAATCGCATCATCCACCGTGTCAGTGGTCAAATAACCCGTCTTCTGGGAGAAAGAACCATCCACCGTCTTCTCCCACTTAAAATACGTGGTACCGATAATCTTGCCAATGTTAAAGAGGTTGCCCGAATAGTGGGAATACCCCGCGAGATTGGGAGAATCATGATACCCATTCGTATTGTTGCCCAAATGCCACTTTCCAAAAAGCGCATGCGCATACTTTCCATTCGTACCCACATCCAACATCTCCGGAAGAGTCAACTCCGAGTGGGAGAGTGCAGGACCAGTGGTGGGCAGAATAATATGTCCTATCCCATGACGGAACGCATAACGACCCGTTTGGAGATTAGAACGCGTAGGGGAACAAACAGGATTCGAGTACGCGTTGCGAAACAACATACCCTCCGCGGCGAGCTGATTAATGGTAGGCGTGTTGACAGGATTGGCACCCTCCGCATACGCGGCAATCTGCTCCACTCCTACATCATCCAAAATCACCACCAAAAAATTCTGAGAACCCGCCGTAGAAACCGTAGACACTTTAGCCAGATTAGGAGCCGGAGACGACGTACTTGAAATGGCCGCAGCCCCAACAAGACCCACTAAAAGAATTGCAACAATGGCAAATAATGGATGGACATTCATTGATTTTGTTTTTTTACGCACAGCCATAATAAAATATCACCCTCGATAATCCAACAGTATTCTGCAGGTATAAAAGCAAGACGGATGAGTGAAACCAAACTTGGATTCAACATTAACCTAACGTATACGAGGCCAGAGGGATTCGGGAACGCGCCTTTAGAGAAAGTCGCGTCAAACGAGTGATGGCAGAGCCATCACTCTACACCGAACGACCCGATGGAATTGAGACAACGAGGCCAGAGGGATTTGAACCCTCGACACACGGATTAAGAGTCCGTTGCTCTACCAGGCTGAGCTATGGCCCCCGAAGGGAGAATACTATACGAAACTGCGAGAAAAAGCATTATAAAACACCGTTTCTAGGAAGGCCGAACCACAATACGAAAGGCAGGACGCGGACCCATAAACTCGGTAATGGAAAAATAACGAGAATGCGAAGAAGACCAGGATTGAGAAAGAGAAGCAGGAGGAGAAGCCGTGGAAAAAGTAAGAACCGTTTCTTCAGAGAGCGACTGTAAAAGAGTCAACGAAACATCCACGGGACGAGACCAGGAAGAATCAAACTTAGGAAAAGTAGGACCCAGCAAAAACCCATTCGACGAATTCTCATCCAATGAAACAAGAAAAAGAGAAGACGAATTATTGCTCACTGAATCCAAAACAATACGACCCCCTTGAAACGAACGAACACCAAAACCAGAATGAAAAAAAATACGAACATGTTTGGTTTGACCTGGAGAAAGAGAAACTTTCACCTCATTGGGAAACGAACCAAAACCCACCGCCCCATAATGAGTGGAAACAGGAGTTGTCCACTGCTGAATACCCTCACTCAAAAAAGAAGGATAAAATTCAGGCTGCACATAATACGACGAATCAAAAAAAGAAAAATCAGTGAGAGCACCTGACGCAATGGAACGAGAAGAAGAAATAATACACGCAGGCAAAGAAGGAAGATCCTCAAACACACTCAAAGGGAGACGATAGGAGAGACGATCCGCATGAACACATTGCACAGGAATGAAAGAAGGAGAAGAGGCAAAAAACGAAAAAAACAAAACGAAAAAAACAACCACCCCTGCAATGAAAAAAACAAACGGACGAACACGACGCATATTCACACCACCTGGAAACCAGGAGCACTATTCACATTACGATCCGCTTTCCCAGTGGCCGCCGTGTAATCCGCCCAAAAATAAACATTCAAATCCAGACTGCCCGCGGTATAAACGGCCGTGCCGACACTCTTCTTCGTGCTCGTGATGGAAACACAATTATTTGACGGATTACCATTGCAGGAAGCCTGATACCCACTCCCCGAATTGGAAGCCTTCAACACCATAGCAGCTGGAAGCGCAGCATTCAAATCAACAAAAATATTGAAATCAGAAAAAGTAGAACTCTGATTATCATAACGAAAAAAGGGAACACTACTCGCCGCCGTTTGACCCTCGGGCTCAAGCTGAGTCGCGGTGGAGGAACCGGAAATCCACGCACGCTCACAATCCGCACCCCCTGAAGTACTTCCCTGATCGGCCGTACAGCCAGATGAAGGAAGCATCAACACAAACGAAAAAGAGACCCCTGCATCCGTGAAAGGAATCAAATCCTCAATACGATAAATGGAACCCGCATCCGATTTGCCATTCGCATCCCCTTGAACGCCTATAAAAAAAGCATCCGGAAAAATATCATTGTCCGTGTCGGCGATGAACATACCACTGCCAGACTGCTGCGTGGAAGTAAGAGCCTCGGCCGCACTACCCCCCACGTAGCGACGAAAATAAGCAGATTCATTATTCAAATCATTCTCACTCGACTGGAGATGCACATCCCGTATGATGAAAATCGAGCCCACATCAATGGAATTATAATCCGCATTGACATCAGCAATGAGAAGATCGTTCGCCGTGGCATTCCCATCCAGAT
The DNA here is from genome assembly GCA_964358055.1 of uncultured archaeon. GTDB lineage: Archaea > Iainarchaeota > Iainarchaeia > Iainarchaeales > VGJJ01 > VGJJ01. The sequence continues at coordinate 13,827 of CAYHNT010000016.1, read as the reverse complement.
TTACAACACGAACACCCGGACCACCAAAACCAGTGTGACCCAAAAACTCACCCGATCTCCGCACCCAATACTGCGCCGAATAATTAGAAGATGAATTCAAATCCTTGATGCCTGAAATCGTGTTAATATCCTTGACCACCCACACCCCGCCCGTGTTGACTAAACCATTCACGTCCGCCATAGGAGAAAAAAGAACCAAATCATTCGACGCGACATTATTATCCAAATTCACAACCTGAATAGCAGGACCCGAATTGTTGCTGTCACCCAAAAAATCATTCGTAATGGAAAGCGCCCAGCGTGCATTAAAATTTACGTCCCCATTCAAATCAAACGAACGAGCCTGATTAAGATGAATATCCCGCAGCAAATATACGGCCCCCGCATTTGGAGATCCGGCATCAATGAGAGACCCCCCTACCACCAAATCATTCGCATACGCATTCCCATCCGAATTAATGACTTGCGCACCCCCTCCGCCGTAACCCACAAATGAAATAAAATCAGATACGCGCCCCCCGTGGACACGCGCATTATAATTAGTGGTAACTGCGAGGTTCTGCAAACCAGATTTGGAATTGGAATCCAAAATCACGTACACCGCACCCTGATCCACGAGCGTGGTGTCCGCAAAGGGAACGGAAAGGATTAAATCATTGGCAGTCAAATTCCCATCCATGTTGACGATTTGCACGGCATTCGTACTCCCATTCGTGTACCCAATCATATCCCCATTCGTCGCCGTGGTCCACGCAGCTGACCAGCAAAGAAACGTACCGCAATTGTTTTGCGTGGTGGTAAGATTAAAGTCCCCGGAAACCTGATTAAAATCCTTAATCAAATACACAATTCCATTATCCGTACGGCTGCGATTACAAAAACCACAAATGATAAACAAATCATTTGAAACCCCATTCCCATCCACATCCATCACGAGAAACGAGGAATTACGATCCCCGCTCAACGATAATTTATCATCCGCAACCGAACCCGTCCACTTCGCAGTATAATTAGAGGAAGAAGAAAGATCCTTCACCCCGAGACGCTTATCGATGTCATTGATAAAGTAGAGAGCACCATCATCCCCAGCCCCTTGACGAGGAGAACCAATAAACAAATCATTTGCATAACTATTACCATCCGCATTCACCACCTTTACAGCGAGACCTCCCCCCGCATGACCGCCGATTCCATCCCCAGTCAGCGCCCCCAGAAACGAAAGATTACCAAAAGACGAAATCCCTGATAATTTTCCAATATCCCGGAAAAGAGACACCATTCCACGCGCAGTTGCCCCTTGATTCGAAAGGGCAGTGGTCACGAGCAAATCATTACGATAGCCATTGTTGTCAATGTCAACCAATTGAATCCCCACATCCGCATCCTGAGAAGAACCTAATTGGACTCCCGTATTCCCATCAATACGCGCATCATAGTTGGCCGTATTATTCAAGTCGAACGAACCGGATTTTTTATCAATGTCCTTGATAATGTAAAGAGAACCCGAATTTTGCCCATTAAAATCAGCAAAAGGAGAAACCATCAGCAAATCATTGGAGTAACCATTCCCATCAATATCATCCAACCAGAAACCACGGCCCGGTTCCACAGGATAACCCAAAAACTGCGAATTCATGGAACCCGACCAACGCACAGAATAATTAGTGTCTAATGCCAAATCAGCATTACCAAAATCCCCATCCACATTACGAATGAGGTATAGCGCCCCTGCATCGGTTTTACTGTTGATATCCGCACGCACGGAAGAGATGAGAAGGTCGTTGGAATACGCCCCATTGTCCACATTCACCAACTCAATCCCAGGACCATCCGACTGATTACTATCGAGAGGAACACTATTGTTGCTCCTCCCCGCCTGATCGCTCGCAGAACCTCCATTCCAACGCGTAGAATAATTCGTGATTGTGGAAAGAGAGTAAATCGGATCCAATACGACCGAAGAAGAAGGAGGAAGGGAAACCGAAATAAGTGTTTCAATAATGGACTCACGACCCTTCTGATGCACCACCGTACGGGGAACAAAACCATTCACCAGAAAATCACCCAAATCATAATATCCCAACTCCCCCCCATTTTGAGAAAAACGCAAAACGGAATCCGAAATGAAATAGGAAGAAAGCAAATTGTTTTCATCCGGAAAAACAATCAACGAGGGAACCAAAGAATAAATTGAGGAAGGAAAATAAGATTGTGTATTGGAAGAAAGAGAAGAATGAGGCGAAACCAAACGAATGTTGATCAAGCGACGCTGCCAAGAAGAAGTTTCATTGGTAAGTGTCAAGGACTGCTTGACGGAATCACGAGCAGCACCTAGAAAAATGGTTGAATTAGTATCAGAGGGAAAACCATTTGAAACAAATGAGTGAACAAGCGAAACACCATCGCAGGAAAGAACATCCTCCCTCTGCCTCCACTCGGGTTGAACGGGAACAAAATCCTCCCACCCATTCGTGTAAAAAGAAAGAGAAGAAGGATCGGAAAACTCAGAAGGAATGGAGTTTGATGGAGAAAAAGGGATTACTACTTCATCCGCAACAGACGGAGAAATAGAATCAAGAAGAGGGGAACCACACTCCAAATCAATCTCCACATCCGAAAACAACGTATTCAACACGGGAAAATGATCCAATGAATTATCCGCATTGAAAAAACGCTTGTTGGTATGCAAGCGCTGCAAATCCAAAATAATGGAAGCCAAATTTTCATCCAACACCGTGTTAGGGGGAATAGAACCATCTACACGAGGAAGAAAAGCCAAAATATTTCGACCCGGAGAAAGAGAAGAAAAAGGAACCCACGACTCACACAAAGAAGAAAGATTATTGAAAAAAGCACACGAAAAAATATTTGAATCCGACAAAGGAGACAAACGAAGAGAACTGCGAGAAAAAGAAAAATTCAACCCCATCGACCAAATTTGAGAAGCACGAGGCAACAGAGATAATGGAAGCGGCTGAGCCGAGAAAAAGACCCCATTTTTATCCACCCCCACATCCACGAAACGCAGAGTGGAAAAAGGAAAATTAGTCAACTCAAGACGAACAGAATGATTTCCCGCAGGAATCGAATACGATTGAAGCGCAGGTACAGGACCCAGCGTTTCCTCCCCTGAACGACCAAAAAACGCATCCCCTGAAATAGAAGAGAAGGTAATATCATGGAACGAAGGAAGCGGAACATCCCGGATACCAGGAACGAATGCCAGCACGACGTGAGGAGAAGTGAAAGAAAAAGAAAACGAACCATCCGAAACCGGAGAACGAGACCAGGTGACCTGGCACACGTTCGAAAGGAAATCAAACCGCGTGCAATAAAATAGACTTCGATCCGAGCCCGCGGGAAGAGAAACCCCTACTTCCTCACTGGAAAAACCAAGAGAAAGAGAATACGCAGAAGAAATAGGATAGGAAACATCGCGATAGGAAATAATACCCCCTTGTAAAACAGGAGAAAGAGAAGCTAATTGACCATCGTGAGAAAAATCAAAACCATGAATAAAAACGGAAGAAACAATATGAGAAGGAAACTGAATCGAAGCATCGTATTCCCCTTCACGCAACTCTAAAGGATCACCCGAAGAACGGAACAACACTGCATCCTGAGAAGGGAGATGAATTTGCACTAATGAAAACTCAGAAGGAGAAAAAAGAAAAAAAGTCTTTTCATCAGGAACATCATCCACTGGCTGAACAGGAGTGTCGCGATAACCGGAAGAAGACGAATCAGGGATGGGGGAAATAAGAGAATTATCCACACGCACACGAATGGTTTGCACATCCGACACACAACGATCGCCCACACACGCATCAAAAGAAAAAACATACTCCCCATTCGGAACTTGAGAAGAATCCCATTCCCCAGACCAAGAAGGAGAAGAAAGACGAAGAACTGGGTCAGCAGACAAACGAACCGTTACCCCCGTAATCGAAGGAGAAAGATCGGAAAGAATGAATATTACGCGACCCGAAACAATGTCTTGGTCCAAAGGAGAAACAAGGGACACGAGGAGAAGAGAATTAACCTCTAACGCACGCTCCTCCTGAGCCGCCACCCAGACAGGAGTAAGGATAAGCAGAAGAAGAGCCAAACCCCATAGGGCACGGAGACGAAAAGGACCCCTAGACATGGGTAAACGAGAGAGAACGGGTATTTATTTCACACCATCACCAATATTCGAGGATGAAACACATGAAACCCTTCATCATGACCACCATTCTGGTCCTCATACTGGGACTAGGATGCGTACAGGAAGCAAAACCCACCCCGGTCGTAATAGAAATAAACCTCAACCAAATTCACGTACACACTATTTTTGAAAAACACGCGCAGGCAAACGGACAAACAAAATACGAGAGCCAACAATTCTTTGCCCAAAACTACCAACTCGACAGCGAAAACAGCATATTTGACCAACTGGATACACCCCCACCCGATTATGAAGAAGAAAAAAACTGGATGTATGACGGAAACTCCGAAAGCCTAGGATGGATATCACAAGAAACGTACCAACAACCCGAATTCTACCCAACATTCAGTACAAGTGGAATTAACGCATGGGTGAAAGCACCCGCGACCCTTCAATTTAGCATGGGACTGATTGGAACTCCAGCCAAACAAATTACCGCACTGCCACCGGGAAAAAAAGAATTTTCCACCTACTTATTCGTAGGATCATCATGGGGGGTGACGGCACGACAAGCAGGATCACTTCATTATGACATTGAACCGGATGCCAACATCACTATTGACTTCAGCCCCAACACCTTCTTTTTAGGAAAAAGCTTCCCCGTATTTGAAAAAGGATGGGTTGAACGCATCCACCTACGAGGAACCATCAATGAGAACGTGGAACCCGGAACCTATTACATTACAGTATTAGCTACCCCACCCAACCCCGAAGTAGAATGGAACCCAGCTGAATACTACCCTGTTGACAACACGTTCTTCCCTGAAGACGGACTCGCCAACCTCCAATTGACCGTATTACCATGAAACAAGCTAAATCAAAACAAATACCCGTCACGGTCGCACGACTCAGCGGAAGAGCGTACCGCGACCTACGCATCACCACACACTGTGCGCTAGTTTCACGAGCGTTTGGAGCCGAGAAAATAATCCTGGATGAAGACCAGAGCAATGAGATAGAGCAAACAGTGGACAAAATCAACAAAGCCTTCGGAGGAAAATTCGAAGTGAACTATTCACCCCACCTCATTAAAGAAATTGGAAAAATGAAAAAAGAAGGATGGACGATTGTTCACTTGACGATGTATGGAGAATCACCCCAGGAAAAAATAGACGAAATACGAAAAGAAAAAAAAATACTGGTAGTAATCGGAGCAAACAAAGTCCCTGCAGAAATGTACGAACTCGCGGACTACAACATAAGCATCACGCGCCAACCCCACAGCGAAGTAGCCGCATTAGGAGTATTTCTTCATGAATTGAATGAAGGAAAAGAGGAAACATTGTCCTGGAAAGGAGCTTTGACGAAGATAGTTCCCCAAAAACGAGGCAAAAAGGTCCTCCATGCGAATTAGTTTAAATGGCTAAGCGAGCGTAACAAAATAGTATGCCCGAAACCCCCACCATTCTCGCGTTCAAAATCACACACTCTTTCTTGCAGAACGTAGGGGGAAACGATGCGGCAGAGGTAGTCCGAATCTGCCTCGAAAAAAATGGAAAATGCTTGGATCAAGATATTGAACAGGAAATGAAACACCTGAAAATCACCGAAATACGAAGCATACTCAATCGCTTACACTATCGGGGAATTGCCTGCTACAATAAAGCCAAAAACAAGAATTCAGGATGGTATACCTATACGTGGGAAATCAAACAACGAAGAATTGCAGAACTGATTTTAGAACAACAGGCGGAACAATTACAGAAGCTTGAAGTAAAAGCACAATTTGATAGCAGCCACGAAATATTTTTGTGCAAAAAAGAATGCGAAGAAACACCCTTTGAGATTGCAGCACAGTATGAATTTCGATGCCCCGAATGCGGCGAAATGATGGGTCCCGTGAATGGAAAGAAACGAATGAAAGACATTCAAGGACAAATCAAAGAACTCAAAACGGAGCTGACGGAGTTACAAAAGACCTTATAATCACACAATCTTGGACAACCACCCTTTATTAAAAAAGAACGGAACCAAGATTAAAAGCTGATTATTCATTAAATAATAACCAATAAAGTTACCACTAATTAACGTGAATAAAGCGGGGCAGGGCAGCCTGGAGTGCCCGTCGGGCTCATAACCCGAAGATCGAAGGTTCAAATCCTTCCCCCGCTATTCCCTATTTCTCACTTAATCTACGCTGAATAATATCCAGGGAAAACGCCCTTTTTCTGTGTCTCATTATTCACTAAATGTAATGTTTGGTGTATTTTACCGAAATTTCGTCCCTCATTCTTGGTTTTTTGCATCAAAATCACCTCAATATTAACATTTTCTTATCTTTTGACTATTGATGTTCTCACTTCAATCACTCACTTGTCAAAAACACTCCCAAATGTTAACAATACACGTAATTACTGATTGTGTTGCTCATGATTAAGGGTGTTTTGGTAATTACTAGTAATTACCGTAATGTTTTTAAGTAATTACTATCATTACCATCATTACCATGTTCAAAAGGATTGTAAGAAGTGTGTTTAGGAGCCTTAAGTCCATACAAGACTGGGCAGAAGGTGAACGTGGAACTGAGAGCACATACAATAATGAGCCCATTAACAGTCATCAAACATTGAATAAGAGTGTTAATACTCCAATGGAACGAGAGATAGCCCAGCACAAAGTCATTAATGTATGGGACTACTTGACATTCCGTGAGGGTACTCAAGCGTTCCACATCACAAAGGCACTTGACTTTGAGGAGTGGGTTACAATGGAAGAGATACTGAACCGAGTGAATGAGTTATTCGGTGCACGCTATCAGAATGAACGAAGTCTTTACCCCTACCTCAAGACCCTAGTTGATGCAGGATTGTTAGAAGCCAGTATGTTAGGTGGAAAAATGAGGTGGAGAAAGAAAAGTATGCTCCACGCGATTAGCCTAGCTGAAGAAGAAAGAGAACTCGAAACAGCTAAACCCTTACAACGCCCGCAATAGTTTAACTTTTTCATTGAATTCAGTTAACTTTTGTGAGTGAGGGTGGTGGGACTTGAACCATTCGTTAGAAACGATGGTTTGAACCTCACGAAGAACATGTTGTTTTTTGCTATCCTCGACCGGATCATTAAGTTTATGCTTGTCCAAGATTGTGCTCACTTCATCCGTTAATTTAGTAGGATAACGTTCATTTGTTGTTATGTAACTACGTTCTAGCCAGTCTTCTACGGCAGCAGCTACTTTATCATCCGAAAGCTCTTTTTCATCCATGTAATACACCGCTTTCCAATCCCCTTTAGTGCGCCAATTATGGGAAGGATTTTGACCCGTAGCAAAGAATTGTTTGATCTTAGGAAAAACAGAAGGGTGGATGATGACTGCATTCTTACCCGGACGAATATAAGGAGCGTCCGATAGAACCCCGCGTCGATGGTAGTGGTACACCTTTCCGTTCGATTTCGTTACGTTTTGCGTATAACCATAGATAGCTCGGAATAGCTTTTGATAGGTATATGTTGAATGTTTGATTGAATCTGGAAGAATGAATTTGTATTGAATATAGTAAACTTTGGTCATGCACGGGCCCCCTGTACTTCCACTATTATTGGAATGAAGAAATATTACGTCCTTATGTTGCTAGATAAGACATAAGGACTATTTATTTGTTTTGAATTTCGTTGAATTTTTTAGACACTAACGGCGTCGAACATAGGGCTGATAAGCCGGACGTCGAGCGGGTGCTTGAGCAGGCTCTTCTTCCTCAACTTGAGGACGAGCACGGGTACCCACCAACAAAATGTCCTTGGCTGAAAGCACGTTCATGTAGGGGATGCTCTTCTCTGAAATAATTTTACGAGCTTCCTGCTTGGTGCGAACTTTCAAAGGTTCTGTGGTCATGGTTTCAATCTTACCTTTTTCAAGGTTGATGACCAAATCGAATATTTTTCCCTTATACTCTGCATTATCTGTGTAAATGTCCATTCCGAATAGTTTTGATAGGCGTACAGTCATTCTAAATCCCCCTTGAATTTGATTAAAATCAAGTACAGCATAGAACCCGAATTTTGTATATAAATGTTGTGTACATTTTTGAACAAATAACGTTTTCCTAATTTTTTTTGTGCACCTACTTTTTCGTTTTCCTAGAAACAAACAAAATGATCCATTTCCAACACACGTGTATCATTTTTTCGCGTGAATAGTGGAAGTGAGGGGGGACATCTTCAACAAAGTACTAATTATGTATTTTCTTAATACATAACTGTCAATTTTAGGGAAAAAGGTGCGAACTTTTTTTTTATTTTACATGCGGTCCAAAGGACTTTGGACTTTCTTGAGCTCTTCATTACTGACATGGGTGTAGATGGATGTTGTTGATAGGTTGGCATGTCCTAGCAATAATTGGATCTTCCGGATGTTTTCTCCGCTTTCCAACATGTGAGTGGCAAAGCTATGGCGTAAAACATGTGGTGTAACTCGTTTGATAATTCCTGCTCTTTTACTCGCATGACGAATGATTCGCTCCACGGTGTCAGTTGAGATGGGTTTTCCATTTTTCTTTGAAAAAAGATACTCACTGGGTGTCTTCTTGCGTTTCAAATATTTTTTGATGAAGGTACTCCATTTCTGCGAAAGTACCACTATGCGGTCCTTGTTTCCTTTTCCACTCTTTACCATGGCGGTTTCGTTGGTAAAATCAACATCTTGTATTTTCATTTTCACGGCTTCACTCACACGCACGCCAGTTGAGTAGATGAATTGCAATAACAATCGGTTTCTCCCAGGATGAGTATGTTTGAATATTTCTCGTAACTCTGGAACAGTAAGCACGCTGGGCAATTTTTTTGCTTTCTTGGGTATTTTTACCTCATCCAGCATCTTAATTCCTAAATGTTGTTCAAAAAAGAATTTTGCGGCGGAATGCATCAACGCTAACGTAGAATTAGATACATTCTTCTCTCTCGCGCTCGCAAGAAAACCAATCATATCATGTTTGTCGATGTACGCGGGCATTTTTTGGGTGTGTTCCAATAATTTTTGCACATAGATCATGTACATCTTCGTTGTGCGTGCGGAATAACCTGTTACCATCAACTCTTGTTTAAATTGTTTCAACACTTTGAGTTGTTCCTCCGAAAGTTTGGGCGCAATGGGTGTTTGTATAATTAAGTCTGGTTCTTGTGCAGGAAGAGATGGTGTTTTCTGAAGTGGAAAATTCGTTTCAAGATTAGGTGTCAATAAAATAGGATTATCTTCTTGCATGTCCTACTAAACGTTTTGCAGGATAAAATGCTACTCTTTTTCTTGAGAATTTTCTTCGGTAGTGGCGCTTCCAGCTTCCTGTTCGAGTTCTTGAAGCACTTTTCCCTTCTTTCCTTTCTTTACTTCTTCAAAGTCTTCCACTAAAACCTCGGCTTCTTCGTCATCTAGTCCAAGCAAATGGAGCTTTTCCAGGTGATCGTCCTTGGTCAGCTGGTCGAACTGCTCTTTCCATATCCGATCCTCTGGTTTGCTGATCTTTCCTTCGGGCCTCTTCTTGTTTTGGAGGGTACGCATATCCTACTTTCCTGGCCTGGCATTTAAAATATCGAGCCCGATTGGAAGCCGAAACCCTCTAATCACCAGGCTTAAATCCCATCTAGTAATGCTTATATAGAAGAAAGGACCCATTATGTATTCCTAGATTTTTTTTAACAGGCGCCGTAAATAGAGCCAATTTTTGCGGCGTTTGGAATAGCACACAACCAAGAGGGGGTTTCCCATGAAAGTCGAAGTCACCGAGGAATTGCGTCTAAAGTTGTTGGAAGAAGAGTTTAAGCTTCGCTCCAAGCAGCCTACAGCCTGGACTAAAACTAAATTTCGTCCCTACGCTAATTTCCGCAGACCCAAGACCGAACAAGTCGTTCAAAATTAAACGGCTTGCTTTGGTTCATTTCTTTTTTTTCTATTTTGTTTTCCTTTCTACTCTCACTACCCTTAAATAGCGGTTTTCCTTCTGCTTTGTCATGGAATTCAACCGCATCACCATGGGAATAGTCATTTTGATTATTGTAGGAGTTGCCGCGGTGCATTTTTTGATGCCTTCTCTTTCGCCCACCGCTCTCGTCACGGGGTCGCTTACTTCTAACTACAATCCTTTCATTGGAAAGGTGACTCGTGCGATGGAAAATCTTTTCGCAGATAGTCCACAAGCCGTGATTGAACAATCGGGTCGCGTGGGGTTGTTGTTGCCGGGCGGAAACTCGATTCAATTTGCTCATAATCCTGAATCCACTGACCAGGATGTGGTCATCATTCTCAATGCCACCACGAATACTCTGACTGAATTCAATACGTTTCCCGAATTTGTGCAGAACGAATTCACGTATGTTCCTGCAGAGGAACTTTCAAATGAAAATCCATACGTGAAGGCGCAGTACCCGGACGGTTTTTACTTAATGCCCGTCAACGTGGAGGGTTCGTGATGCGCACGAATGAGTGGTATGTTTCTCCAACGCTTGTTGCAGTAAGTTATTTGGGTTTGTCTTTCTTTGCTGATTTTCGCTTGCCTTTAATTGTATTATTTTCGTTTGGTTTCGCATCCATCATCGCACGCGACGAATGGAGGCCAGGTCGAACGCTCTTACTTACGCTTACTCCTTTGCTTGTGAGTGTGGTGTTGCTCTTTGTGGTGGCGCTTTTTTCTTCTGCGTTACAGGGCCAGTCGCTCCTTCATTCCACACAGGCGCCTCTCGCAGCGTACGGGTGTTTAGTGCTAATGTTCTTGTGTCTGATTGTAGGAACACCTCTCGCGTGGGCGGGTGCGTTGACACGAAATTATCCCTTCTATCCTTTCCATTCTGCCACATAGCATTTCCTTTTTGAATTTTTTTTGGAGTGACAGGCTTCGTTTCTTTTTTCTTCCATTCCTTATATCCAAATACTCCCACTCCAATAATTACAACTCCAACGAGCGGCCACGCCATTCCGGGCAACGAAGCAAGTCCAGTTGCTCTATTTCCTTTAAGATAATTCAGTACGTTCTGTGCAACAAAGATGGTTTTGCCAAACTCTTTTTTCTCCCATGCCACCTCTGCTTTCTCCAAGGCGCTTCGTATTTCTTCTTTATTTTCATTTACTGTTTCGTGTTTAAGTTGTGCGAGTGTTTTGCTCGCCATTTCCTCTACTATATTTCTCGCATTTTCCATTTGCTCTCGTATTTTTTGGTTGCTTTCACTTAGTGTGTAGAATTCGTTTTGAATAGTATTCCACTCTACTATCTTTTGTTCTTCGGGCAACTTTTCCATTTTCTTTATCCATTTTACGAGGGCGTTTTCATTTTCAGTGACTTGTTTCTTTAGTAATTGAAGTTGCTCCATGCTCAAGGGGCAGGTATAATTTACTTCTTTCAATTTTTCACAACCAATGGACAGTTCTTCTGAATATTGTTTGATTAAAACACTCACATGCTCGCTTTTTTCTTTTTCAGTATTCATTGTTTTCAAATGGTTTTCAACGATTTCTTCATTTTCGAGTAGTTTTGTTTCAGGTTGTGTGTTATTCTTTTTCTGCACTTGGTTTTCCTCTTCCATTTCTGCTTTCCTTGTCAATTCTTCCACGCGATGTTGTATTACAATGAGCTTCTGGGACAATTCAATGTTGTTTTTTTCGTTGTATATTTGGGTTAGTTGATTTTTGAGTTGCACGGCTTCGAGTGTGATTGAATTGTTTTTATTTTGCATTAATATATCAATATCCATGATCATTCGTTCCACGAGACTATTCCATTCCTCTGCTCCTTCGAGCATGGTGGTTTGTACGAAAAATGTTTTGGTTGATTTGGGTGGAATGAGTTGTCCTTTGAGGAGAATACCTCCAATCAAACTCAATTGGTGTTCTATTTTTTCCCCATTTTCATTCGTGGCTGCAATGGATTGAATAATAACAGGGTCTCCTGCAATTCCGGTTGAAATAATCGTATTTACTTCCTGGTCCAGATTATTTTTCACTTCCGCGTGGTATATCATACGTACATATCCCCACTCTTTGGTGTGTGAGTAGAGTTCGGTGTGTATCTCAATCGCATTTGTGTTCTCATATGCCATGATTATCTCATTTTCTTTCTGTTGTATGGGAATTTCTGCTTGAATATTTCCTCCTGTAATCTGATGCTCAAGTAATTCACCATTCCAGTACATATTCACGTTTCCTGGGTTTGTTCCTGATGGAGTTTTCCATTTCCAGTCAAGCAAAATAGGGGTTGCATGGGCACTAATGCTTATTTTTTCTTCAATTGCGGCACTATTTCCGCTTACCAAGCTTATTTTACTCTCATGAGTGGACTCAATAATCACATTCTTCCCGATTCCACGAAGTGTGATATTGTGACCTGGGAGAAATATTCCTTCCACGAGTAGAGTGTCTCCTATAACATCCACGCTCAAGGGGATATTTGCTTCTGTAAATTTTTCCATTCCCGGATTAGGGAGTGTAATCAGAAATGGGGTGTTGGTTCCTTTTCCCCAGACATTCGTGAGGGTTCCAATCCATTCAACCGTATAGGGTTTGTTTGCTTCCACTGCTTTTTCATGTGCAATATTCCATGTTATTTTTCCTCCTGCATACTGCATCATGTGATTGATCCATTTGTTTCCCTCTTTTGATGTGTCTTGGAGTGCATACTGTTTTTGTTCGCGTTCATGTTCAACTAATGGCTGGCTCGGATTCACTAATTGGATTGCTTTTTTCACAAACTCCTCTGCTTCTTTCTCTTTCCAGTTCAATGCGATGCTAGCATATTCGAGTGTGTTGATTTGATTTCCAATTTCTTCTTCATATTGGTGTATTTCCTGCACGTTTGGATTAGTTTCATATTCATTCTCTGCACTCATTCGTGCGCTTTCACATGCTTCCACGCTTGCGCTTTCAAATCCCATTTCAAACCATTCACTAGGGGTTTGTTCTACGTTTAGTGCATCTTCATATGCATGGAGGGTGTCCACACACTGCTGGAGTTTGATGGCGTAGCTGATTCCTTGGGCTGAAATTCCCTCCAATACAGTTGCGTCAACCCATTCTAGCCAGTAGGTACATTCTTCCATGACCTCCATGGTTTTGTTTACATCCTGAATGTCTTTTTCTGCTCTATTTTGGCACAGTTGAAGAGTGGTTTGAATGGTGGAGTTGTTTTCCATTATTTTCTGTTTAATTTCATTCCGTTCACGTTCCATTTCTCTCCATTGGGCGATGCGTTTACCGATGGGGGCGTCTTTCATGACGCGGGCATCCTCTAATGCTTCTATTTTTTGTTTGAGCGCGTGCAAAGGTTGCTCTTGTCCTGAGTGAAATGTGAGTTCGACTCCTTCGAATTCTTCCCATCCTTTCATTCGTTCATGGGCATACTCCAAATAGTTCATTTCTTTCTGTTGTTTCTCCATTTGTTCTTCTAATTCAACTATTTCGGTTCTTGCACTCGTTGAAAGTATTTTTTCGTGTTGTTCCAATTCATTTAAACTTTTTTCAAGTGATTCAATTGTTTTCCATACGCGAATAAGGAGTCCATTCTCCGGTTCCACGATTCGTTCCACGTGTTCCATTATTTCGTGCGTCTGAATTTGATGCATGAGTGTAATGGCGCTCATGCTTTTGCTTTTACCCATGAGCGCGGCGAGTGTTCCTTTCATGGCGATGGAGGTAGCATTCACTATTT